>NZ_JBHXRM010000045.1:0-72739 GCF_042716895.1 Streptomyces sp. NPDC058653 | reverse complement strand
GTCCGTTCGCCCCCGTGGCCCACCGGTCGGTCCCATCGGGCGGGGCACCGTCCCCCGCGAGGGGACGGTCCGCGTCCGGGCCGGGGCCCAGGACCGGGTGCCGCGACGGGGCCGGCGACGGGGCGTCAGACCACGCGGTGCATCCAGGCGCGGGTGTCCTCCGACCGGCCCGTCTGGATGTCCAGCAGCGCCTCGCGCAGCTTCATCGTGACCTTGCCGGGCTCACCGTCCGCGTGCACCCACTCACCGCCCGTCGACCTGACGAGGCCGACCGGTGTGATGACGGCCGCGGTGCCGCACGCGAAGACCTCGGTGAGGGTGCCGTTCTCGGTGTCGCGACGCCAGTCCTCGGTGGAGATACGGCGCTCCTCCGACGAGTAGCCGAGATCGCTCGCCAGCTTCAGCAGGGAGTCGCGGGTGATGCCGGCCAGCAGCGAGCCCGTGAGTTCGGGAGTGACGATCTTGTCCCCGTACACGAAGTACAGGTTCATCCCGCCCATCTCCTCGACGTAGCGGTGCTCCAGCGCGTCCAGCCAGACGACCTGGTCGCAGCCCTCGGCCGCCGCCTCGGCCTGCGCGAGCAGCGACGCCGCGTAGTTGCCGCCGGTCTTGGCGAAGCCCATACCGCCGGGGACGGCGCGCACATAGTTCTCGGAGAGCCAGACCGAGACGGGCTTCACACCGCGAGGGAAGTAGGCGCCGGCCGGGGAGGCGATGACGAGGAACAGGTACTCGTTCGACGGCTTCACCCCGAGGCCGACCTCGGTCGCGATCATGAACGGCCGCAGATAGAGCGACGCCTCGCCGCCGTACGGCGGGACCCACGCCTGGTCCTGCCGCACCAGCACGTCGCACGCCTCGATGAAGGTCTTGGCAGGCAGCACGGGCATCGCCAGCCGGCGCGCCGAGACCTGGAAGCGCAGGGCGTTCGTCTCGGGCCGGAAGGTGGCGATGGTGCCGTCGGCGCGGCGGTACGCCTTCAGCCCCTCGAAGATCTCCTGCGCGTAGTGCAGGGTCATGTTGGCCGGGTCGAGCGAGAGCGGCCCGTAGGGCACCAGCTGCGCGTCGTGCCAGCCGCGCCCCTCGGTCCATCTGATGGTCACCATGTTGTCGGTGAAGTGGCGGCCGAAACCAGGAGCGGCCAGGATCGCCTCGCGCTGCGCGTCGGACAGCGGATTCGACGAGGGCTTGAGCGCGATCGTGGGCAGCGGCGTCGTGGGCGTGGTCATGAGTTCTTGTCCTTCACCGGTTGTGTATGACGGACCGCGCTCACGCCGCTACAGGTACTAGGACGTCCGAGCTTTCCCTCATGCTACGGCCCACCGCCATTGTGGCGCGCGGCTCAGCCGGAGATGCAACGGGGTGAACACGGCCCTACGGATGATGGTGGCACCCGGTGGCCGCGAAGCACAGCCGCCGGATGCTGTGACCCGGCGGCTATGGAAGTCGTCGGCGGGTCAGCCCGCTACTCGTACGACGAGCGCGTCACCGATCTCGTCGGTCGTACGGGTCGCGCTGCCGCGCTCCGCGAGGTCGGCCGCGACGGCCTCCTCGATACGGGCGGCCTCGGCGTCGAAGCCGAGATGCCGCAGCAGCAGCGCGACCGAGAGGATCGTGGCCGTGGGGTCGGCCTTCCCCTGGCCCGCGATGTCCGGCGCCGAGCCGTGGACGGGCTCGAACATGGACGGGAACGCCCGGTCGGGGTTGATGTTCGCGGAGGCCGCCAGGCCGATGCCGCCGGTCACGGCAGCGGCGAGGTCGGTGAGGATGTCACCGAAGAGGTTGTCGGTGACGATCACGTCGAAACGCTCGGGCTGGGTCACGAAGAAGATCGTGGCGGCGTCGACATGCAGGTAGTCGGTGGAGACGTCGGGGTACTCCTGGCCGACCCGGTCGAAGATCCTCTTCCAGAGGTGGCCCGCGTACACGAGGACGTTGTTCTTGTGGACAAGCGTCAGCTTCTTGCGGGGGCGGGAGTTGGCACGCTCGTACGCGTCGCGCACGACACGCTCCACGCCGTACGCCGTATTGAGACTGACCTCCGTGGCCACCTCGGCGGGCGTACCGGTGCGCAGGGAGCCACCGTTGCCCGTGTACGGACCCTCGGTGCCCTCGCGTACGACGACGAAGTCGATGTCCGGACGGCCGGCCAGCGGTGTGGCCTGGTTCGGGAAGAGCTTCGACGGCCGCAGGTTCACATAGTGGTCGAAGGCGAACCGCAGCTTCAGCAGCAGCCCGCGCTCCAGGACCCCGGACGGCACGGAGGGGTCGCCGATGGCACCGAGGAGGATCGCGTCGTGCGTCTTGAGCGCGGTGAGCTCCGCGTCCGGGAGGGTCTCCCCGGTACGGTGCCAGCGCCGGGCGCCGAGGTCGTACTCCTTGGTCTCCAGCTTCACATCCTGCGGGAGTACGGAGCCGAGGACCTTCAGGCCCTGGGCCACGACCTCCTGGCCGATGCCGTCACCGGGGATCACTGCGAGATTGATGCTGCGAGACATGACGGGCACCTTACTGCGCGTCCCAGTGCCTGACACGCGTGGTCCACGATTCGGACAGCGTGTGTCCGTGGGCACCGTGCGTGTCCGTGGGCATCGGCGCGGGTGACCGACGGGGCCCGTTCCGGCTCAGTGGCCGGTGGAACCGCCGTTGTCCCTGCGGTCGAGGGCGCGCTGGAGGGCCGCTGCGGCGTTCTTGCGGTCCGACTCGTTGCCGCGGGCGTGGTGACGGACGCGGCGGACTGTCGTCTCGGCCATGATCATCGACTCCTTGAAACAGCTGAGGCGTAGGGCCTGGGGGTGCCGTACGAGGCATCTGCTGGGCGCCGGTTGGGCGGGGAGCTCGCGCCGCAGGGGTTGCCTGCGTGAGGGCGATCGCTCACGTCCGCCGTTCGCTGGATCAAGCGAGTCGTTCGGCTCCTACAAAGCTAAAGGAGCCGGGCCGTTCTGTCTCCACAGTTAGTCGGACTTCCTACTATCTGAGACGGCGGCCTTGATCAGGCCCTCGCCGGAGCGGGCCTCGACGACGTCAGGGGCGGCACGCTCTGCCCGGTGCTCGGCCGGCCGGAGGAGGCTGGAGGAGGGCCGGACCGTCGTCCGGGCCGGAGGCCGGTGCGACGTCGGGGCGGCCCGCTACAGCACGTCGCCGTCGCGCCAGTCGAAGACCAGCGCGTGGTCGGGGGACGGCAGTTCGCGATCGGGCACCGGCCAGAGAAAGGTCGCCCCCTCCTCCTCCGGCAGCCGCACCACCCCGTCCGGGCTCAACACCTCGACGCGGCCGTCCCACTGATGCCAGCCCCGTGAGCGGTAGAGCCGGGAGCCCAGCTCGGAGGCGGCGAGCGCGCCGACGTCGTACGCCCTGCTGACGACCCGCTCGAGCACCTCCATGACCCGTCCGCCGAGCCCTTCCCCGCGCCGGTCGGGGTGGACGCCGACAGCCTCCACGTAGCCCACGCGGTACGACTGTCCCGCGTGCGTCAGCCGGCGCTGGATCACGCTGCCGTGCGCGACGAGCCCGCCCGCCCCGTCCCGTACGAGGACATGGACGCCGCCGAGCCCGTGGGTCCAGTCCTCGTCGCTGAATTTCCCGTCGAAGGCGTCGTCCAGGAGGAGGCGGATCTCGCCGAGGGTCGCCGGGTCGAGTTCGAAGGTGTGCGCGGTGCGCAGCGGATATGACATGCGTCTCACTCTTCCAGGCCGGGGGCCCGCGCATGTACTCAGTGCTCAGTTGAGTAGCTCCTCCATGTCGAAAAAACGTGCCTGCCGCGACAGTTGGGCACATGAACGGCCTTTACGCACTCAAGCCCTGGTACGCGGCTCGGCTCTCCGGAGTCCGGGCCGCCCTCGTCCGTCGCAAGGTGTCGCCCGACACGCTCACCGCGGCGGGTGTCGTCAGCGCGGCCGGTGCGGGCGCCGCCGTGGCCTGGCTGCCCGCCGGACCGCTCGCCGCGCTCCCCGTCGCCGTCCTCCTCGCCGCCCGGCTGGCCTTCGCCAATCTGGACGGGGCGCTGGCCCGGGACACCGGCCGGACGACCCGGCGCGGCGCCGTCCTCAACGAACTCGGGGACCGCGGGGCCGACTTGGTCGTGCTCGCCGGCTTCCTCGCGCTCGCACCGCTGTGGCTGGTCGCCGTGGCGGGGCTGGCGGCAACGCTGCCGTCCTGGGTGTCCCTCGCGGGTGCGGCGGCGGGCGCCCCGCGCCGTAACGGCGGCCCCGTCGGCAAGACCGAACGCTGCCTGCTCGTCGTCATCGCCGCCGCGACCGGCTGGGCGGTGCCGGTGCTCATCGTGATCGCGGTGGGCTCGGCGCTGACCGCGGTCGTCCGCCTCGGCTGGGTCTGGAAGGAGCTCGCATGAGCGGTGTCCTGGTCGCGGGCGAGACCGTGGGGCGCGCCGTCCCCCTCGTCGCGGGCGTCCTCGGGGCGAGCGGCGTCGCGGTGGCGGCGCTGCCGGGGCGCGTCACGATGCGGGCGGAGCTGCGCAGACGTTGGCGGACGTGGGCGATCGCCGCGCCGGTGTTCCTCGGGTCGCTGTTCCTGGGGGCCGGGGGCGCGTGCGCGCTGGCGGCGGCGCTCGGGGTGACGGCGGTGAGCGAGTACGTGCGGATGGCGGGGCTCCCCCGCGCGGAGCACGCCGTGCTGGCCGTGGCCGCCGTCGTACTCCCGGCGCTCGCGTGGCTGGTGCCGGACGCGGTGGACCCGGGGGCGATCGACCTGCGGGTGGTGGCGCTCCTGTTCGTGGCGGCGGCGCTGCCGGCGCTGCTGGCGGGCGATGACGGAGGGGGCTTCACCCGCGCCGCGCGCACCGTTTTCGCCCTGTGGTGGATTCCGGTCCCGCTCATGGGACTTGTGGTGCTCGGGGACACGGCGGTCGCGGTCGGCCTGGCGGTGGCGCTCGGGGACATCGGGGCGTGGTGCGGCGGTACGGCGCTGGGGCGTGGGGCCTCGTCGGCCGGCGGCCGGCCGCTCGCCCGGCGTCTGTCGCCCCTCTCCCCCGGCAAGACGTGGGCGGGAGTGCTGGGCGCCGCGGGGGCGACCGCGCTCGCCCTGGCCGCCGTCGGCGCCTTCACGCCGCTGCTGTGGGCGGCGGTGCTGGTCGGCTGTGTGCTCGGCGACCTGCTCGAATCCATGGTCAAGCGGGAGGCGGGCGTGAAGGACGCGGGCAGTTGGCTGCCGGGCTTCGGCGGGCTGCTCGACCGGATCGACTCCCTGCTGTTGGCTCTCCTGCTCGCGATGGTGGTGACGGTATGACCGCACGGATCTCTGCCCGTGGGGCGGGACGTTCGACGCCGCGACGACTGCTACGGGGGCGCAGGACGCGCGTCGTCGGACACCGGCGGGGGCGCCCGGGGGCCGGGGCGGGCGCGGCGGCTGTCGCGTACGCGGGCGGCCGACCCGGCGGGCTCTGCGAGCGCGGGACGCGGGGCGAGGGACGGGGCGGGCGTCGGGGTCGGCTGCGTGGACCGGGGCGTGGGCGTGGGGACGGGCGTGGCACTGTCGTCGGTGGGCCTGGCGGCCCGGGGCCCGCACCGACGCCCGCCGTGTCGCCGTCGCGGCTCGGCTCGGTGCTGCGCCGCGCCCTGTGGTGGTTCGTCCTCACGCTCACCGGCGGTGTGCGGCGGCACGGTCAACTGCCGCCCCGTGGGTGCGTAGTTGTGGCCAACCACTCCTCGCACGCGGACACCGCCGCGCTGCTCGCGGCGCTCGACGCCCGGCACCGGCCGGCCATCGGCGCGGCGGCCGACTACTGGTTCGCCTCCCCGTGGCGGCGCCGCGTCTGCCGGGTGCTCGCCGCGGGGTTCCCGGTACGGCGTACCGGCGGCGGCACGGACGACCTGCTGCGCATGGCGGACGGGCTGCGGGCCGGCGGCGCGGTCGTCCTCTTCCCCGAGGGCACGCGCGGGGCGGACGGCGCCGTCGGCGCCTTCCACCGCGGCGCCCTGGTGCTCGCCGAGCGCGCCGGTGTCCCCGTCGTACCGGTGGGCATCGGCGGCACGGACCGGCTGCTGCCCAAGCACGGGCGGCTCCGTTCCTCGCTGGTGCGGGTGCGGATCGGCGAGCCACTGCCGCCGTCGGCGACGCCGGAGGACGCCCGGGCGGCGGTCGCGGCGCTGCACGCCCGTACCGGTTCGGAGCCGCTGCCCGACTCCCCCGTACGGCGCCGGGTGGCGGCCGTGGCGGCGTCCCGCCGGGGACTGCTGCTGGCCTTCGCCTGGGCCTGCGCGGAGGCGCTGAGCTGGCCGCTGATGCCCGAACTCCTGCTGGGCGTCGCCTGCGTGGCGGTCCCCCGAGCCGCGCTGCGGCTCTCCCTCGCCGCACTCGCCGGAAGCCTCGCGGGCGGGCTTCTGGCCCTCCAACTCGCGAACACGGGGCTCCAGTTGCCCGCCCCACTGACGACGGACCGGATGCGCGCGGAGGTACGGCACGAGCTGGCGGTCGAGTCGGCTCGCGCCGTACGCCACCAGCCGTGGAACGGCATCCCGTTCAAGGTGTACGCCGCCGAGGCGGGCCGCGCCGGGACACCGGCGGCCGACTGGCTCGCGCGGTCCGCGCAGGCGCGCGGTTCGCGGACACTGACGGCCGGTGCCGCCTTCGCCGCGCTCGGTCTGCTGCTGCGCCGCTTCCGCCGCCACTACAGCGCGTACGTCGCCCTGCTCGGTGCCGCCTTCACCGCCGGGCTCTCGCTGATCGTGGCGGGCTGGAGCTGAGCGCGGGCCCCCGCCCCGTTTCCGCGTCCGGCGCGGGGGCACCCGACCGACGATGGGGAGGGTGCCACATGAACGTACAGGCGATGTCACTCAGAGGTCGTAGCAAGGGCCGCCAGGCCGCGAACAGTTCGGCCATGGACGCCGCGGCGCGCTGGGGTTTCGCCGCGCGCGGCGTGATCTATCTACTGATCGGGCTGCTGGCGCTCCAGATCGCCTTCGGCGGTGGCGGCAAGCAGGCCGACCGCGGTGGGGCACTGGCCGAGATCGGCGAGAAGCCGATGGGCTCCTTCGTCCTGTGGGCCCTGGGCATCGGTCTTGTCGGCATGTCCCTGTGGCGGCTGTCCGAGGCGCTGTTCGGCGCCTCGGGGCCCGACGGCCACAAGGCGAGCAAGCGGCTGCTGTCCGCGGCGCGTTTCGTGTTCTACGGCTTCGTGGCCTACTCCGTGCTCAGCTTCGCCGCCGGCGACAAGAGCGGCTCGTCGGGCGACCAGCAGTCGCAGGACGTCACGGCCAGGGCGTTGGAGCTGCCCGCGGGCCAGTGGCTGGTCGGCGCCGCGGGCGTCGGCATCCTGGCCGCCGGCCTGTGGATCGGGGTGCGCGCCGCGAAGCGGTCGTATCACAAGCATCTGAAGCTCGGACAGATGTCCCACAAGGCGAAGCGCTTCATGGACGTGACCGGGGTCGGCGGCGGACTGGCGCGCGGACTGCTGTTCGCGGCCATCGGCTGGTTCGTGGTCAAGGCGGCCGTCGACTACGAGCCCGACAAGGCGAAGGGCTTCGACGACACACTGCGCTCCTTCACCGACACGCCTGCCGGCCCCTGGCTGCTGGCACTGGTCGCGCTGGGCCTCGTGCTCTTCGGCCTGTTCTCGTTCGGTATGGCGCGCTACCGCAAGGTCTGAGCCAGCAAGGGCTGAGCCCACGAGGCCCGTGCCGCGAGGCCCACTGCCGCATGCCGCCGCCCCGCCTCCGTGAAGAGGCGGGGCGGCGGCATCGCTGAGGAAGACACCGCCCCCGTACCGGGTTGGGGCCGGCACGGGGGCGGGGGTTACGGGGACGGGGCCGCCACTCAGCCCATGTGCGGGTAGCGGTAGTCCGTCGGGGACACGAGCGATTCCTTGATCGAGCGCGTCAGCGTCCACCGCATGAGGTTCTGCGGCGCGCCCGCCTTGTCGTTGGTGCCGGAGGCACGGCCACCGCCGAAGGGCTGCTGGCCGACCACGGCGCCGGTCGACTTGTCGTTGATGTAGAAGTTGCCCGCCGCGTAGCGGAGCTTGGCCATCGCGTCGGCCGCCGCCGCGCGGTCACCGGCGATGACGGAGCCGGTGAGCGCGTACGCCGAGACCGACTCCATCTGCGCCAGCATCGACTCGTACTCCGCGTCCTCGTAGACGTGGACGGCGAGGACGGGGCCGAAGTACTCCGTCGTGAAGACCTCGTTGGCCGGGTCGGTGCAGACGATGACCGTGGGGCGGACGAAGTAGCCGACGGAGTCGTCGTACGTACCACCGGCGACGATCGTGCACGCCGGGTCGGCGGCGGCGCGGTCGATGGCGGCCTTGTTCTTCGCGAAGGCCCGCTCGTCGATGACGGCGCCGATGAAGTTCGACAGGTCGGTGACGTCGCCCATGGCGATGGCGTCGACCTCCGCCGCGAACTCCTCCTGGAAACCGTCGTTCCAGATCGAGGCCGGGACGTACGCGCGCGAGGACGCCGAGCACTTCTGGCCCTGGTACTCGAACGAGCCCCGGGTCAACGCCGTCTTGAGGACACCTCGGTCGGCGCTCGGGTGGGCGACGACGAAGTCCTTGCCGCCGGTCTCGCCGACGATGCGCGGGTAGGAGCGGTACTTCTCGATGTTGCCGCCGACCGTCTTCCACAGGTGCTGGAAGGTCTTGGTGGAGCCGGTGAAGTGGATGCCGGCCAGCTCGGGGTGGTTGAGCGCCACGTCGGAGACGGCCAGCCCGTCGCCGGTCACCAGGTTGATGACGCCCTTGGGCAGCCCCGCCTCTTCAAGAAGACGCATCAGGAGCACGGCGGCGTGGGTCTGCGTCGGCGACGGCTTCCACACGACGACGTTGCCCATGAGCGCGGGCGCGGTGGGGAGGTTGCCGGCGATGGCGGTGAAGTTGAAGGGCGTGATCGCGTAGACGAAGCCTTCGAGGGGGCGGTGGTCGAGCCGGTTCCACACGCCGGTGGAGTTGGCCACGGGCTGCTCGGCGAGGATGCCGCGCGCGTACGAGACGTTGAAGCGCCAGAAGTCGATCAGCTCGCAGGGGGTGTCGATCTCCGCCTGCTGGATCGTCTTCGACTGGCCCAGCATGGTCGAGGCGGCCAGCGTCTCGCGCCAGGGGCCCGACAGCAGCTCGGCGGCGCGCAGGATGATCGCGGCGCGGTCGTCGAAGGACATCGCGCGCCAGCCGGGGGCGGCGGCCAGCGCGGCGTCGACGGCGTCCCGCGCGTCCTGCTCGGTGGCGTTGCCGTACGTACCGAGGACGGCCTGGTGGTTGTGCGGCTGCACGACGTCGAAGCGCTCGCCGCCACCCATCCGCTTCTCGCCGCCGATGGTCATCGGCAGGTCGACGGGGTGGTCGGCCAGCTCCTTGAGCTTGGCTTCGAGGCGGGCGCGCTCCGGGGAGCCGGGGGCGTAGCCGTGCACCGGCTCGTTGACCGGCGTGGGGACCTGGGTCACAGCGTCCATGAGGGCCGCATCTCCTTGATCAGTAGACGGTTTACGGTCGACGGTCGGGGCGGCGCGTCAGCCGCGGGTGGCGAGCGAACGCAGGAAGAAGGCGAGGTTCGCGGGGCGTTCCGCCAGCCGGCGCATGAAGTAGCCGTACCAGTCGGTGCCGTACGCGATGTAGACCCGCATCCGGTGGCCTTCGGCCGCGAGTCGCCGCTGCTCGGCCTCGCGGATGCCGTAGAGCATCTGGAACTCGTACGCGTCGTGCTTGCGTCCGGCCCTTACGGCGAGCTCCTGGGCGATCGCGATGAGGCGCGGGTCGTGGGACCCGACCATCGGGTAGCCGCTGCCCGCCATCAGGGTCTTGAGGCACCGCACGTACGCCTTGTCGACCTCGCCCTTGTCCTGGTGGGCGACCCGCGCGGGCTCCTTGTAGGCGCCCTTGACGAGCCTGACGCGCGATCCCGAGGCGGCGAGGGTCCGGCAGTCGTCCTCCGTACGGAAGAGGTACGACTGGACGACGGCGCCGGTCTCCGGGAAGCGCTCGCGGAGCGTCCGGTGGATGGCGAGCGTCGAGTCGACGGTGGTGTGGTCCTCCATGTCCAGCGTAACGGTGGTGCCGATCTCGGTGGCGGCCTCGACGACGGTCGTGATGTTGCGGAGCGCCAGGTCGTGGCCGTCGCGCAGGGCCTGCCCGAAGGAGGAGAGCTTCACCGACATCTCCGCGCGGGCGCCGAGCCCCAGCGGCGCGAGGGCCTCGATCAGCTTCAGATAGGCGTCGCGGGCGTGCAGCGCCGCCGACCGGTCGGTGATGTCCTCCCCGAGGACGTCCATGGTGACTTCGAGGCCGCTGTCGGCCATGTCCTGGATGACGGGCGTCGTACCGTCGACCGTCTCGCCGGCGATGAAGCGGTCGACGACGGGCCTGGTGACCGGCGCGGCCGAGACGGCACGCCGCATGAGGTCGCTGCGCGACGCGGCGAGAATCACGGGACCCAGCACAGGGCACCTCCATGGGAGAAAGAGCAGGCCGTACGGGGCGGGAACGCCCGGGGACGGCACGGAGAACCACTGTGAAATCTAGGGACCGGTCCGATCCTCTGCCATCGACAGCTGTCACGCATCCGTGGCCGGGATCTCAGACATATGTCTGAACGCGGTGCGAGAATGTCCGGGTGAAGGACGATTATCAGGAGCTGGTCGACGAGATCTCGGCGCTGCTCGGCATGCCGCTGACGCTGGAGAACAGGGACTTCGGGCTGATCGCCTTCGGTGTGCACGACAGCGAGGACGAGGGTGTGATGGACCCCGTCAGGACGCGTTCGATCCTGACACGGAAGTCCACCCCGGCGGTGCGGGCCTGGTTCGAGGGTTTCGGCATCACCCGCGCGACCGGCCCCGTGCGGATCCCCGCCGCGCCGGACGCCGGGGTGTTCCGGGGGCGGATCTGTCTGCCGGTACGGCACCGGGACACGGTGCTCGGTTACGTATGGCTGCTCGACGACACCGGTCAGGGCCCCACCGACGACCGATTGGCGGCGGCCATGGAGGTGACGGGGCGGATCGGGGCCCTGCTCGCCGAGGAGGTGAAGGCGGGCACCGACCTGGCGCGTGAGTTCCGCGCCGTGCTGACGGCGGAGCGTGGCTGGCAGGGCGACATGGCGGTGGAGGCGCTCCGTACGGCGCTGGGGCCGGGGGCCGACGGGCAGCACATGGTGGTGTGCGTGGCGCCGTGGGTCGGCGCCGACCCGGCGGTGCGCTCGGTGCCCGGCACGGCGGCGCTGTGCACGCTGCCGGAGCAGTCCGGCCCGCCGGAGCTGACGGACGGTGCGGCGGACGGCGCCGGGGACGGCGCGCACCGCCGGATCGGCGAGGTGCCACGCGCGCTGGCCGTGCTCGTACGGCTCAGATCACCCGACGCCCTGGCGCCGGCGCTCGCCGCCACGGCCCAACTTCGGGAGACGGCGGGCCCCGGGGCCACCGCCGGGGCGGCGACGCCGCGCCGTGGCCTGGCCGAACTGCCCGTCGCCTGGCACGAGGCGGTGGCGGCGGCCCACGCCTCGGCCGTGCAGCCGCGGTTCGGCACGGTGGCGCGGTGGTCGGAGATCGGCCCGTTCCGGCTGCTGACATCGCTCCCGCCGGGCATCGACCCCGCCGTACGCCCGCTGCTGACGCCGGCGAACACGGAGCTGACGCACACGGCGGAGGTCTACCTCGACTGCGCGGGCCAGGCGGGCCGTACGGCCTCGAAGCTCGGAATCCACCGCCAGACGCTCTACTACCGGCTGTCGCGTGTCGAGAAGCTCACGGGCCTCGACCTGGCGGACGGCGAGGACCGGCTGCTGCTGCACATGGCGCTGAAATCCGCGCGGCTCAGGTCCTGATCGCGCACGCGCGTTCGCCGAGGTCCGCCCCGCCTCTTCACACTTCCTCCGCATGGGGAATAGTCGTGGCCGAATGACGGACTCCGGGGAGGGGACACACGTGAACGACGCGACGGCGGGCAACGGGATGGCCAGGGGCAGTTCCTGGGAACTGACGGACCGGCAGGGCGGGGAACTGGCGGCGCGGTGGTGGCAGTGGGCGCTGTCGGCGCCCGACCACCGCAGCCCCGTTCTGGACGAGACCGGTGAGCACGCCGGCTGGAACCAGCCGCGCGACCTCTGGTTCCTCGCGGGCACCTACGGCGGACACGTCGTACGACGCTGCGATCTTCCCTCCGGACGACCGGTGTTCTTCCCGATCCTGAACGTCCAGCGCCCCGTCGCGTATGTGAAGCGCCGTCTCGCCATGCCCGTGGCGCGCGCGGAGGCGAGCCTGAACGGGGTGCCGCTCCCGCTGCGGGAGTTCACCTCGCCGACGTTCGAGGCGGCGACGTGCCGGCGCAACTCGTGGGGCGTGTACGCGGCCATGACGCCGCTGCTCCCGGGGCAGTACGTGCTGGAGATCAAGGCGGCGTTCCACAACGGCTTCTGGGTCGACACGACGTACCACCTGAACGCCACGGGCTGAGGCCCGTGCGTGCCGCCCCGTGTCCGGGACACGGGGCGGCACGCACGACAGGCACGGTGGGACGACGGGCACGACGGCGCGACAGGCACGACGGCGCGGGCGGCCCGGCAGCGAGAGGTAGAGCTGCTGACGGGGGCCTCAGGCCAGGTCGTCGCCGAGGATCGCGCGCAGGCCGTCGGTCAGATCGCGCGCCGACGGCGCCGTCTCCGGGTCGACCATCCACTGCACCATCACGCCCACGAGCATCGCCTGGGTGAGAAGGCCGACGACCCGCGCCTTCTCCGGCTCCGACGTCGGATCGACGCCGAACATGCCCTCCGCCAGGCCTTCGCGGCCCTCCATCTGCTTTGCCGCCAGAACCTTCTGAAGCCCGGGGTCGGTCTCCATGCGGGAGACCACCTCCATCTGGAGCTGCCAGAGTGAGCGGCTCTCCTCGTGCGAGGCGACGATCTTCGCCCACACGTCCTCGAAGTGGTCCAGCGACGCCGGCGCGATCGATGGCAGACCGTCATCCGCCGCGAGCGAGTCCGCGGTTGACTCCCCCGGCGCCCCGTCCGCGCCGACCGCCCCGTCCGGCTCCGTCACGAGGTCGCCCCACTGCTCCGTCAGGGCGATGAACGCCTCGTGAAGGAGCGCCTCCTTGGAACCGTAGTGGTAGCCGATGGACGCCAGGTTGGCGCCGGAGGCGGCGACGATGTCGCGGGCCGTCGTCCTGGCGTACCCCTTCTCCAGCAGGCAGCGCTTGGCACCTTCGAGCAGATCTTCGCGATGTCCCATGCCCGGAAGCGTAGCGCGAGTCCATACACACGTCACATACACATGTCATACACGATCGTCCCACACAGCCGTATCACACGACCGTCCTGTACGATCGTCATAGACAATCGTTTATGACGGATGTACATTGCCCGTCATGACGAATCCCGCCTCGCTCCGCGCCGGCCGCAAGGAGTGGACCGCCTTCGCCGTCCTCCTGCTGCCTCTCCTCCTGGTCTCGATGGACGTCTCGGTCCTCTACTTCGCGATCCCCGCGATCACCGAAGAGCTCGCCCCGAGCGCCACGCAGCAGCTGTGGATCTTCGACATCTACGCGTTCGCCCTCGCCGGGCTGCTCATCACGATGGGCTCGCTGGGCGACCGGATCGGCCGCCGCCGGCTCCTGCTGATCGGCGCCGCGGCCTTCGGCGTCGCCTCGGTCGGGGCCGCGTACGCGCAGAGCGCCGAGATGCTCATCGCCGCACGCGCGTTGCTCGGCATCGGCGGCGCCACGCTGATGCCGTCGACCATGGGTCTGGTGCGGAACATGTTCCGCGACGCCAAGCAGCGCGGTCAGGCGATCGGCATCTGGTCGGGCGCCATGGCGGGCGGTGTCGCGCTCGGTTCGGTGATGAGCGGCGTCATGCTCAACCACTTCTGGTGGGGCTCGATCTTCCTCGTCAACGTGCCCGCGATGCTGCTTCTGCTGGTCCTGGCGCCGGTGCTGGTCCCGGAGTTCAAGGACCCGGAGCCCGGAAGGTTCGACCTGCTCGGCGTGCCGCTGTCGATGGGCTTCGTGCTGCCGATCGTGTACGGCCTCAAGGAGTTCGCCGCCGAGGGATTCGGCACCGCGGTCGCGATATCCCTGTCCGTCGGGCTGGTGACCGGTCACGTGTTCGTCCGCCGCCAGCGCACCCACGCCGACGCGATGATCAGCCGCGAGCTGTTCCGGGGGCGCGGCTACGGCTCCGGAGTCGTCCTCAACACCGTCGCCAGCTTCGCCATGATGGGCTCGGCCTACTTCACCACCCAGTACCTCCAGTCGGTGCTCGGCATGGGCACCCTGGAAGCCGCGCTGTGGAGTCTGGCCCCGTCGATCGCCGTCGGCGTCGCGGCCCCCACCGCGACAGTCATCGCCCAACGGGTGGAGCGGGCCTACGTGGTCGCCGCCGGCTTCGCGATCGCGGCACTCGGATACGGCCTGCTGAGCCTGGTCGACACCGACTCGCTCTGGGTCCTGCTGGGCGGGGCGAGCGTCATCGGCTGCGGCATCGTCACTGTCATGGCGCTGGTCTCGGACATGGCGATGGCGGCGGCCCCGGCGGAGAAGGCCGGTTCGGCGGCGTCGGTCCTGGAGACGGGGCAGGAGTTCGGCGGCGCGCTGGGCATGGCGCTCCTCGGCACCGTCGGCACCGCCGTCTACCGCCAGGACATCTCCGACTCGGTCCCCGCCGGCCTGCCCGACGGGGCACTGGATTCCGTACGCGAGACACTGGGCGGCGCGACCGTCGTCGCGGGTCAACTCCCGCACCGTGTTGGCGAGTCGGTGCTCGAAGCCGCCCGCGAGGCGTTCGTGCACGGGATGCAGATCGCCGCCGTCGGAGGCGCCGCGCTGCTGGTCGCCGCCGCCGTCCTGGCCGCGACACTGCTGCGCCGGGCGAGCGCCCCGGCGGGCGCGTGCGCTGGCACGGGCGCGGACTCCCTCAAGGAGGAGGCGGCGGGGCTGGTCACCACCGACTGATCACCGCGACGTCGCCGCGCGGGGACGGTTCCGGCGGGAGCGGGGACAGCGAAGGGGCCCGGGAGACAATCCCGGGCCCCTCGTCGCGCCGAGCGTTCCAGCGGCCGGATCAACCGGTCAGCCGGAACCGGCAGATCGGATCGGATCAGCCGGTCAGTCGCTCAACCGAATGAGACGGATCAGTCGGATCAGTCGGTCAGATCCACCGAGCGCGCCGAGTTCGCGCCGATCTCGTCCGAGATCTCCGCGAGTACGGCCGGCGGCACGTTGTCGTCCACGGACAGGACGACCAGCGCCTCGCCGCCCTCCTCCGCACGCGAGACCTGCATCCCCGCGATGTTCAGCCCCGCCTCGCCGAGAATCCGGCCCACGGTGCCGACGACGCCGGGACGGTCCTCGTACCGCATGACGACCATGTGGTCGGCCAGCGAGACGTCGACGTCGTAGTCACCGATCGCGACGATCTTCTGCAGATGCTTCGGCCCGGCGAGCGTGCCGGCGACCGACACCTCCTCGCCACCCGCGAGCGTGCCGCGCACGGTGACGACGTTGCGGTGGTCGGGCGACTCGCTCGACGTCGTCAGACGCACCTCGACGCCGCGCTCCTGCGCGAACAGCGGCGCGTTCACATACGAGACGGTCTCGTCGACGACGTCCTCGAACACGCCCTTCAGCGCGGACAGTTCGAGCACCTTCACGTCGTGCTGCGTGATCTCGCCGTAGACCTCGACATCGAGACGTACGGCGACCTCGCCCGCCAGCGCCGTGAAGATCCGGCCCAGCTTCTCGGCCAGCGGCAGACCGGGCCGTACGTCCTCGGCGATGACGCCTCCCTGGACGTTGACCGCGTCGGGCACCAGCTCACCGGCGAGCGCGAGCCGTACCGACCTGGCGACCGAGACACCGGCCTTCTCCTGCGCCTCGTCCGTCGACGCGCCGAGGTGCGGGGTGCAGACGACCTGGTCGAACTGGAAGAGCGGGGAGTCCGTGCAGGGCTCCTTCGCGTACACGTCCAGACCGGCGCCCGCGACGCGGCCCTCCTTGAGCGCGGAGGCCAGCGCCTCCTCGTCCACGATCCCGCCGCGCGCGGCGTTGACGATCCGCACGGTCGGCTTGACCTTGTGCAGCGCCTCGTCGCCGATCAGGCCGAGGGTCTCGGGGGTCTTCGGCAGGTGCACGGTGATGAAGTCCGACACCTCCAGCAGCTCGTCCAGCGAGAGCAGCTTGACGCCCATCTGCGCGGCGCGCGCGGGCTGCACGTACGGGTCGTACGCGACGATCTTCATCCCGAACGCGGACATGCGCTGCGCGACCAGCACACCGATACGGCCGAGGCCGACGACGCCGAGCGTCTTCTCGCTCAGCTCGACGCCCGTGTACTTGCTGCGCTTCCACTCGCCGTTCTTCAGGGCGGAGTTGGCCTGGGGGATGTTGCGCGCCGTGGCGACCAGCAGACCGCAGGCCAGCTCGGCGGCGGTGACGATGTTCGAGGTGGGCGCGTTGACGACCATCACGCCGGCCTTGGTGGCGGCGGAGACGTCGACGTTGTCGAGACCGACACCGGCGCGGGCGACGACCCTCAGCTTCTTCGCCGCGGCGACGGCCTCGGCATCGACCTTGGTCGCGGAGCGGACGAGGATCGCGTCCACGTCGGCGATGGCGGGCAGCAGTTCGGCGCGGTCGGCGCCGTTGCAGTGGCGGATCTCGAAGTCCGGACCGAGCGCGTCGACGGTGGCGGGCGACAGCTCTTCGGCGATGAGTACAACCGGCTTTTCATTGGAACGCGAGCTCACGTGGGTCCTCACAAGTCCATTGCGGACGGCCGTCCCGACGGCCGCAGGCGGCGGAGGGTGCCAGGCCCTGGTCCGGGCCTGATCGCGTGGAAGACGCACGACGTTGTGGGCCTGACGCGTATGTGTTCAGCAGTGTAGTGGTGTCGTGGGCGGGGGTTTCCCGCCCGGGCGGGCGGATCACCCGTACGTGGCCGGACCCCCCGTAAGCGCTTACCGAAAGGCCGTCCGACGACCGGCCGGACGACCGGCGCGGGCGGATCGTACGACCGCCCCGGGGCCGACCCGACCGGCGGTCCGACCCGCAGTCCGCCCGGCAGTCCGACCGGCGATCCCACCCGCGGTCCGACGACCGGTGCGGGGGGGGCGATCGTACGACCGGTCCGGTGCCGGACCCGGAGCACCGGGCCGGCACCGGAGAGGGCTCAGGCGTCGTCGTTGTCGACCCAGCTCATGAGCTTGCGCAGCTCACGGCCCGTGCTCTCCAGCAGCGAGTCGCTGTCGGCCTTCTTGTACTCGTTGTACTTCTTCAGACCGCCGTGGTACTCGTCCATCCAGTTCTTGGCGAACGTACCGTCCTGGATCTCGGCCAGGATCTTCTTCATCTCGGCCTTGGTCTGGTCCGTGATGATCCGCGGGCCGCTGACGTAGTCGCCCCACTCGGCGGTCTCGGAGACCGACCAGCGCATCTTGTCCAGGCCGCCCTCGTACATCAGGTCCACGATCAGCTTGAGCTCGTGGAGGCACTCGAAGTACGCGATCTCCGGCTGGTAGCCGGCCTCGACCAGCGTCTCGAAGCCCGCCTTGACCAGCGCGGACGTACCGCCGCAGAGGACGACCTGCTCACCGAAGAGGTCGGTCTCGGTCTCCTCGCTGAAGGTCGTCTTGATGACGCCGGCGCGGGTGCCGCCGATGCCCTTCGCGTAGCTCAGGGCCAGCTCGAAGCCCTTGCCGGTGGCGTCCTGCTCGACGGCCGCGATGCACGGCACGCCGCGGCCCTCCTCGTACTGGCGGCGGACCAGGTGGCCGGGGCCCTTCGGGGCGACCATCGCGACGTCGACACCCGCGGGCGGCTTGATGAAGCCGAAGCGGATGTTGAGGCCGTGGCCGAAGAAGAGCGCGTCGCCGTCCTTCAGGTTGTCCTTGACGGACTCCTCGTAGACCTGTGCCTGGATCGGGTCCGGCACCAGGATCATGATCACGTCGGCCTCGGTGGCCGCCTCGGCGGGCGTCACCACGCGCAGGCCCTGCTCCTCGGCCTTCACCTTGGACTTGGAACCCTCGTGCAGACCGACCCGGACGTCGACACCCGAGTCACGGAGCGACAGCGCGTGGGCGTGGCCCTGGCTGCCGTAGCCGATGACCGCGACCTTGCGGCTCTGGATGATGGACAGGTCGGCATCGTCGTCGTAGAACAGCTCGGCCACTGGGTCTTCTCCTTGGTGTGCAAACTGGGGTGTCGCTGGTGCTGGTGTCGCGGTAAGCGTGTCGCTGTGGCCCCCACCGTACGGCGGGGCGGGTAAAGGGAGCCTCACGGTCTCGGCATACGAACCGCGGTGCCGCGGGGCCCCGGCGGAGGCGGGCTACGCGCTGCGGTCGAGCGACCGGAGGCTGCGGTCCGTGATGGACCGGGAGCCGCGCCCTATGGCGATCGTGCCGGACTGGACGAGTTCCTTGATGCCGTACTGCTCCAGCATCTTCAGCATCGCGTCGAGCTTGTCACTCGAACCGGTGGCCTCGATGGTGACGGCCTCGGGTGAGACGTCCACCGTCTTGGCGCGGAAGAGCTGCACGATCTCGACGATCTGGGAGCGGGTCTCGTTGTCGGCGCGGACCTTCACCAGGACGAGCTCGCGCTGGATCGCGGCGCCGGGCTCGAGTTCGACGATCTTCAGGACGTTGATCAGCTTGTTGAGCTGCTTGGTGACCTGTTCGAGCGGCAGGTCCTCGACATTGACCACGATGGTGATGCGGGAGATGTCGGGGTGTTCGGTGACACCCACCGCGAGTGAGTCGATGTTGAAGCCGCGCCGGGAGAACAGGGCGGCGATCCTGGCGAGGATGCCGGGCGTGTTCTCCACCAGGACGGAGAGGGTGTGCTTGGAAGACATTTTCGTCGTTCTTTCTCTCGCTCTCGGCATCCGGCTCAGTCGTCCAGGCCGTCGCCGAAGTCGGGGCGCACACCCCGGGCGGCCAGGACCTCGTCGTTGGAGGTGCCCGCGGCGACCATCGGCCAGACCTGGGCGTCCTCGTGGACGATGAAGTCGACCACCACGGGGCGGTCGTTGATGGAGTTGGCCTTGGCGATCACGGCGTCCAGGTCGCCGGGCGACTCGCAGCGCATCGCCACACAGCCCATGGCCTCGGACAGCTTCACGAAGTCGGGGATGCGGGTGCCGCCGTTGGGCTTCGCGTCGTCCGCGCGGCCTGAGCCCTCGAAGGAGCCGCCGTCCGCCACGTCGGGGCCGCTGTGCAGGACGGTGTTGGAGTAACGCTGGTTGTAGAAGAGGGCCTGCCACTGGCGGACCATGCCCAGCGCCCCGTTGTTGATGATCGCGACCTTGATGGGGATGTTGTTGAGGGCGCAGGTGACCAGTTCCTGGTTGGTCATCTGGAAGCAGCCGTCGCCGTCGATCGCCCAGACGGTGCGGTCGGGCCGGCCGGCCTTGGCGCCCATCGCGGCCGGGACCGCGTAGCCCATCGTGCCCGCGCCGCCGGAGTTGAGCCAGGTGGCGGGCTGCTCGTAGTCGATGAAGTGGGCGGCCCACATCTGGTGCTGGCCGACACCCGCCGTGTAGATCGTGTCGTCCGGGGCGAGCTGCCCGATGCGCTGGATGACCTGCTGGGGGGAGAGACTGCCGTCCGCCGGCTGGTCGAAGCCGAGCGGGTACGTCTCGCGCCATCGGGTCAGATCGCGCCACCAGGCGCCGTAGTCACCGACGTTGCCCTCGGTGTGCTCGGCCTGGACCGCCTGGACGAGGTCGGCGAGGACCTCGCGGGCGTCGCCGACGATCGGCACGTCGGCGGCGCGGTTCTTGCCGATCTCGGCCGGGTCGACATCGGCGTGGACGATCTTCGCGTACGGGGCGAAGCTGTCGAGCTTGCCGGTGACGCGGTCGTCGAAGCGGGCTCCGAGGGCGACGATCAGGTCGGCCTTCTGCAGCGCGGTGACGGCGGTGACCGATCCGTGCATGCCCGGCATTCCCACGTGCAGCGGGTGGCTGTCGGGGAACGCGCCCAGTGCCATCAGGGTGGTGGTGACGGGGGCGTTGGTCAGTTCGGCGAGAACGCGCAGCTCGGCGGTGGCACCGGCCTTGATGACCCCGCCGCCGACGTACAGCACCGGGCGCTTGGCCTGGGTGATCAGCTTGGCCGCCTCGCGGATCTGCTTGGCGTGCGGCTTGGTGACGGGGCGGTAGCCGGGGAGTTCCTGGGTGGGCGGCCAGGTGAAGGTGGTCTTCGCCTGGAGGGCGTCCTTGGCGATGTCGACCAGCACGGGGCCCGGGCGGCCCGTGGAGGCGATGTGGAACGCCTCGGCGATGGTGCGCGAGATGTCGTCGGCCTTGGTGACCAGGAAGTTGTGCTTGGTGATCGGCATCGTGATGCCGCAGATGTCCGCCTCCTGGAAGGCGTCCGTGCCGATCGCCTTGCTCGCGACCTGGCCGGTGATCGCGACGAGCGGCACGGAGTCCATGTGCGCGTCGGCGATCGGGGTGACCAGGTTGGTGGCGCCGGGGCCCGAGGTGGCCATACAGACGCCGACCTTGCCGGTGGCTTGCGCGTAGCCGGTGGCCGCGTGGCCCGCGCCCTGCTCGTGGCGGACCAGGATGTGGCGGACCCGGGTGGAGTCCATCATCGGGTCGTAGGCGGGGAGGATGCAGCCGCCGGGGATGCCGAATACCGTGTCGGCCCCCACTTCCTCAAGAGAGCGGATGAGGGACTGCGCGCCCGTGACGTACTCAACGGTGGCGGACGTGGGTCCGCCGTTACGGGCGCGCGGCGTCGGGTGTGCCCCGGTGGCCTGCTCGGTCATCGTCAGTCTCTTCTCGAAGCTGAGGGTTTTTGCGGGGGTTTGGGCTGTGCCAGTACAACAAAAAACCCCTCGTGCCGTGAGGCAGGCGAGGGGAGCGCGTCGGTGCGGTCTGCAGGGCCGGTGGCGGACACTGCTTCAGCCGACGCGCTGTCCAAGTACGAGAATTCGGGTGCGCATGGCATTGACCCTCCCCCTGACGCGCTACCACTGTCAAGTGGGTGGGACCGGCGTCTCAACATTTGAGCGGAGGGGCGGTCGGGTGATGGGCCTGGGGATCATGTCGGGGGTCGCCGCGCGCGTACGGCGCACGGGCAGCGCGCCTCCGGTGAGGACCGGCAGCGGGGCCGCGACGGGGAGCGGATAGTCGCCGCGGACCAGGGCACGGCGCAGCCGGTACTCGTCCAGGGGACCCGAGAACGCCATTCCCTGGCCGTGGGTGCAGCCCATGGCGCGGAGCGCGAGGACCTGCTCGGGAAGGTCGACGCCCTCGGCCACCGAGACCATGCCCAGGTCGCAGGCGATACGGAGCAGTCCCGCCGTGATCTTGTGCAGCCTGGCGGACTCGACGACGCCCTCGACCAGCCCGCGGTCCAGTTTCAGTACGTCGACGGGGAGCCTGCGCAGTGCGTTTATCGCCGCGTAACCGCTGCCGAAGCCGTCGAGCGCGATCCGTACGCCCAGTCGGCGCAGCGCGACCAGACGGTGCTCCAGCTCGTCGATGGACGCGCGGGGGTCACTGTCGGACAGCTCGATCAGCAGCGCCCCGGAGGGGAGCCCGTGGCGGGTGAGAAGCGCCTCGATGGAGCCGAGGGGCATGGACCGGTCGAGCAGCCTGCGGGCGGAGAGGCGGACGGTGACGGGCACGAGGTGGCCCGTCCGGGCGCGCTCGGCGGCCTGTGCGACCGCCTCTTCGAGCAGCCACCGTGATAACTCGGCGGTCCGGTCGCTGTCGTCGGCGACACGGAGGAACTCGGTGGGGGTGAAGAGGATTCCCTGGGCGGAGCGCCAGCGGGCCTGTGCGGCCACGGCGGAGATCTGCCCGGTGGCCAGGTCGACCACGGGCTGGTGGAGAAGGGCGAACTCGCCGTCGCGCAGGGCGGTGCGGAGCCGGACGGCCAGCTCCGTACGGCGGACGACGTCGGCCTGCATCTGGGGCGCGTACAGCTCGACGCGGTCCTTGCCTCCGGCCTTGGCGCGGTACATCGCGAGGTCGGCGTTGCGCATCAGGTCGGTGGGGGTGATGCCGGGCTCGGCGAAGGCCACGCCGATGGAGGCGGCGACACGGACATCGTTGCCTTCGATGCGGTACGGCTGCGAGAGCCTGAGGCGCAGCCGGTCGGCGATCTCGTGGACCTGGTACTCACGGGCGCTCTGGTCGTCCGTGCCGTCGCCGACGATGAGGGCGGCGAACTCGTCCCCCCCGAGGCGGGCGGCGGTGTCCCCGGCCCGTACCGAGTCCTGGAGGCGGCGGGCGGCGTGGATCAGCAGCTCGTCACCGACCTGATGGCCGAGACGGTCGTTGACGCCCTTGAAACCGTCGAGGTCGATGAAGAGCACCGCCGTACCGGGGTCGCCCGCGCGGCGCCCGGAGAGGGACTGGCGGACCCTCTCGGTGAACAGCGCGCGGTTGGGCAGGTCGGTGAGCGGGTCGTGTTCGGCATTGTGCTGCAACTGGGCCTGGAGCCTGACGCGTTCGGTGACGTCGCGGCTGTTGAGGATCAGTCCGCCCTGATGCCGGTTGACGGTGGATTCCACGTTCAGCCAGTCGCCCGAGCCGGATTTGAAGCGGCATTCGATACGGGTGGTGGGCTCCTCCGTGGGAGGGGCGGCGAGGAAGCGGCGTACTTCGCGTTTGACCCGGCCGCGGTCGTCGGGGTGGATGATCGATTCCAGTGCGGCGCCGACGAGACCGTCCGCCTCGCGTCCGTAGACCCCGGCCGCCGCCGGGCTGACGTAGTCGAGGGTGCCCTCGGGTCCGGCGATCATGATGACGTCGCTCGACCCCTGGACCAGGGAGCGGAAGTGGTTCTCCTTCTGGGCCAGTTCATGCGCGAGCGCGATGTTGTCGACGAGCATGATGCCCTGCCGTACGACCAGGGCGAGGACGACCGTACAGCCGGTGAGGACCACCACGCGGTCGACCCGGCGGCCCTCGATGACGTTGTACAGGATCCCCAGGGTGCAGACGGCGGCGGCGAGATACGGCGTGAGGGCCGCCAGGGAGCCCGCGATCGGCCTGCTGGGCTGTCTGGACGGGCGAGGGGGCCGGACCGGCTCCGGAATACCCTCGTCCGCTCCGCGGACGCCCCAGGGCGCGTAGGCGAGCAGGAGGGAGCCGGCGAACCAGCCCGCGTCGAGCAGTTGGCCCGAGCGGTAGGTCTCGCGGAGCAGGGGGGAGGTGAACAGGGCGTCGCACAGGACCGTGAGGGCGAGGGCGGCGATGGCGGAGTTGATGGCCGTACGGCTGCCGGCCGAGCGCCGGAAGTGCAGGGCGAGCACCATGCTGACGAGCACGATGTCCAGCAGTGGATACGCCAGGGAGAGCGCGGCGTGCGCGACCGTCTCGCCGTCGAAGTGCGTGGTGTGCGCGAGGGCGAGGCTCCAGGAGAGCGTGAGGAGCGAGCCGCCGATCAGCCACGCGTCGAGACCGAGACAGACCCAACCGGCTTTGCTGACCGGTCGTTTGGCGAGGACGAGCAGGCCGACGATGGCCGGCGGCGCGAAGCAGAGGAAGAACAGGTCGGCGAGGGAGGGGCTCGGTACGGGCTGGTCGAGCACGACCTCGTACCAGCCCCAGACCGCGTTCCCTCCCGCGGCCATGGCGGAGGAGAGCGAGAAGAGCAGCCAGGCGGGCCGGAAGCGGCTGCCGTTGCCGCGGGCGTAGAGGAAGCAGGAGACGGAGGCGATGAGGGCGGCGATGCTGAGGCCGAAGTCGCCCATGAACAGGGCCACTTCGCGTGATCCCCAGCCGAGGGCCGCGCCCGTGGCGTAACCGCCGCAGATCAGGGCGAGCAGGAGTTGCGTGAGGAGGCCCGTACCGCCTCCTCCGCCGTCGGGGCCGCTGTCGTTGCCGCTCTTGATGCCGTCGTCCGGGTCGGTGCGGCGGCCGAGGAGCGCCCCGGGGGCGTTCACGGGGTCACCTCGGGGGGTGTCGCCGTCACCGCCGAGGGGCTCGCCACGGACACCGGTGAAGTGGTCGCGGTCTCCGGGGATCGCCCCGGCGGGTCCGAAAGCCGTCGTGGGCGGCCCTTCCGCGTCGGATCTTTCGTCCATCGGCAGTACATCGCCCGTCGCCCCCCTCGGATTCTGATCGCTCCGCCACGTCGCCCGCACGACGCGGCCCCCAGATCGGGACGATACACCAGACTCGTCACTCAGGGACATAGTTCTTCTACTCTCCGTGACGAGCAGGGGAGTTGTCGAGTCCGGGTCCGGGTCGGCCGGCGGCTCAGCCGGTGGTGAGCACCTGGTTGCGCAGAGCGTCTCCCGCGGCGTAGCGGGTGAGTTGGTCCGCGAGCAGACGCTTGGCACGCGGGAGGAAGGCCGAGGTGGATCCGCCCACGTGGGGGCTGATGAGCACACCCGGAGCATGCCAGAGAGGGTGGCCCGCCGGGAGGGGTTCCGGATCAGTCACGTCCAGTGCGGCTTTTATCCTTCCGCTTTTCAGCTCGGCGAGGAGCGCCGCGGTGTCGGCGACCTGGCCCCGCGCGACGTTCACGAACAGCGCGCCGTCCTTCATTCGGGCGAGGAACTCCACACCGACGAGGCCCTTCGTCTGCTCGGTGAGCGGCGTCGACACGATCACGATGTCGGCCTCCGGAAGCAGGTCCGGCAGATCGGTGAGCGCGTGCACGGGGCCGCGCTCGGTGGCACGGGCGGAGCGCGCCACGCGCGCCACCCGCGCACACTCGAAGGGCGCGAGCCGGTCCTCGATGGCCGAGCCGATCGAGCCGTAGCCGACGATCAGCACGGACTTGTCTGCCAGCGCCGGGTAGAAGCCGGAGCGCCACTCCTCGGTCTCCTGGCCCCGGACGAAGCCGGGAATGCCGCGCAGGGACGCGAGGACGAGTCCGACGGTGAGTTCGGCGGTGCTGGCCTCGTGGACGCCCTTGGCGTTGCAGAGGCGTACGCCGGAGGGCAGCGAGTCCAGTCCGGGGGCCACATGGTCTATGCCGGCGGAGAGGGTCTGTACGACGCGTACGGAGGTCATCGCGGCGAGCGGGCGGAGCGCGATCTCCATGCCCTTCATGTACGGGACCACGTAGAACGCGCAGTCGGCCGGATCGGCGGGGTACTCGTCGGCCCCGTCCCAGTGGCGGTAGGCCGGGCCCGTGGGGAGTCCTTCGATCTCGTCGGCCGGGATCGGCAGCCATACGTCTGAAGTCATGGTCGGGAGGCTATGCGACGCCTCCGGGCGGTGAGGAGCGGGCCTGGCCTTGTGGGGGCGGAAGGGGCCGCCGGGCGGCGGACCGCGGCGGGTGAGCGGGGCGGGTGGGTGGTCCGGTGGGGATCGCCGGGGCGCGGTCGGCGTGGGAGTCGTGGATCCGATACCGGGTGGATGGGAACCTGGACGCGGGCCGCGGTGTATGAAACGTAGAGACGCAGCCGTCGAAGGGATCAAGACCGTGCAACGTGCTCCAGTGACGGCCATGTTGGCCGCAGCGGCGCTATTCGTGGTGACCGCCTGCTCGTCCTCCGACGGCGGGGCGGAGTCGGGCGGCCCGGCGGGTTCGCCGTCCGCGTCGGTGTCCGACGGGGCGACGCCTCCGGACGGCGAGGCGCAGCCGTCGGCGCCGCCCGCGAAGGGCTCGGCGAAGGTGGTCTCCACACTGACCGAGGGCCTGAAGTCGCCGTGGGGGATGGCCGCGCTGCCCGAGGGGGATCTGCTGGTCTCCTCGCGTGACGAGGGGACGATCACCCGGGTCGACGCGGAGGACGGCAGGAAGACCGAGGTCGGCGAGGTGCCCGGGGTCTCTCCCGGGGGTGAGGGCGGTCTGCTGGGCCTCGCGATCTCGCCGTCGTTCGCGTCGGACACCTATGTGTACGCGTACTTCACGACGGACTCGGACAATCGCATCGCCCGGATGCTGTACGACCCGAAGCGGCCGGTGGGCCAGCAGTTGGGCGCGCCGGACACGATCCTGCGGGGCATCCCCAAGGGCAACATCCACAACGGCGGGCGGATCGCCTTCGGTCCGGACCGGATGCTCTACGCGGGCACGGGCGAGTCGGGTGAGACGGGTCTCTCGCAGGACAAGAAGTCCCTGGGCGGGAAGATTCTGCGGATGACCCCGGAGGGTGAGCCGGCGCACGGCAATCCGGAGGCGGATTCGGTCGTGTACACGTACGGGCACCGCAATGTGCAGGGTCTCGCCTGGGACTCGGAGAAGCGGCTGTGGGCCTCGGAGTTCGGCCAGAACACCTGGGACGAGCTCAATCTGATCGAGCCGGGCAAGAACTACGGCTGGCCGGAGGCCGAGGGCAAGGCGGGGAAGCCCGGCTTCGTCGACCCGGTGGAGGAGTGGAGAACGGCCGACGCGTCGCCGAGCGGTATCGCGTTCGCGAAGGGGTCCATCTGGATGGCGGCCCTGCGCGGTGAGCGGCTCTGGCGGATCCCGCTGGCCGGCGTGAAGCCGTCGGCGGACCCGCAGGCTTTCCTGGAGGGCAAGTACGGCCGTCTGCGCACGGTGGTGGCGACCGGGGACGGGGCGCTCTGGCTGCTGACGAGCAACACGGACGGCCGTGGTACCCCGAAGCCGGGAGACGACAGGATCGTCCGGGTGGACATCACCTAGCGGGGGCGAACGCGGCGCCGCTGCCCCGGGGCCACGTACCCGTCCGGGGACGCGGTGCCCGTCCCCGCCCGGAACCGGTGGTCCCAGCGTGGGTTGCTCGTGGGGGCGTGCGCCCATCGTGGAGGTTCACGGCCAGGAAGCCTTCCGGGCGACTGTCCGCGCACCCGGCGCGACCGGGTTCGGCCCGAGGACGCCGTCCGGCCGTCCGTGGGTTCGGCCCGGGGCCGGGCGTCGCGGGCCGCGAAGGCCGACGGGGGCGTGTCCGGGCTGATCGACCGGGGGTACGCCCGCGCGGGTCCTGGGCCGTATCTCGGCGCTCTCACGGCCAACCGGACGACCCTGGCGCCGACCGTGCTTCGCGCGGGGCGTGAACGCGTTGAGCGCGCTCTTTCCGGAACGGGGGCTGCGCGAGTTCTTCCGCGAGCAGCCGGGTCACGCTTCCCGCTTCCCGCCCAGGGGCGTCGCCCCTCTGCCGGGCGGGGCGGCGGTCCCCGGCTGGCCGAACGTCACTCGACGGGCTCACGCTCGTGGAGCGTTCCCTCGTCGGTGATCCCGATCCGTGCGACGAGAAGTTCGCCCCGCCGGGCGCGTCCGGCAGGGCGGTCCAGCAGGGCGCTCGTGAACGTGGCACGCCTGGCGTCGCTCGGAGTCGTACGGGCGGCTTCGGCTTCTCCTGGCACCCCGCCGAGCGGTCCTAGAGGTGCGTCGGTTCCAGGTCGGTGAAGAGCTGGAGTCGGTGGGCCATCGCCGCCGCCTCCGTGCGGCCCGAGACGCCCAGCTTGGCAAGGATGTTGGAGACATGGACGCTCGCCGTCTTGGGCGAGATGTAGAGCTCCTCGGCTATCTGACGGTTGCTGCGGCCCTCGGCGACCCGGCGCAGGACGTCCTGTTCGCGCGGGGTCAGGCCCAGTGAGCTGACGGCGTCGGGCGGCGGGGCGAGCCTCGGTGTGGTGGAGAGGCTGATGCGGGCGCGGCCGGCGAGGAGTTCCGTCTGCTCGACGAGGAACCGCGCGCCGAGATGCTTCGCCGTGGTGTGGGCCTGTACCAGGAGAGCGGCGGCCTTCTCCCGGTCGGCGGTCGCGGCGAGGAGGTCGGCGGCCCAGAGGCGGCGGGTGTTGGCCAGTTCGTACGGCCGTGCCAGCCCCTCGAAGGCGGCAGCCGCGCGGGCCCACAGCTTGGGGGCGACGATGCCGTCGGCGCGGGCCAGTTCGGCTTCGAGCAGCAGGTCGTACGCCCGCCAGACCGGGACGACGGCGGGCAGCCGCTTCGCCTGGTCGCGGACGGTCGCCAGGATCGCCTCACGTCCGGCGTCGGCCTCCGGCAGCCCGCGCGCGTCCGCCTCCATCGCGGCGGCCGAGCAGAGCAGCGGAAGGGCGTACCGCTGCATGCCCGGCGGGAAGCCCTGCGCCACGACCTGTTCGAACTCGGCGCGGGCCTCGGCGAGCCTGCCCTGCCGCGCGGCGCTGACCATCGCCAGTCTGGTCGGTGCGATGACGTGCTGGGGCTGTGGATCGTGCGGCCCGAAGACCGCGCGGGCCAGGGTCACCTGGCTCCCGGCCTCGGCGAACTCGCCGCGCCCGAGGGCGAGGGTCGCGCGCCGGACGGCCACCAGGGCGCGCGCCTTGGGTGCGTGGGCGATCCGGGCGGCCTCCTCGATCGCGGACTCCACCTCGGTCCAGCGGCCGAGCGAGAAGAGGGATTCGCTCAGATTGGCCCGGACCCAGGCCTCCTTGTCGGTCAGCCCCCGCTGATGGCAGAGGCTGATGCCCAGTTCGGCGGCGGCGACCGCCTCCTCGGAGCGGCCCACGCTCTCCAGTGTGGACGGCAGGTTGATCGTGACGCGGCCCAGGAGGGTGAGCGCGGCGACGTTGCCCAGTTCGATGACGCGGTCCCGTACCGCGTACATCTCGGCCAGGCCCTCCTCGATGGATCCCGCCTCGGTGGTCAGCCAGCCGCGGGTGAGCCGGGCGTTCAGTTCGATGTTCTCCGCGCCGACCAGACGCGCGTACTCCACGGCGCGGTCGGCGGCGGCCAGGCTGTTGGCGCCGGGCCGGTGCAGGGCGCCCCAGCCGGCGACGTCGGAGAGGACCGAGGCGTGCACGGCGGACGGCGGCAGGCCGAGCACCAGGTCCTGGGCGGTGGCCAGTTCGTCCCAGCCGTCGCCGCGTGAGAGGTCCTGCACCAGCCGGGAGCGCTGGGTCCAGAACCAGGCGGCGCGCAGCGGGTCGTCCACGGTCTCCAGCACCCGCAGGGCCTTCTTGGACAGCGCGAGGGCCCGCTCGCGGTCGCCGCCCGAGCGTGCCGCGACGGTCGCCTCGGACAGCAGGTCGAGATAGCGCAGCGGGGCGCTCCCGCCTTCGCCGCTGGGCGGGTGGACCTCGGTGTCGTCCGGGGGCCTCAGGCAGGCCCGTACGGAGTCGGGCGCGGAGTCCCACAGCTCCATGGCGCGCTCCAGCAGCCGCAGTTGCTCCGCGTGGGCGTAGCGCCGCCGGGCCTCGACGGAGGCGAGCAGGACGACGGGCAGGGCCTTGGCCGCGTCGTGCGCGTAGTACCAGTAGCTGGCGAGGCGCGTGCTGCGCTCGTCGTCGCGTACGAGGGAGGGGTCGGCCTCCAGGGCTTCGGCGAGGCGGCGGTTGAGCCGGGAGCGTTCGCCGGGGAGGAGGTCGTCGCTGACGGCCTCGCGGACGAGCGAGTGCCGGAAGCGGTACCCGTCGCCGTCCGCCGTGGTGAGGAGGATGTTCGCGCCGACGGCGGCCCGCAACGCCTCGATCAGGTCGTCCTCGGAGAGCTGCGCGACGGCCATCAGGAGGGGGAACTCGACGGTGGCGCCGCCCTCGGCGACGATCCGCGCGACGCGCTGGGAGTTCTCGGGCAGCGTTTCGACGCGGACGAGCAGCAGATCGCGCAGGGAGTCGGTGAGCCCGGAGCGGCAGCCGGACTCGAAGGCGACGGCCAGCTCCTCCACGAAGAACGCGTTGCCGTCCGAGCGTCCGAAGATCTCGTCGACCAGGTGGGGTGCCGGCTCGTCCCCGAAGATGCCCCGCAGCTGTCCCCGGACCTCGGCGTGGCTGAAGCGGGAGAGTTCGATCCTGCTGACCGTACGCAGCCGGTCCAGCTCCGCGAGGAGCGGACGCAGCGGGTGGCGGCGGTGGATGTCGTCGGCGCGGTAGGTGGCGATGACGAGGAGCCTGCCGCGTCGCAGCGTACGGAAGAGATAGGCGAGCAGATGGCGGGTGGAGGCGTCCGCCCAGTGCAGATCCTCCAGGACGAGGACGACCGTCCGGTCGGCGGCGACGCGCTCCAGCAGCCGGACGGTGAGTTCGAAGAGGCCGGCCCTGCCGTGCTCGCCCAGGGCGCCGCTCTCCGAGGGGCCCAACTCGGGCAGAATCCTGGCCAGTTCGCCCTCCTGGCCCTCGGCAGCCGCGGCGATCTCCTCGGGCAGTCGCCGCCGCAGGCCGCGCAGGGCAGCGGAGAAGGGCGCGAAGGGCAGTCCGTCGCCGCCGATCTCCACGCAGCCGCCGATCGCGACGAAGGCTCCGTCACGGCAGGCCACCGAGGTCAGCTCCTCGATGAGCCGGGTCTTTCCGACCCCCGCCTCACCACCCACGAGCAGGGCCTGCGGCTCGCCGGAGGCGGCGCGGGCGAGCGCCTCGGTCAGTACGGTCAGCTCCCCGTCGCGACCGACGAACACGGGACTGACGGACTTGGTCTCCACGATGCCGAGCATCGCACAGGGGTCTGACAGCGCGGCACTCGTTATCTCGGGCACGGCGGTCGCCGCACGCGCCTCCGGCGCGTGCGGCGAGGGCCGGTCCGACGTCTTCAGGAGGCCGGGGCGGGCTCCCATCTCCGTACGCCCGTCACGCCGCGCGCTCGAAGCGGCTACGGAGCGAGTCCACCCGCCCCTCGCCCTTGTTCCGGGCGTTTCGCGCGGCCTCCTTGCGGGCCTTGCGGACCTGGCGGATCAGCCGCCGGTGGTCGGCCTCGCCGATCAGCTCGGCCGCCCGCATCCGGTACATCTCGTAATCGAACATTCCGACTCCCCTGTCACGCGTTGTCGCGGCGTCCTGTGATGCCTCAACATTCGTCTCCCAGGGGGTGCGGCCGCATCGGGCGAGTGCCGCATCTTCGCGGTCCGGAGGACTTAGGCGGACGGGCGGAGGGGCAGACGGACCGGGCGGGGCCTAAGGCCCCGCCCGGTGAGCACGGAATTCCTGCCCGAGCGGGCGCCGTGCCGGCCTCAGCCGACGGCCGGCGGGGCGGCCGGGGGCGGCTCGGGCAGGGAGACGAAGACGTCGAAGTACATACCGACGGCGATCAGCAGGCCGATCGCGGCGAGCGAGATTCCGGCCACGGCGAAGGGGCGTACCCAGCTCTTGCGCTGCGGCAGAACGAGTGCGACCAGGCCGATGAGGAGGGCCAGTACCGCGAAGACGCCGTTGGTCAGGGCGATGGCGTGCCAGGCGTCGCCGTAGATCTCGGAGATCTGCTGTTCCGCGGTGCCGGTCTGGCCGAGGTCGATCTGGCCGACGAGTGTCTCGCGCTCGGAGATGACCTTGCCGGACCAGCTGCCGATCAGGCCGACGAGCGACAGCAGTACGGAGATGAGCGCCGTGGAGGCCGCGGCGAGCCCGCCGGAGGGCGAGGGGCTGTACTCAGGGTCCACCTCGTCGTCCAGCTCGTTGTCGGTCAGCTCGCCGTCGGTGAGCTCGCCGTCCGTCAGGTCTGCCTCGTCACCGGCGGCGCCCCCCGCAGGGCTCTCCCCAGGCTCTTTGGCCAGGGTCGGGCCCGGCGCGTCGTTCTTCTCGGCAGCATCGGCAGCAGCCGGAACGGCGCGCTCCGCCTCGTGGTCGCCGCTGTTGTCAGCGGTCTGCTCTGGCTTGGTCGTGGGGTTCATGCGCCGCACGCTAGGCGCCCCGTATGAGAGATCCATGAGAGTTCTCTCAAGCGGTGTTCCGTCGCCGCTCCGACCACTCCGGGGCGAGTACGGACCAGACCTCGTTGTCCTGCCGGACCCCGTGGCGCAGGCTGCTCTGACGCAGCACCCCGTCGCGCCGCATGCCGAGCCGTTCGGCGGTCCTGATGCTCGGCCCGTTGGCCGAGGAGACCACCCATTCCACCCGGTGGATGCCGCGCCGCTCGACCGCCCAGTCGATCAGCACCCGTACGGCGCGGGTCACCAGCCCCCGGCCCGTCACCCCCGGTTCGAGCCAGCAGCCGACCTCACAGGTGCCCTCCGCCGCGTCGAAGAGCCGGAACATCACGCCGCCGACGAGGGTGTCGTCCAGCCAGATTCCGTAGATCCGTCCGCCGTCGGCGGCTTGGCTCTGGGCGTATCGGACGAGCATGGCCCGCGCCGATTCGAGGTCGAACACCACCTCGCCGAGCCGCACGTGCCGGTCGACGAACTCCCGGGCGCGGTCCATGTGCGCGAGGAACTCCCCGGCCTGCCACGGCTCCAGCGGCCTCAGTTCCGCTCCGTCGTCACCCAGTGATGTCGCGAACATCGCACTCCTCCGGTCCGGTCGGCTCAGCTGCCCGCGCGGCCGGCTACCGCGGCAGGTGCTCCGCGGGCTCCTCGCGCCGCGCGGGGATCTTCCCAGACGTACGGCGGCGGGCGGCGGGCGCCTCGATGCTGATCCGCGGCAGCCAGCGGTCCAGCCGGCGCGGCAGCCACCAGTTGGCGCCGCCCAGCAGATGCATCAGGGCGGGCACGAGGAGCGTACGGAGGACGAAGGCGTCCAGGGCGACGGCTGCGGCCAGTCCGACGCCGAACATGGCGATCACACGGTCCCCGCTGAGGACGAAGGCGAGGAAGACCGAGATCATGATCACGGCGGCCGAGTTGATCACCCGGCCGGTCTCGGCGAGGCCGACCCGTACGGCCCGTCTGTTGTCGCCGGTCGCCAGCCACTCCTCGTACATCCGGCTGACCAGGAAGACCTGGTAGTCCATGGAGAGGCCGAAGAGGACCGAGACCATGATCACGGGCAGGAACGGCTCGATCGGGCCCGAGCTGCCGAGACCGAGGAGTTCGCTCCCCCATCCCCACTGGAAGATCGCGACGACGATCCCGAAGGAGGAGGCGACGGCCGCGACGTTCATCACCGCCGCCTTCAGTGGGATGCCGACGGAGCGGAAGGCGAGCAGGAGCAGCAGAGAGCCGAGAGAGACGACGACTCCGACGAACATCGGCAGTTTGCCGACGACGACCGCGGCGAAGTCGTCGTGGGCGGCCGTGACGCCGCCGACCGCCACGTCCAAGGAGGTGCCCTCCTCCGCGCGGGGCAGCACCTCCGTACGGAGGTGGTCGACGAGCTCGCTGGTCCTCTCCGACTGGGGGGCCGACTTCGGGACCACCGAGAGCAGGGCCCTGTCACCGCTGCCGCTGAAGACGATCGGTCCTACGGAGGCGACGTCAGCCGAATCGCGCAGGGTGTCCGGCAGTTGGTCCATCGCGAGACGGTCGTCGGCTCCGTCCAGTTCCGCGACGAGGGTCAGGGGGCCGTTGACGCCGGGGCCGAAGCCGTCGGCGAGCCGGTCGTACGCCTGCCGGGTGGTGCTGGCCACGGGGTTGTTGCCCTGGTCGGAGGTGCCCAGATGGAGCGAGAGGGTGGGCAGCGCGAGCACCACCATGACGACCACGGCCGCGGCGCCGAGCAGCCGGGGATGGCGTTCCACGAAGGCGGACCAGCGGGCGGCGAAGCCGGTGGGCGGGTCGGGCACCGGACCGTGTTCCGCGAGCCTGGCGCGTTCGCGGCGGCTCAGCGCGCGGCCGCCGGTGTACGAGAGCAGGGCGGGCAGCAGCGTCACGGACGCGGCGACCGTCAGCGCGACGGTGAGCGAGGCGGCGATCGCGACGCCGTTGAGGAAGTTGAGGCGCAGCACGAGCATGCCGAGCAGTGCGATACAGACGGTGGCCCCGGCGAAGACGACGGCGCGCCCCGTGGTGGTGACGGACTCGGTCGCGGCCTCGGTGACCGTCAGGCCCCGTTTGAGGCCCTTGCGGTGTCGGGTGACGAGGAAGAGCGCGTAGTCGATGCCGACGCCGAGGCCGACGAGCATGCCGAGCATGGGCGCGAAGTCGGCGACGGTCATGACGTGGCCGAGGAGCGCGATGCCCGCGTACGCCGTCCCGACGGACACCAGGGCGGTCGCGATGGGCAGCAGACTGGCCGCGAGGGACCCGAAGGCGAGGAAGAGGACCAGGGCGGCTATGGCGACGCCCACGATCTCGGCGAGGTGCGCCGTGGTGCCTTCGGTGAGGGCCGCCCCGCTGCCGCCGACGTCCACGTCGAGATCGCCGTTGGCCGCCTTCTTGGCGGTGTCGACGACGGCCTGTGCCTCGGCGGGGGGCATCTCGTCGGTCTGCTTGTCGTAGGTCACGACGGCGAAGGCGGTGCGGCCGTCCTCGCTGATCTGCCGGGCGCCCTCGCCGTCCTCGGGGCCCGTCGTCTGCGCGGGCGCCCGTTCGCCGCCGGTGACGGCGTAGGGGCTCGTGACGGACGCGACTCCGGGCAGCTTGGCGATGTCACCGAGCGTGAGGGTCATCTTCCGTTCGACGTCGCCCGCGCGGACGGAGCCCCGATCGGTGTGCCAGACCACGGTGTCGCTGTCGCCGCCGCGCCCGGGGAAGCCGCTCTCCAGGAGGTCGACGGCGTGGCCGGCCTCGGTGCCGGGAGCGTCGTAGTCGTTGGAGTACGACGTCCCGGCGACGACAGCGCCGGTGGCGGTGGAACCGAGGGCGAGCAGCCAGAGGAGTACGACCAGGAGCCGGTGCCTGACGCACCACCGCGCGACTGCTGCCAACGGTCTGCTCCCCTGCGATGGTCCGGAGAGCCAACTCTGTCATCGAATCGTGATCGTTTGCCCCTTTGGTGGGCTTCCTCACACGCCGATGACCTGGTGTTCGATCGAAGGGAGGGGAGAATTCCGGTTCAGCCGGAGACGCTCGGCTTCCCGTTCTCGATGTGACCCATCAGCCGCCGACGGAAGCCGCGGCCCGCCGTCACCTCGATGTCGTACCACCCGTGCGCGTCGGCCGCCGAGTGCACGACATGGCGGCTGCGCCCCGGCTTGACCGTGAACTCCCGCTTCCAGTCGCGGAGATCGGCCTCGTCGGCGTACCCGAGCGAGCGCACCGTGAAGGTGACGGGCAGATCGCCCTCATTACGGAGGGTGAGGTGCAGATCGCGGTCGTGGTGGTCGAGGGACGAGGTGAGCTCGGCGCCGCGGCCCGAGACGGGGCCGGCGAACTCGCGGCGGAATCCGTTGGGCCCGGTGATCGTGAACCGGTAGGCGTCACCCGTAAGGGGCACCGTCCACTGTGCCGTGCCCCTTACGTCGCGGTGCTGCGGGGCGTCGAACTCGCCGGCGTACGGATAGAGCGCGAAGTGCGCACTGGCGCGCCCGGTGTTCCGCAGTTCGAGCTGGAGGACACGCGACCCGGCGCGGCCGGCCAGTGTGCCGTGGGCGTCCGGCTGGTACGGCAGCGGCCGTGCGGGGCGGGTACCGGGCTCCTGCACCGGCATCCGCTGCACCGCCGGCGGTACGGGCCGCCAGCGCCCGGTGAACGGCGGGACGGCCCCGGGCTGCTCGACGTCCGGCCTCGGCCGGCTCCGGTCGAAGTCGAAGGCGGACGTCAGGTCGCCGGTGACGGCGCGCCGCCACGGCGTGATGTTGGGCTCCCGTACGCCGGTCCACTTCTCCAGGAAGCGGACGACCGAGGAGTGGTCGAAGACCTGCGAGCAGACGTAGCCGCCGACGGTCCAGGGTGAGACGACGAGCAGCGGCACGCGGATACCGAGCCCCGTGGGGAGCCCCTCCCAGCGCTCGTCCGGGTCGTCCACGGGCGGCACGGGCGGCGGGACATGGTCGAAGAAGCCGTCGTTCTCGTCGTAGTTGATCAGTACGACGGTGTGCCGCCAGACGTCCGGGTGCGCGCCGAGGGCGTCCAGCACCTGGTAGACGAGGCCGGCGCTGGCGACCGGCGAGGACGCGCCGGGGTGCTCGGAGTCGACCGCTGAGGGCACCAGGTACGACACCTCGGGCAGCTTCCCGGCGGCCACGTCGGCGCGGAAGGAGGCGGCGAGGGTGCCCGACTCGACGCGCCGCAGCCCGCGTTCGAAGAGGGACCGCTCATGGGCGGTGAGAGTCTCGACGCCTTCTTCGAGGGCGTCGAGGAGCCCGGCCCGTACGGCGGGGTCGTCGGTGTCGCGCACCGCGGCGTAGAAGGCTTCCATGTACGTGAAGCCGGCGCCGCCCTCCAGCTCCCGCGCCTTGGCGAGCGCCTTCCGCGCGATCTTCTTGAAGGAGGTGAAGAACTCGATGTTGTTGTCGGTGAAGTTCTCCCACTCGGTGTACGTCTTCCAGCTCCGCCCGGCCTTCTCCAGCCGCTCGGCGTAGGTGGGCCAGTCGTATCCGGGGTGGGTGCCCTCGTCGTACGCGTCGTTGCCGACGGCCCGCCGACCGTCCGCCTCGAAGCCGGTCCAGCCGCTCCAGAGGTGGTTGCGGTTGGGGCTGGTCGAGGTGTGGACCGACGAGTGGTAGGCGTCGCAGACGGTGAAGGTGTCGGCCAGCTCGTAGTGCAGCGGGATATCGGCGCGGTCGTAGTACGCCATGGTGGCCGGGGTCTTGGCGGAGATCCAGCGGTCCATCCAGCCGTTGTTCCAGGCCTTGGCGCCACCGCTCCAGGAGTGGTCGAGGTCGCCTATGTACTGAAGGTCCTTCTTCTGTGCCTCGGCGGCGTCGCGCACGGGGAAGGGCAGGACGGTGCCGGTGCCGGACGCGGCGGGCTGCTCGAACACGGGGCGGCCGGTGGGCAGTTCCACCGCGTTGCGGTCCCCGAAGCCCCGTACGCCGCGCAGCGTGCCGAAGTAGTGGTCGAACGACCGGTTCTCCTGCATGAGCACCACGACATGCCGGACGGCGTCCAGTCCCCCGGCCGGCGCCTCGGCGGCGATGGCGGCGCGCAGGGACGGCGGCAGTACGGAGCCCGCCGCGGCGGCACCGACGGCGCCACCTCCGAGCGCGAAGAGCCGTCGCCGTGAAATGTCCGTGGCCAAGAGATCCTCCCGAGTCAGGTGCTACCGCCGGAAGCTAGCCACCGCAGGTGGCGACGGGAAGACCCCGGGACGGCACGGCGATGAACGTCCGAGAGTCGCCCGTCCGGGCGGCGTCCGCCCCCGGGTCGGAGCGTCGGGTCCGCCGGATCCGTGGCGGGCGGGCGCCGCGTGACGCAAGCTGAACGGGTTCGGCGACCGCCACCTTTCCTCCTGGTCCCGCGGTCCCCGGACAGCTTCGACCGACGATGAACGAACCCATGAAGACGACAGGGACAACCTGCCCATGAATGTCTCCGTGTTCGGCGCCACAGGGCGTACCGGACAAGCCTTTCTCACCGCCGCCGCACGCGCCGGACACCGCACCACCGCACAGGTGCGGGAACCGGCCCGGCTCGGCCCCGCCCCCGTCGACCGGGTGGTGACCGGCAGCCCCTTCGACGAGAGCGCGGTGGCCGACGCCCTCACCGGCGCCGACGCCGCGGTGATCGCCTTCGGTCTCAAGGGCAACCGGACGACGCCCCTTTACTCGCGGGGCACCGAACTGATCGTGGAGGCGATGCGGAAGCTGGCCGTACGGCGGCTGATCGTCGTCTCGGAGGCCGGATACGGGCCCCATGTACGCGGTCTCTCGGGCCGTACCATCGCCGCCCTCTACCGCGCCACGGCGCGGCCCCTCCTGCGGGAGAGGGAGGCCCAGGACGCGGTGATCCTCACCAGCGGCCTGGACTGGACCGTCGTACGGTCCGGGGTGCTGCACCACGGGCCGGCGCGCGGAAACCGTCCGCGCGCCTTCACGCCCTATCGGGGGCTCGCGCCCCGTACGACCTACGCCGACCTCGCGGACCTGCTGCTGGACGCGCTGGACGACCCGGCCACGTACGGGCGGGATCTCTACCCGTAGCCGCTCCGGGGGGCGATCAGCTCTCCTGCGGCACGATCTCGCGCAGGTCCTGGGCGTAGTGGGCGATCGCCTTTCGGTACGTCCGCACCCCCGGGTCCTCGCTGGTCGTGGCGAGCAGTTCCAGCAGGATCCGCGTCGCCTCGTCGTGCTCGCCGGTGTTGAAGAGCGCCATGGCGAGGAAGGTCCGCAGGGCGCCGTCGCCGGGGAACTCCGCCAGCCCGCCCCGCAGCGTCCGGACCGCCTCCTCGTACCGGCCGAGGATCCGGAAGGTGCTGCCGAGGCCCACGAGCGCGCCGAGGCGGTCGCCGGCCGAGAGGTCGGCGCCGGCCAGGGCGCGTTCGTAGTACGCGACGGCCTCGGCCTCCAGGCCGAGGACGTCGTGGGTCCAGGCGGTCTGATAGGCGACCTCGGCGTCGTCCGGGTGCCGGTCGGCGAGGGCCACCAGCCGGTCCCTGGCCTGTTCCGCTTCCCCCCGTGCGCGCAGGTCGACGCCTTCCGCCAGAAGCTCGTCCCTGCTCTTCGTCGTCATGCGGGGATTGTCGCACCGGCGGGGACGCCCACGGCTCCCCAGGCCCCGGCGGCGGTCAGCTCGGGTAGGGCCACACCAGCAGGACGGGGCACGGCGCGTGGTCGACCACGAAACGGGACTCCGGGCCGAGGCTGTGCGGGCCCGGCCGGTCGCGGTCGCCGTCGCGCGCGCAGATCAGCAGGTCGACGTCGGCCGCCGCGCGGACGACCTCCTCCTGGGGACGGCCGTGCCGGTCGAGCAGTTCGCAGGGGCGGCCGAGGCGGTGCGCGGCCTTCTCGAGGAGGTCGGCGCCCGCGACTCCGGCCAGTGCCTCCAGCCGGGTGCCGGGGTCGCGCTCGGGTCCGTGGCCACGGCCGAGCAGCCCCGCGTACGCGCGGTGCGCCTCTTCGACGATCTCGTCGTCGCCGACGTGCAGCAGGACGACATGGTCGTCGGGGGCCCGGTCACGGGCGGCGTCGACGCAGGCGGGCCAGGTGGAGGGACTGATCCAGACGAGGGCGGTTGTCTTCACGTCGGTCACAACTGGAGGGTGCCCCACAGGGCAACGGTCGAAGCGATCAGCGTCGCGGGCACGGTGAGCAGACCGAGCCGGGTGAACTGCCCCAGGGAGGGCGCCGCGTCGTGTTCGTGCAGGACACGGCGCCAGAGCAGGGTGGCGAGGGAACCCACGTAGGTGAGGTTGGGCCCCAGATTCACCCCGATGAGCGCGGCGAGCACGGGGCCGGGGCCCGCGGGCGCGACGACGGGCAGCAGGGCGAGGATCGCGGGCAGGTTGTTGATCACATTGGCCAGGAGGGCGGCGACGCCGGCGATGGCGAGGAGGGTGGTGAGGGATTCACCGCCCGGGAGGATCCGGCTGATCCCGGTGTCGAGCCCGTTGTCCAGGACGGCCTTGACGACGATGCCGAGCGCGAGCACGAAGAGGCAGAACAGCGGCGACGCGGCGCGGAGGAGCGCGAGCGGGGTGGTACGCCGTCGGCGCAGCGCGCGGGCGGCGAGCACCGCCGTACCGGCGAAGGCCGCCCACAGCGGTTCGATGCCGAGGAGGGAGGTGACGGCGAACGCCACGAGTGTCAGGCCGAGGACGACGAGGGTGAAGGTCGGTACGGCGCGCGACTCGACCTCCTTGGGAGGGTGCGCCCCCGCGGCGAGGTCGGTGGCGAAGAAGCGGCGCAGGACGACGTACTCGACGGCGATCGCGGCCAGCCAGGGGAGGGCCATGAGCATGGCGAACCGGGTGAAGGAGAGACCGCTGGCGGTGAACGCGAGGAGGTTGGTGAGGTTGGAGACGGGGAGCAGGAGTGACGCGGAGTTCGCGAGGTGGGTGCAGGCGTAGACGTGCGGGCGGGGATGGGCCCCGACGCGGCTCGCGGTGACGAAGACGACGGGTGTGAGGAGGACGACCGTCGCGTCGAGGCTGAGTACGGCGGTGGTGACGGCGGCGACGCCGAACACGCCGCCGAGCAGCCGGCGCGGACGGCCGCCGCAGAGACGGGCGACGAGGTCGCCGGCCGCTTGGAACAGGCCGTCGTCGTCGCAGAGTTGGGCCAGTACGAGAATCGCGGCGAGGAACCCGACGACGGGCAGCAGGCTGTGCGTCTGGTCCCACGCGTCGGCGGGAGAGACGGCGCCGAGTAGGACGACGAGACCGGCGGCGGGGACGGCCACGACGGCTTCGGGCAGACCTCTGGGTCGCACGACGGCGAAGGCGAGTACGCCGAGGAGCAACCCGACGGACACGATCTCGGCGACGAGGCTGTTCACGGGCGGCGCCTGGGGGCTGGTGGGCGGACGGATCGTTCGTACGACGCGAAGCGCTGCGCGCGACGCCGCCCCAACTTACGGTCCCGGCGCCGGTGTCCCCGACGACACCCCCTGGAACGCCACTGCCGGGCCGTCGGCGACGTGCTCGACGAGGGGTGTGCGGGCCGGACGGGGTCTCTGCGGGGGGGGCCGGGCCGTGGACCACGCCCCGTCGCCCGGCGCTATCGAACCACGCCGACACGACTACGGCGCCCCGCCATCGTGACGGCCGGCGCGCCGAACGAGAGGCACTGGACCACCGTGACCGGTGGACCCGTCTCCACGACGACAAGAGTGAGCCGGACCGGGACCGAGCACCGCCCTCCGGACCAGGCCCACGGTGCGCGGCACCATCGAACGACCCCGACACCACAGGTGGTCCCACCCGCGACCGCCCGTTCGTGACACCGAGATACTGCCCCGACCCGGGGACGGGGCGCCGGCGGACTCCCCCGACGCCCCTGGCGGGGCCGGGCACCGCCCCCCGGGCCACGCCCACGGCGCACGCCGCCATCGAACGACCCCGACACCACTGCTGGTCCCGCCGCCGCGACGGCCCGTTCGTGACACCGAGGCGGTGCCCGGGGCCGGCGCGCCGGACGAAGGAGAGTAAGCCCGCCTCTACGACGGCAAGTGAGTGGGGCCGGGCGCCGCCCTCCGGGCCACGCCTGCGGCGCACGGCACCATCGAACGACCCCGACACCACCGGCGGCCCCGTCCCCGCGACCGCCCGTTCGTAGCGTCGGAACGGTGCCCCGGCCCGGGGCCGGCGGGACCGGCATCCGCTCCCGGTGCCCGTCGGCATCCGGCTGTTACGGGGCCGAGCCCGCCAGGGTCGGCCCCCGTCTCAGCCCTCCGCGCCCAGGCGTTCCAGGATCAGTTCGCGGACCCGTGCCGCGTCCGCCTGGCCGCGGGTGGCCTTCATGACCGCTCCCACCAGTGCGCCCGCCGCCGCGATCTTGCCCGAGCGGATCTTGTCCGCGATCGCCGGGTTCGCCGCGATCGCCTCGTCCACCGCTGTACCGAGCGCGCCCTCGTCGGAGACGACCTTCAGACCGCGCTTCTCGACGACGGTGTCCGGGTCGCCCTCGCCCGCGAGGACGCCTTCCAGGACCTGCCGGGCCAGCTTGTCGTTCAGATCGCCCGAGGCCACCAGCTCGGCCACCCTGGCCACCTGCGCCGGGACGATCGGGAGCGCCGCGAGGTCCGTGGACGTCTCGTTCGCGCTGCGCGCCAGCTCGCCCATCCACCACTTGCGCGCCTGGTCGGCCGGGGCGCCCGCCTCGATCGTGGCGGTGATCAGGTCGACCGCGCCCGCGTTGAGCATCGACTGCATGTCGTGCTCCGAGACGCCCCACTCCTCGCGCAGCCGGTTGCGGCGCAGCCGGGGCAGCTCCGGCAGCCCGCCCCGCAGCTCCTCCACCCACTCGCGCGGGGGCGCGATCGGGACGAGGTCCGGCTCGGGGAAGTAGCGGTAGTCCTCCGCCTCCTCCTTCACCCGGCCGGGCGTCGTGGAACCGTCCTCCTCGTGGAAGTGACGGGTCTCCTGGATGATCGTCCCGCCGCTGTCGAGAACCGCGGCATGCCGCTGGATCTCATAGCGCGCGGCCCGCTCCACGCTGCGGAGCGAGTTGACGTTCTTCGTCTCCGAGCGAGTGCCGAACTTGGTCCGGCCGTGCGGCCGCAGCGACAGGTTGACGTCGCAGCGCATCTGGCCCTGCTCCATCCGGGCCTCGGAGACGTCCAGCGCCTTGATCAGCTCGCGCAGCTCCGCGACGTACGCCTTCGCGACCTCCGGCGCACGCGCCCCGGCGCCCTCGATCGGCTTGGTGACGATCTCGATGAGCGGGATGCCGGCGCGGTTGTAGTCCAGCAGGGAGTGGGACGCGCCGTGGATACGGCCGGTGGCGCCGCCGACGTGCAGCGACTTGCCGGTGTCCTCCTCCATGTGGGCGCGCTCGATCTCCACACGGAAGATCTCGCCGTCGTCCAGCTGGACGTCCAGATAGCCGTTGTAGGCGATCGGCTCGTCGTACTGCGAGGTCTGGAAGTTCTTCGGCATGTCCGGGTAGAAGTAGTTCTTCCGGGCGAACCGGCACCACTCCGCGATCTCGCAGTTCAGCGCGAGACCGATCTTGACGGCGGACTCGACGCCGATCGCGTTGACGACCGGAAGCGCCCCCGGCATGCCGAGACAGGTGGGGCACGTCTGCGAGTTGGGAGCGGCGCCGAGCTCGGTGGAGCAGCCGCAGAACATCTTCGTACGGGTGCCGAGCTCGACATGGACCTCCAGGCCCATGACGGGGTCGTACGTCGCGAGAGCGTCGTCGTACGGGACGAGCGACACGTGTTCAGTGACGGTCACGGTGAAACTTTCCCTCTCTGCGGGCTCAGCCCAGCAGGACGTCGTCGTCGCCCAGCCGCTTCAGCTCGCGGTAGAGCAGGGCGAGGCCGGTGACGATGGCGGCGGCGGAGACGGCGGCGTCGATCAGCCGCAGCGTGTCGTTGTCCTGGCGGGCCAGCTTGGCCTGCTTGGCGACGCTGATCGCTCCGAAAGCGGTCGTGCCGATCGACAGGTACACGCCGGACTTGGACTTCTTGAAGTTCTTGGCCTTCTTGGTCATTGCGCTCATAGCGACGGTGCCTCCTCCAACAGCGGGTGTCCCCAGCGTTCCACGAACGCCGCCTCGACCGCGGCGCCTACCCGGTAGAGACGGTCGTCCTTCATCGCTGGAGCGATGATCTGCAGTCCGACCGGGAGACCGTCCTCCGGCGCCAGTCCGCAGGGCAGCGACATGGCGGCGTTTCCGGCCAGGTTGGTCGGGATGGTGCACAGATCGGAAAGGTACATCGCCATGGGGTCGTCGGCGCGTTCACCGATCGGGAAGGCGGTGGTCGGCGTGGTGGGCGAGACGATCACGTCCACCTGCTCGAAGGCCTTCTCGAAGTCCCGGACGATCAGGGTGCGGACCTTCTGCGCCGAGCCGTAGTAGGCGTCGTAGTAGCCGGAGCTGAGCGCGTACGTGCCGAGCATGATGCGCCGCTTGACCTCGTCGCCGAAGCCCGCCTCCCTGGTGAGGGCGGTGACGTCCTCGGCCGAACGGGTGCCGTCGTCCCCGACCCGCAGGCCGTAGCGCATGGCGTCGAAGCGCGCGAGGTTGGAGGAGCACTCGGAAGGCGCGATCAGGTAGTACGCCGAGAGGCCGAGGTCGAAGGACGGGCAGTCCAGCTCGACCACCTCCGCGCCGAGCTCCTTGAGGAGGTCGACGGCCTCGGAGAACCGCTGCATGACGCCGGCCTGGTAGTGCTCGCCGGAGAACTGCCGGACGACGCCGACGCGCATCCCGTCGACGCTGCCGTTGCGGGCGGCCTCGACCACCGGCGGGACCGGGGCGTCGATGGAGGTCGAGTCGAGCGGGTCGTGGCCGCCGATGACCTCGTGGAGGAGGGCCGCGTCCAGGACCGTACGGGCGCAGGGGCCGCCCTGGTCGAGCGAGGACGAGAAGGCGACCATGCCGTAGCGGGAGACGCCGCCGTAGGTGGGCTTGACGCCGACCGTGCCGGTGACGGACGCGGGCTGGCGGATCGAGCCGCCGGTGTCCGTGCCGATGGCCAGCGGTGCCTCGTACGCGGCCAGGGAGGCCGACGAGCCGCCGCCCGAGCCGCCGGGGATACGGGTGAGGTCCCAGGGGTTGCCCGTGGTGCCGTAGGCGCTGTTCTCCGTCGACGACCCCATGGCGAACTCGTCCATGTTGGTCTTGCCGAGGATGACGACACCGGCCTCCTTGAGGCGCCGGGTGACCGTCGCGTCGTACGGCGGGATCCAGCCTTCGAGGATCTTGGAGCCGACGGTGGTCGGGATGCCCTCGGTGGTGAAGATGTCCTTGAGCGCGAGGGGGACGCCGGCGAGCGGGCCGAGCTTCTCGCCCCTGGCCCTCTGTTCGTCGACGGCGCGGGCCTGCGCGAGGGCGCCCTCGCGGTCGACGTGCAGGAAGGCGTGGACCTTCTCGTCGACGGCCTCGATACGGGCGAGGTGGGCCTCGGTGACCTCGACGGCGGTCAGTTCGCCGGAGGCGATCCTCCCGGCGATCTCGGCGGCCGTGAGCCGGATGATGTCGGTCTTGATGTCCGTCATGGCTGTTAGTCCTCCCCCAGGATCTGCGGCACCTTGAAACGCCGCTGCTCCTGGGCCGGGGCGCCGGAGAGCGCCTGCTCGGGGGTGAGCGACGGGCGTACCTCGTCCGCGCGCATGACGTTGGTCAGCGGCAGCGGGTGGGAGGTCGGCGGAACGTCTTGGTCGGCGACCTCGGATACGCGGGCGACCGCGCCGATGATGTCGTCGAGCTGACCGGCGAAGTGATCGAGCTCTTCGTCCTTCAGCTCCAGACGCGCCAGCCGTGCGAGGTGGGCGACCTCCTCGCGCGTGATGCCAGGCATGCAGCGATCCTCTGGGTGAGTGTCGGGATTTTGGCCCAATCCTATGGGGCACGACACCGTGCCAACGAAACGGTTTCCCGTCGCGGGCTTCCGTCCCGGTCGCCTGCGGGGCTCTCGCGGCGCTCTGTTACTGGACGACGCGGCTGGAGGGGTCCGACGCGTCGGTGCGCGGCGGCTCCAGGGCGGGTGCGGGCGGCGGGCGGTGCCAGCCGGTCTCACCGCGGGCCAGCAGCCAGGACGTCGCCTCGTGCGGGGGCATCGCGGCGGCCACGAGCCAGCCCTGGACGGCGTCGCAGCCCAGGTCGCGCAGGCGCTCCCAGGTCTCGTCGTCCTCGACGCCCTCGGCGACGACCACCAGGCCCAGCGAGTGCGCCAGGTCGATCGTGCAGCGGACGATCTCCGCGTCCTCGTTGTCGATCGCGAGGCGGGCCACGAACGAACGGTCGATCTTCAGTTCACTCACCGGGAGACGGCGCAGATGCACCAGCGACGAGTAGCCCGTGCCGAAGTCGTCGAGGGACATCTTCACGCCGTGGCCCGTCAGGCCCGCCAGGGTGTCGGCGGCCCGCTGCGGGTCCTCCAGCAGGACGTGCTCGGTTATCTCCAGCTGGAGCGCGCCGGCCGGGACACCGTGCCGGGCGAGCCGGGCGGCGACCGCGCCGGCGAAGCCGGGGGTGTGGACGTCGCGCGGCGAGACGTTGACGGCGACCGGCACGAACAGGCCCTGGGCGCGCCAGCGGGCGACCTGGGCGAGGGCCGATTCCAGTACGTACTCGGTGAGATAGGGCATCAGGCCCGAGGACTCGGCGATCGCGATGAACTCGTCCGGGGGCACTCTCCCCCGGTCGGGATGCACCCACCGTACGAGCGCCTCCAGACCGACGACCTGACCGTCGAAGCGGACCTTGGGCTGGTAGTGCAGCTCCACGTCGCCCGCGTCGAGCGCGCGCCGCAGATCGCCCAACAGGCCGAGGCGGTCGGGGGTGTTGGAGTCCCGCTTGGACTCGTACACCTCCACGCCCGTGCGGTCCCGCTTGGCCTGGTACATCGCGACGTCGGCCCGCTGGAGCAGCCCTTCGGCGTCGACCGCGTGCTCGGGGTAGACGGCGACGCCGGCGCTGGCCTCCAGGACGAGCGTCAGACCGTCCAGGTCGAGCGGCGAGGACAGTTCGGCCGCGAGATGGCGGGCGACGCGCTGCGCGCTGGTCGTGGAGTCGACCAGCGGCAGCAGTACGGCGAACTCGTCACCGCCGAGCCGCGCGGCCTCCGCTCCGCGCGGCAGGGCCAGCTTGAGCCGCTCCGCTATCTGCAACAGGAGTCTGTCGCCCGCGAGATGACCGAGTGTGTCGTTGACCGACCGGAACCGGTCGAGGTCGATCAGCACCAGCGCGGAGCGCGCGCCGAGGGTCTTGGCCTCCTCCAGCGCCGTCCAGGTCCGCTCCAGGAGCCACTGCCGGTTGGGCAGCCCGGTCAGCGGGTCGCGCAGCTGCTCCTCGGCCCGTGCCCTGGCGATCCAGAGCGTGGAGTCGAGGGCGATCAGCGGGACGGCGAACAGGGGCAGCACCACGGGTCTGGAGACGGCGACGACGCAGATCAGGGGGGTGATTCCGAGCAGCGCGACGGCGAGCAGGCTCTGCCGCAGCAGGGCCGTACGGGCGACGGTCGGCAGGCCGCTGCCCTGCGGGGTCAGCGAATACCACAGGAGCAGCCGGGTCACCACCAGATACGCCCCCGCCGCCAGCACGATCTCCGGGACGGTGCCGATCCCCCAGTGGAGGGGCTGCCAGGGCTTCGCGACGGTCGGTACGTCGCCGAAGGCGAGCAGGACCAGCGCCGCCGCGCCGATGCCGAGGATGTCCACGGCGCCGTGCAGCGCGCCCTGGCGCCAGCGGTGCCGGCGCGCGATGCCGACCAGTACCACGACGGCGAGGCTGACGAGGCCGGCGGCCACCCAGCCGTACAGAAGGAGGACCGCGAGGGTGAGGGCGGCGCCGGAGCCGGTGCCGCCCCACCAGCGGTCGCGGCCGAGCGCGACGAGATGGCCGACGACGATGCCGGTGAGGATGGCGAGCGACCAGCCGGTGGTGCCGTCCGGGAAGAGCGCCCGGCCGTTCCGGACCTGCAGGACGATGCCGAGGGCCAGCACGAAGGCGGCGAGTCCCACCACGACGAGGGCCACTGCTGCCGACGTGCCTCCAACTCCCGCGAATGCGCGCGGGCGTGAGACCGGGGCGGCGCTCTCGGTCGGTTTCATTCCCGTCCCTCTCACAGCCGGCAGTGCCGTTACCACGCGATGGCACGTTGTCATGCCACCACGACTGATTTCCCACACGCAGCCGTGCACGACAGGCGTACCCCTCAACAGTAGGCCGCGAACGGCGTCGGCGGGCAGCGCTCTACCGCTGTTGCCCGAATGCAACCCGCCCTTCCGTATCCATCTGGTATGCGCCGAACGGGTGACCTACAAGGGCGCGTTGTGCCCGTTCGGTCACTCCTTCCGACCCTTCGCGGACGCTCCGTCAGCCGTCTCGGGGGCGTCCTTGGCCGATTCCGCCCGAGCTTCCTCCGCGGGCTCAGGTGCCTGTACGGCGGCCTCCCGCGCCGCGTCGGGGCCTTCGGAGAGCAGAACGGCGAATCCCGCCTCGTCGAGCACCGGCACCTTCAGCTGCATCGCCTTGTCGAACTTCGAACCGGGGTTCTCACCGACCACCACGAAGGCCGTCTTCTTCGACACGGCGCCCGTGACCTTCGCTCCGAGCGTCTGGAGCGCCTCTTTCGCGCCATCCCTGGTGTGATTTTCGAGCGTGCCCGTTACGACGACGGTGAGGCCCGCCAGCGGGCGCGGCCCCTGGTCCTCGTCGGAGCCCTCGTCCTCCGTCCGGACCCCGGCCTCGCGCCACTTGCGCAGGATCTCTTGGTGCCAGTCGACCGTGAACCATTCCTTGAGCGAGGCGGCGATGATCGGACCGACACCCTCGACGGCGGCCAGCTCCTCCTCCGCGGCCTGCTCGATACGGTCCAGGGACCGGAACTCCCTGGCCAGAGCGACCGAGGCGACCGGTCCCACGTGCCGGATGGAGAGCCCGGTGAGGAAGCGGGCCAGCGGGCGCTGTTTGGCCTCCTCGATGTGCGCCAGCATCGCCACCGCGTTCTTGCGGGGACCGCCCTCCTTGTTGGTGAAGGGGGTGGCGATCTTCTCCTCGCCGGTCTCCGGGTCGCGCTTGGGCAGACCGGTGTCCTTGTCGAGCACGTACGCGGTGATGGGCAGCAGTTGGTCGATGGTGAGGGAGAAGAGGTCGCCCTCGTTGAGCACCGGCGGTGTCGAGGGCTCCAGCGGGCCGGTCAGCGCGGCGGCCGTCACATAGCCGAAGTTCTCGATGTCCAGACAGTTGCGGCCGGCGAGATAGAACAGCCGCTCCCGCAACTGAGCGGGGCAGGAACGGGCGTTGGGGCAGCGGAGGTCGATGTCGCCCTCCTTCATGGCCTGGAGGCCCGTACCGCACTCCGGGCACACCGCCGGCATCTCGAACTCGCGCTCGCTGCCGTCCCGCAGGTCCACGACCGGGCCGAGGATCTCCGGGATGACGTCGCCCGCCTTGCGCAGCACGACCGTGTCACCGATGAGGACGCCCTTGGCCTTCACCACCTCCTGGTTGTGGAGGGTGGCGAACTCGACCTCGGAGCCCGCGACCAGGACCGGCTCGACCTGCGCGTACGGGGTGACCCGCCCCGTACGCCCGACACCGACGCGGATGTTCACCAGCTTGGTGTTGACCTCCTCCGGCGCGTACTTCCAGGCGATCGCCCAGCGCGGGGCGCGGGAGGTGGAGCCGAGTCTCCCCTGGAGGGCGATCTCGTCCAGCTTGACGACCACGCCGTCGATCTCGTGCTCCACGGAGTGCCGGTTGTCACCGAAGTAGGTGATGAACTCCCGTACTCCGGCGAGGTCGTCGACGACCCTGTTGTGCCGGGCCGTCGGCAGGCCCCACTCCTCCAGCAGCCCGTACGCGTGCGAGAGGCGGTCAATGTCGAAGCCCTGCCGGGCGCCGATGCCGTGCACGACCATGTGCAGCGGCCGGGAGGCCGTGATCCGGGGGTCCTTCTGGCGCAGCGAACCCGCCGCAGCGTTGCGCGGGTTGGCGAACGGCTTGTCGCCGGCCTCGACCAGCCGGGCGTTGAGCTCCTGGAAGGCCTCCATCGGGAAGTAGACCTCGCCGCGGATCTCGACCAGCTCGGGGACCCGGTCGCCCTTCAGCCGGTGCGGGATCTCCGCGATCGTACGGACGTTGGGCGTGATGTCCTCGCCGGTGCGGCCGTCGCCGCGGGTCGCGGCGCGGGTGAGTCTGCCCTGCTCGTAGGTGAGATTGACGGCCAGTCCGTCCACCTTCAGCTCGCACAGCAGGTGGTAGCCCGGGGCCCCGACGTCCCGGGCGACCCGCTCCGCCCAGGCGGCCAGCTCCTCGTCGTCGAACGCGTTGTCCAGCGAGAGCATGCGCTCGCGGTGCTCGACCGCGGTGAACTCCGTCTCGTACGCCCCCGCGACCTTCTGGGTCGGCGAGTCGGGCGTGCGCAGCTCGGGATACCGCTCCTCCAGCGCCTCCAGGTCGCGCAGCAACGTGTCGAACTCGCCGTCGCTGACGACCGGCTGGTCCTTCACGTAATAGCGGAACCGGTGCTCCTCGACCTGCTCGGCGAGGTGCGCGTGCCGCTCCCGCGCGTCCGCGGGCACTGCCGTCTGCTGTTCGCCAGCCACCGTTTCGTCCTCCCGTTCCACCGCGTACCGCGATTGCCGCGATCAGCGCGAGCCAAGTCCCGCCAATGTCACTCAGGGTTGTCCGCGAGGGATCGCGCGGCCCTGACACAGTGCTCCATGGCGGCACGGGCATACGCGGGCGAAGCACCCGCAAGCCCGCACGCCGGAGTGATCACCACGGACTCCGCCAGAATCCCCGGATCCAGCCCCAGCCTGCGCCACAGCGTTCTGATACCCATGACGCTACCTCCAGGGTCCGACAATGAGGCGTCCGTGCCGGGCACCACCCCGGCGAGCAGTCTCACGCCGTCCTCCACCGCCTCGCCGATGACGTCGTCGTCACGCTCGGTGAGCAGCGAGAAGTCGAACGACACGGCCGCGGCCTCCGCACGTCGCAGCAGCGCGAAGGGCACGTCGGCGGCGCAGGAGTGCACGAGGGCGGGTCCCTCGTTGGCCCGCATCACCTGGCGCAGCGCGTCCTCGACGACCTGCCGGTCGACCGCCCGGTGGGTGCGGTAGCCGCTGGCCGTCCTGATCTGTCCGCGCAGGACGGCGGTGAGGGACGGCTCGTCGAGCTGGAGCACCGGGCGGGCGCCGGGCACCCTGCGCCGTACGTCGGCGAGATGCGCCGTCAGCCCTTCCACCAGGGACCCGGTGAGATCGCGGCAGGCCCCGGGATCGCTGAGCGCGGACTCGCCGTTGCGCAGCTCCAGAGCCGCGGCGAGCGTCCACGGGCCGACGACCTGGATCTTGAGCGGGCCCTCGTACCCCTGGGTGAACTCCTCCAGCGCGTCGAGATCCTCGCCGAGCCAGGACCAGGACCGCCGGGTGTCGCGGCCGGGGCGGTCGCCGATGCGCCAGCCGCTGGGCTCCACGCGGGCGAAGACCTCGACGAGGAGGCCGACGGTCCGGCCGATCATGTCGGCGCCGGGGCCGCGCGCGGGCAGTTCGGCGAGGTGCGGGAAGTCCTCGAAGGTGCCGGTGACGGCCTTGGCCGTCTCGCGGGCGTCGTCGCCCGGCATGGACCCGACGCCGGTGGCGGCGCCCCACAGGGGCTTCGCCGGGGCGTCGCTCGCGGTCTCGTCCGTCCCACGGCCCGGTCCGGACCGGTTGTCGAAGCCGTGGTCGGACCGGTGGTCGGTGTCGTTCATCGTCCCGGCCGCACCGTCAGGTCGTTGATCTCCGCGTCGCGCGGCAGATCGAGGGCGGTGAGGATCGTCGTCGCGACCGACTCGGGGTCGATCCAGCGGGGGGCGTCGTACTCCTTGCCCTCCTGCCGGTGCACCTTGACCTGCATGGGTGTGGCCGTACGGCCGGGATAGACCGAGGTGACCCGTACGCCGTGCGGCCTCTCCTCCTGACGGAGGGCGTCGGCGAGCGCCTTGAGGCCGTGCTTGGAGGCGGCGTACGCGCCCCACATGGCGTGGGCGTTCAGACCGGCTCCCGAGTTGACGAAGATCACCTGGCCCTTGGCGGCGCGCAGTTGGGGCAGGAAGAGACGGGTCAGCTCGGCCGGCGCGACCAGGTTCACGTTCAGCTGACCGGTCCACAGCTTGGTGGTCAGCTCGGCGACCGGGCCGAGGTCGACGACGCCCGCGAAGTGCAGGAGCGAGTCCAGCCGGTCGGGGAGCGTCTGGTGGGACAGCGCCCAGGAGAGCCTGTCGGGGGTCGCGAGATCGCCGACGAGCGTACGGGCGCCGGGGAAGTCACCGGCGAGTTCCTTGGCGCGGCCGGCGTCGCGGGCGAAGAGCAGCAGGTCGTCGCCGCGCTCATGGAGCCGGCGCGCGACGGCGGCGCCGATGCCCGAGCCGGCGCCGGTGATCAGATGGGTAGCCATGGGGTCATGTTCGCATCACCCCACGGCGCGCCCGTACGGCCCTGCCGAGGCCCCGCCCGGCACCCGCCGGCACCCCGTGCCGGGGTCAGGGCATCCCGGCCGACTCCTCCAGATAGGCGAGCGCGCCCACCGCCTCCTCCGCGAAGAAGACCAGGTCGGTGAGGGGCACCGGGAGGAAGCCCTCGCTGTCCATCCTCAGGAACTGCTCCTTGAGCCCGTCGTAGAAGCCCGCCGTGTTGAGCAGCACCACGGGCTTGTCGTGCAGGCCGTGCTTCTTCAGCTCCAGGATCTCGGTCGCCTCGTCCAGCGTGCCCGTACCGCCGACCATGATCACGACAGCGTCGGACTTGGCGAGTAGCAGCCTCTTGCGCTCGGCGAGGTCCTCGGCGATCACCATCTCGTCCGCCCGCGCCCGCACGGAGGCGCCCAGGAAACCGACGGAGACGCCCACGAGACGCCCGCCAGCCTGCTCCACCCCGTCGGCGACGACCTTCATCAGGCCCACGTCGGACCCGCCCCAGACGAGCGTGTGACCGCCCTTGCCGAGGAGTTCGGCGAATTCGCGGGCGGGGCGGGTGTAGCGCTCGTCCAGGTCGGCGGCGGAGAGGAAGACACAGATTCTCATGACCTCACGGTAACCGGGTGACCTCCTTGGGAAGAGGGCGTGCCCGGCCGTTGCTGACGGTAGAAGGCACCAGCACGAGCAGCGGGACCGAGTTCACCGAAGGAGCGGATCGCCATGGCCAAGGGCCACACCATCACTGTCGAGCAGGGCACCGAGCACGTCCGGGTCGTACGCGACGGACAGGTCGTCGCGGACAGCCACCGCCCGTTGCTGCTGCACGAGACCGGACTGCCCGTCCGTTACTACCTGCCGCCGGAGGACGTACGCACGGAGCTGCTGACGCCTTCGGACACCTCCACGCACTGCCCGTTCAAGGGCGACGCCTCCTACTGGTCACTGCCGGACGCGCCCGACCTCGTGTGGGCGTATCCCGAGCCGAAGGACGAAGTCGCCCGGATCAAGGGCCACTTCTGCTTCTACGAGACCGAGGTCGTCGCGGACTGAGTCACGGCTCCGGGCGGGCCGGCGGAGGGCCCGGAGAAAAAAGTTTCCCCGATTTCCGCTCACCGGCGATGAGTTCCGGTGAGCGCTCCGGTCTCCCCTCGTATGGACCAAGTGGGCAAGGCGAAGTCGGGTGACGGCACCCTCATCGCATACCGGCGGACGGGCGGCGACGGGCCTCCGGTGATCGTGGTGGGAGGGGCGTTCAGCACGGCGGCCGCGGAGGCGCCGCTGGCGGCGCTCCTCGCACCGCGCTTCAGTGTGATCACGTACGACCGGCGGGGGCGCGGCGGCAGTGGCGACACGGCGCCGTACTCGGTGGAGCGCGAGGTCGAGGACATCGCCGCCCTCCTTACGGAGGCGGGCGGCGACGCGTCGGTGTACGGGATGTCGTCGGGCGCCGCGCTGGCGCTGGAGGCCGCCGCGTCGGGGCTGCCGATCACCCAACTCGCCGTGTACGAGCCTCCGTACGACACGGGCGCGGCCGACAGCACCGACAAATCGGCCTACACGGCACGGCTGGGCGGCCTGCTGGCGCGGGGGCGGCGGGACGAGGCGGTGGAGTTGTTCCTGTCGGTGGTCGGTGTGCCGCCCGACGTGGTGGCGGTGATGCGCCGCGCGGAGATGTGGCGGGGCATGACGGCGCTGGCTCACACCCTGGCGTACGACGACGCGGTGGTGGGCCCCGGGCCGGTGCCCACGGAACGGCTCGCACGGGTCACGGCGCGGGTGATGGTCGTCGACGGGGGCGCGAGCCCGCCGCCGACGCGGGTGGCGGCGCGGGCGGTGGCCCGGGCGCTGCCGCGCGGGCGGCACCGCACCCTGACGGGCCAGGTCCACGAGGTGGCGCCGCATGTGCTGGCGCCGGTCCTCGAAGAGTATTTCGCGGCGGCGGCGTGAGGCCGGCGGCTGAGGTAGGAGCAGAGGCGGCGGACCCGGAGCCGATACGCATGGTGACGGGCGCCATGCTCGCCGCCCAGGCCCGTCGCAGACACGGCCGCGTGGGGTTCAGCGGATCGCGTCGTCCGGCAGCAGCGCGTGCACTCCCCACACCTGGTTGGCCACCTGCGTCACCCGCAGATCGACCGTCGTACTCGCCAGCGCGAGCGCCGTCGACCGCTTGACCCCGTACAGCGCCGTCATCCATGTCAGCATCGCGTCGAGAGCCCGCGCCGAGGCCTCGTTGAGGTCGGCGTCGAAGCCGAAGGTGATCCGGCCCGCCGGGGTGACCGCGTGGGGCGTGGGGAGCGGCGGGGACGGCAGGAGGTCGACGGTGAGCCGGGTGGTCATGCCGCACTCGACCGCCGTGCCGGAGACCTCGCCGTCACCCTGCGCGGCATGGCCGTCGCCGATGCTGAGCAGCGCGCCCGGCACGGTGACGGGGAGGAACAGGGTGGATCCGGCGACCAGTTCGCGGCAGTCGATGTTGCCGCCGCCGAGGGTGCGGGGCGGCGTCGTGGAGTGCTCGCCCGGTTCGTCCGGGGGTGTGCCGACGACGCCGAGGAAGGGCGCGAGGGAGATGGTGTGACCGTACTGGTCGGTCCCGGTTCCCTTGTCGGCGTCGAGGTCCCACGTGAGCCACTCGGCGTCCTCGCCGGTCACGCCGAGCCGGCGGTTGAGCGGGGTGTCGGACGACGCCGCCGCGGTGAAGCCCCACGCGTCGGGGCGCAGGGACTCCAGCCGTACGGCGAGAGCCATGCCGGGCTCCGCGCCACGCACCGCGATGGGTCCGACCAGGCAGTGGCCGCGCTGCTCGCCGAACATGCGCGGCACGGACTCGTCCGCCGTACGGCGGCGCTCCAGATGGCCCGAGCAGTCGAGCGTGTGGACGGTGAGGGTGTCGCCGGGGTCGACCGTGAGCACCGGGGGCAGCTCGCGCGAGAAGACATTGCTCACCGTGCCGGGCACGGAGTCCAGGAGGTGCTCGGCCACGGTGGGAGGTCCCTTCGGTCGGCGCGGGTCCGTCCCAGCCTCGCACAGAGGCCGCTCGCGCGGCACGGGGCGGTGTCCCGGGCCGCGCGCGGTGCCTCAGCCGCGGTGCACGGTGAACTCGTCCCGGCGTACGCGCAGTACCGTCCTGCCGCCCTCGGTCGAGACACGGGCGCCCTCGCACCGCGCCGTGCCCTCGACCGCGACGACCGACTCGCCGCCGGGCGCCCCGAGTGCCCGGAAGGTCGCCCGGCCGTCGGCGGCGCCGGTGAGCTCCGCCGTCGCGTACGCGACGCGCAGGCCGCCCGCGTCCAGTCCGAGTGGCAGGATCGCCGCCGTCCGGCCCGGCAGGCGCAGTTTCTCGCCGCCGAAGAGGGGCTTGCCCCTCTCGGTGACGGTGAAGTCCTGGTCGTAGCCCGAGGAGACGTTGAAGGCGTGCAGCAGCCGGCCGCGCTCGCCGTCCGCCGTCGTCAGCAGGAAGACCCCCGGGTCGGTCGCGCTGTGCCGGATCGCGGGGGCGGCGTCCAGGGCGTGGAACGCGCGTCCCCAGAAGGCCAGGTCGCACTGGTAGTCCGTGGTGATCACCACGGCCCGCCCGCGCCCGAGGGGGATGTCGAAGCCACAGCCCTTGCCGGTGGACAGTTCGCGCAGCACCGTCCTGCCCCGGGTGGGCTCGCACAACTGGGCGCGTGACAGGCGTACTTCAGGAAGCGGCGCCGCCCAGTCGTGGGCGGTGACCGACAGCCAGAAGCGGTTCGCGTCGGTGAGCGTGGAGCCGGCCTTCAGGCCCAGCGCGTCCGCGAGCACGGTGCAGCGCTTGTCGGCCATGTCCTTGACCGGCAGCCGCCCCGACAGGAGCAGCTTTCCGCCGGCCTCCGTGTAGCGGACCAGGCGCCGCTGGAGCTCGGCCCCCAGATGCTCGCCGGTGGCCAGCGCGATCACCGGTACGGCCTCCGGGTCCGGATCGCCCGCCTGGAGGTTGACGCTCGGGTAGCGGAAGCCGCCGAGCAGCATCGCGCGGGCCAGGGAACCGCGCGGGCCGGCGCCGCGGGTGTTCACCGCCTCGTCCAGCACCCTCTGTACGGAGGCCAGCTCCGGCGGGTGGTACTCGGTCAGATAGTGATCCGGTACGAAACCGAGCGCCACCTCGTCGTACGTCGGACGCATCGGCGCGAGGACGTCGGCGAGCCCGCCCATCGCGCGTACCGTCTCGCGAGTCGACGCGTAGCTGACCCCCGGCCGGCCCTCGGGGTCGACGGGCGCGGCGAAGCCGTGGCGCTCGCCGGTGATGCCGATCCGGTCGTTCCCGTCGCCCGTCGGCTTGTCGAGCTTCGGGTTGAACCCGCCCGCGAACAGGTAGTAGTTGAGCATTTTCGCGCCCTGCGCGACACAGAGACGGGTCTTCAGATCGACACCGGACGGGCTGGTCTGGCTGTCCATGTTCTGCCCGTAGTCGGCGTGCCCCGCGTCGAACTCCAGCGCCGTGACGGGCTGGTCCTTGTCGTTGACGGCGTCCATGAAGGCGTTGACGAGGTAGAGGTCGGTGACGTTGCGCAGGGTCAGATCGCCGAGGTAGAAGTCGGCGCCGGAGATCGTGCCGCCGATCCCCGCGTAGGTCTCCATGAGCTGGCTGATGCCGATGGGGAACGGTTCGGCGCGGCTGTCCGACGTGCCGTGGATGTTGATCAGGAACGGGACGCCGGTGACGCCGTACTCCTCGGCCGCCGCGCGTAGTTCGGCGACGTACCGCGCGAAGCGGCCCCGCATGAAGCGGCCCAGATCGTGCATCAGCGCGGCGCCGTACGCGTCCTTCGGGTGCCGGATCGCCTTGCGCCGCCCGGCGAGGTCCTCGCTCGCGAAGGGGTAGCGGTCGCCGAGCGCGTCCCCGTACTCCTTGCGGAGCCAGCCGTCGAAGTCGGCGGTCACATGGTCGGTGAGGTCGGGCGAGTTGCTGACCCAGGCCAGCATGCCGATCTCGTTGTCGAGCTGTACGGAGATGACGGGCCCGCCCTTGCCGTGCAGGCGCTCGGCGAGGACCGGCATCACCGCCGCGTACCAGTGGCGCGTCTCCTTGAGGAAGGCGGGCGCGAGGTAGTCGACGGTGGGGGTGGTGGCGGGAGCGTCGTTCCAGCCGGTGGAGACGATCTCGGGGTGGTCCTCGCGGACGCGCTCGGGGACGCCCTCGCCCTTCAGCTCGGCCATGGTGAAGGGGCCGGGCCGGGCGATGAAGAGGAAGCCGTTGCGGTGGCAGAGGTCGATGAAGGCGCCGAGGTCGCGCTCGGGGCGGGTACGGCCGGTGACGTCGATCGTGCCGTCGGGCAACTCGTGCCACATCCAAGGGATGTACGAGGCGATGGTGTTGAGGCCGGCGGCCTTGGCGCGGTCGAGCCTGGACTGCCAGTCCGCCCTCTTGAGCCGGAAGTAGTGGATCTCCCCGGCGAGTACGAGCACGGGCTCCCCGCCGATGAGGATCTGCTTGTTCCGGTACGAGACGGAGCCGGCCGGGGTGGTGTCGCCGGGCGCGACGGGGCCGGCCGGGGTCGCCCCGGCCTCCGGGGCGGACAGGCCGACGGTGGCGAGCGTACCGAGGGCGGCTCCGCCCAGGACGGTGCGGCGGCGTGGGGCGGGGGCGGCATGCGTCATGGCGTCGCACTTCCTCGGGGGAGAGCAGAACGGGGGCGGCTCGACGGAGCGGGCGGCAGCAATGTATGCGCTGCCTGTATGCGCATACATGCACCCTGGGGCAGTGCCCCACGAGCCACAAGGGCCCGTCTGATCACGCTTGGGTAACGGGAGGCGGCCGACGGAAACAGCTCCGCCGACCGGCCGGTGGGTACGACCGGCGGGTCGGCGGATCAGCGAATTGCGGGCCGGCGGGTCAGGCGGTCAGGGCTCCCGTGCGCCGTACCGTCGTCGCGATCGTGGCCGAGCCGACCACGCGCGTGCCGTCGTAGAGCACGATCGCCTGGCCCGGGGCCACGCCCCGTACGGCCTCCGCGAAGTCGACGCGCAGGGTGCCGTCGACCAGTTCGGCCGTGACAGGGGTCTCGTCGCCGTGGGCGCGCAGCTGGGCCGTGTAGGCGCCGGGGCCGGCCGGGGCCGTACCGCCGCACCAGCGGGGCTTGATCGCCGTCAGGGCGGTGACGTCGAGGGCGGCGGCGGGACCGACCGTCACGCGGTTGTCCACGGGCGAGATGTCCAGCACGTACCGCGGCTTGCCGTCCGGCGCCGGGTGGCCGATGCGCAGGCCCTTGCGCTGGCCGATGGTGAACCCGTGCGCGCCGTCGTGCGTACCGACCTTGGCCCCCGACTCGTCCACGATGTCCCCCTCGGCCCTGCCGAGACGGCCGGCGAGGAAGCCTTGGGTGTCGCCGTCGGCGATGAAGCAGATGTCATGGCTGTCGGGCTTCTTCGCGACGGCCAGATCGCGGCGCTCGGCCTCCGCGCGGATCTCTTCCTTCGTGGTGAGGGTGTCCCCGAGCGGGAACATGGCGTGCGCGAGCTGGCGCTCGTCCAGCACACCGAGCACGTACGACTGGTCCTTGGCCATGTCACTCGCCCGGTGCAGCTCACGGGTGCCGTCGGGGGCGGTGACGACCGTCGCGTAGTGGCCGGTGCAGACGGCGTCGAAGCCGAGCGCGAGCGCCTTGTCGAGCAGCGCCGCGAACTTGATCTTCTCGTTGCAGCGCAGACACGGGTTCGGGGTGCGCCCGGCCTCGTACTCGGCGATGAAGTCCTCGACGACATCCTCACGGAAGCGCTCGGCGAGGTCCCATACGTAGAAGGGGATACCGATGACGTCGGCGGCCCGCCGCGCGTCACGGGAGTCCTCGATGGTGCAACAGCCCCGCGCGCCCGTACGGAACGACTGCGGGTTCGCGGAGAGCGCGAGATGGACACCGGTGACGTCGTGACCGGCTTCCACGGCGCGGGCGGCGGCGACGGCGGAGTCCACGCCGCCGGACATGGCGGCGAGCACACGGAGAGGGCGCTGGGGTGTCTGAGTCATAGCCACACCAGCGTAAGGGTGCCGGGGAACCAGAGTCGCGCGAGTATCCGTTGTCGGTCCATGGGCAACAGAAGGCGGGGCGCCGTGAACGGCGGGACTCCGGGTGCGGGCGGCTCGGACGAGGGCGGGAGCCCGGTCGGCGAGGGGCGGACGGACGGCGGGGGACGAGGGAGCGGGCGGCCGACGGTCGGTCGGCGCACGCTGCTGCTGGGCGGCGCCGCCGTGCTGGTGGGCGGCGGGGCGGTCGCGGTCGTGGCGGGCCAGGATCAGGCGACGCGGCTCTGGTACCGGGTGCCGGGGGTGGAGAAGCCGCGGAAGCCGGGTGAGCTCGATCACGCGGGCGCGGAGTGGGTGGCGGCGTCCTCGGCGAACTGGCGCCGGGCGGACCGGCCCGACGACTACACGGTGGACCGGGTGATCATCCACGTGGTGCAGGGCAGCTACCGGACGGCGCTCAAGGTCTTCAAGGACCCGGCGCACCAGGCGGCCACGCACTACGTGGTGCGCAAGGACGGGCATGTCGCGCAGATGATCCGCGAGCTGGACGTGGCGTACCAGGCGGGGAACCGCTCGTACAACGAACGCGGCATAGGCATCGAGCACGAGGGGTTCGTGGACCGGCCGGAGGACTTCACGGACGCGATGTACGCGGCGTCGGCGAAGCTGACGGCGGGGATCTGTGCGCGGTACGGGATGCCGGTCGACCGGGAGCACATCATCGGGCACGTGGAGGTACCGGGAACGGACCACACGGACCCGGGGCCGCACTGGGACTGGGACCGGTACATGAAGCTGGTGCGGGCGGAGGCGGCGCGGGCGGAGGCGGCGCCGACGGAGGGGCCGAGCTGAGGCGTGTCGGCGCGTGCGGGCCTGTGCCTGGCTGGGGTCGGCCTCAAACGCCGGCCGGGCTGGGGGTGGTCCCGGTGGTTGCCGGGTGCCCGCGGGGTCGCCTGCGGCGGGTTCGCGTGCGGGTTCGTGCCTGGCCGGGGTCGGCCTCAAGCGCCGGCCGGGCTGGGGGTGGTCGCGGTGGTTGCCGGGTGCCGCTCCGGGGTCATGCCCGGACGGCGTGATTTACGCCGCGTGCACCCCTCGTTGGACCCGAAGAGACCGGGTTGTCCACGCGGCACAAATCAGCCTGAGTGTCCGGACACGACCCCTGCGCGTCCCCCTTCCCCGCGCGGGCCGGAGGAGCTTGAACAGCGCCACGCGACAGCCGGAGGGGGGCGGGGTCGCAGGAGGGGTGTGTTCGGACACTCAGGCTGATTTGTGGCGCGTGAACAAGAACGCCACAGCGGGACCAACGAGCCCCGCACGCGCCGTAAATCACGCCGTCCGGACATACCCCTCCGGAGACCCCGAACCCCGCCCGTCGGCAGACAACCGCAACCGGGCAACCCAGCAACCCGCACCCAAGAGCGCGCGCCGGACGGCGACCTAGCTCAGCCCCGCGTTCCGCGCCCGCCGCACCGCCGGGCCGATCGCCGTGGCGACCGCCTTGACGTCGGCCTCCGTAGAGGTGTGACCGAGGGAGAACCGGAGCGTGCCGCGCGCCAGTTCGGGGTCGGTGCCCGTCGCCAGCAGTACGTGGCTGGGCTGGGCGACCCCCGCCGTACAGGCCGAGCCGGTCGAGCACTCGATGCCCTGCGCGTCCAGCAGCAGGAGCAGCGAGTCGCCCTCGCACCCCGGAAAGCTGAAGTGGGCGTTGGCGGGCAGGCGGTCGACCGGGTCTCCGCCGAGGATCGCGTCCGGCACCGCCTTCCGTACGGAGGCGATCAACTCGTCGCGCAGGGCGCCGATGTCGCGCGCGAACTCGCCGCGCCTCTCGGCGGCGAGCCGCCCGGCGACCGCGAACGCCGCGACGGCGGGGACGTCGAGGGTGCCCGAGCGCACATGGCGTTCCTGGCCGCCGCCGTGCAGAACGGGCACGGGGGTGTACTCGCGGCCGAGGAGCAGCGCGCCGACGCCGTAGGGGCCGCCGATCTTGTGGCCGGTGACGGTCATCGCGGCGAGCCCGGACGCCCCGAAGTCGACCTCGGTCTGGCCGAACGCCTGGACGGCGTCCGAGTGCAGCGGAACGCCGAACTCGGCGGCGACCTCGGCGAGTTCGCGTACGGGGAGGATGGTGCCGATCTCGTTGTTCGCCCACATGACGGTGGCGAGGGCCACGTCGTCGGGGTCGCGTTCGATGGCCGCGCGCAGGGTCTCGGGCGACACCCTGCCGTATCCGTCGACCGCCAGATACTCGACGTTCGCGCCCTCGTGCTCGCCGAGCCAGTCGACGGCGTCGAGGACGGCGTGGTGCTCAACGGGGCTGGCGAGTACGCGTGTCCTGGCCGGATCGGCGTCGCGGCGGGACCAGTAGAGGCCCTTCACCGCGAGGTTGTCGGCCTCCGTGCCGCCCGAGGTGAAGACGACCTCGCTGGGCCGGGCGCCGAGGGCGTCGGCGAGCTCTTCGCGGGCCTCCTCGACGGTACGCCGGGCCCGCCGCCCGGCGGCATGCAACGAGGACGCGTTGCCGACGTCGGCGAACCGGGCGGTCATCGCCTCGATCGCCTCGGGAAGCATCGGGGTGGTCGCGGCGTGGTCGAGATAAGCCATGGTGTCGACGATTCTACGAGCCGCGGTGGGTGCCGGTCGCCGAGGGCGGGCATCGGACGGGGCGTCGCGGTGCGGTCGCGTCGCCGAGGGGTGCCGGCCCCGGCCCCGGGTGTCGCGCCCCCGGGCAGGTGGGGACCCCGCGCGATACGGAAACCGCCTCCGGAATGATGGACGCCATGACGGGTCGCAGCAGAAGAGCCGAGATGTTCGTCACCGCCGGACCCGACCGCCGGTTCGACACCCGTACCACCGGCGGCGAGCGCGCGATGCTCGGCGACTTCCTCGCCGCGCAGCGGGCGACGCTGGAGGTCAAGTGCGCGGGCCTGGCGGGCCCGGGGCTGTCGCGGCGCGCCGTACCGCCCTCCACGCTCTCGCTGCTCGGCCTGGTGCGCCACCTGGCCGACGTGGAGCGCCGCTGGTTCCGCGCCGTCCTCGCCGGGCAGGACGCGCCGCTCCGCTTCTCCTCCGAGGCCGCCCCGGACGGCGACTTCGACGGCGCCGTCCCCGACCCGGACGTGGTCGCCGCAGCCTGGGCGGCCTGGCGCGAGGAGGTGGCCTTCGCGGACCGGTTCGTGGCGGCGGCGCCGAGCCTCGACGTCGTGGGCGAGGACGGGTGGCGCGGAACGGTGTCGCTGCGCTGGGTGCTGGTCCACATGATCGAGGAGTACGCCCGGCACAACGGCCACGCCGATCTGCTCCGCGAGAGGACCGACGGCGCGCGCGGGGTGTGACGGCGCCTGCCGGTCCCGGCCGTTGCCGGACCCCGCAACCAGCCCGGCCCGTATGCGTGGATGGACCCTCGGCAGCGCGATCGGTGACGTCAGGTGGGACGTTCTCCTGCTGCTGCGCGGCACGCGGCGGCACCCCGCGCCGGCCGAACTGCCCCCGGCCCTGGCCGACTTGCTCCGTCCGACGGAAGGGGCCGGTCCGGCCCGGTGACGCTAACGCGCCCCCGGCACCCTGGGCTCCCGGGGTGCCCTGGCCAGTTGGCGGGCCTGGGCCACCAGGCGGTCCGCGCTGTCCCAGACGTCCACGTCCTCCTCCAGATAGCCGCCGGCCAGGTTCCGCGTGGTCGCGAAGACTCTCAGCGGCCCCGGCGCGGGGCGGCAGCGGATGTGCGTGGTCAGTTCGACGGTCGGGGTCCAGCCCTTGAGCCCGAGCTCGAAGGCGGTCGGCGGGAAGGCGTCCACCGTGAGCAGCAGCGAGAGCGGGTCCGGCTCGCGGCCGTCGGCCAGCGTGAACCAGCCGCGCATCTCGCCCTTGCCGGACGGGGCGCCGATCGCCCAGCCCGCGGTCGCCGGGTCCAGCCTGACCGTCACCCGACGCGAGAAGTCCGAGTCGCCCGGAAAGGCGGCGGGCCCGTCCTCCGTACCGAGGCACCGCTCGGAGGGAGGCAGCGCGGGCGGCTTGACCAGGGTGCGGACGTCGTCGCCGAGCGAGTCCAGCGAGCCGTACGCGGCGATGACCCGTACGCGTTCGACCTCGGTGCCGTCCGCCTCGTACTGGAAGAGCGACGCCTGTCCGGTGGCCAGGCTCCGGCCGCTCCGCACCGGCTCCGTACGGACGACCGCGGGACCGGGCCTGGACGGGGTCAGATAGTGGGCGGTGACCGTGAACGGATCGGGGTGCGGCAGCGCGTCACGCAGGGCACGGGCCACGATCGCCAGCAGATAGCCGCCGTTGACGGCGGAGAGGATCGCCCAGCCCTCGGAGAGGTCGGCGTCGTAGACGCCCGGTGCGCGAAGGGAGACGGAGGTGTCGCGGTCGAATTCGCTGCCCGCGCTGATGGTCTGCGCTGCCTGTGACATGACCAGAACGGTACAACACCGCCTTACTGAGCGGTAGCTTAGATGTTCGGTTCCGACCGCTCCTCGGCGGCCGTCGAGCGGCGGTTGTACGCGCGCGGGGCCCGCCAGTGGAAGCGCGTCGCCAGCAGTCGCAGCGTGAACGCGGTGACGACCGCGAGGCCGCTCGTCGGCCCGTTCAGCGCGTCGAGCCGGATGAAGACCACCACCATCGTGGCGCCGACGATCGCGGGCACCGCGTACAGGTCGCGGTCCCAGCGCAGCAGGGACGGGACCTCGTTGGCGAGGACGTCGCGCAGGACGCCGCCGCCCGCCGCCGTGGCGAGACCGAGCGCGGCGGACGCGGTGAGGCCGAGCCCGTGCTCGTACGCCTTCACGGTGCCCGTCACACAGAACAGCCCGAGCCCGGCCGCGTCGAAGACGTTCACCGCGCCCTGGATGCGTTCGACGTGCGGGTGCAGGAAGAAGACCAGGACCGTGGCGACCAGCGGCATGGTGAAGTAGCCGAGGTCGGTGAAGGCGGCGGGCGGTACGGCTCCGATGATCAGGTCCCGGAGCAGACCGCCGCCCAGCCCGGTGACCTCGGCGAGCACGGCTATGCCGAAGACGTCGAAGTTCTTGCGGACGGCCAGCAGTGCGCCGGATATCGCGAAGACGAAGATCCCGGCGAGATCGAGCGAGTGCTGGACGGAGGGGTTGAACAGTTCCTCGAACACCCGACAGTTGTACACCGAGGGCGGAGCACCAGGTCAGGAGCGTGCGGAGCAGAGCCAGGACCGGCCCGGGCCCTCCCGCCTCAGCCCCCGGCTCGGGCCGTCTCCGTCCCTGGCACCCCGCTCACACCGTCTCCGGCTCCGTCTCCGTCACCGCCGCGATCCCCGTCGCCCTCGTCCGTCCCACCGTCCCCGCCTCGATCTCCGCCGCGAAGTGGCACGCCACCCGGTGCCCGTCCCCCACCACCGTCAGCTCCGGCCGCTCCGTCGCGCACCGCGTCTCCTGCTTCCACGGGCAGCGCGTATGGAACCGGCACCCCGCCGGCGGGGCCGCCGGCGACGGCAGGTCGCCGTGGAGCAGGATGCGTTCGCGGCGGTCCTCCACGTCCGGGTCGGGCACGGGCACGGCCGACATCAGCGCCTTCGTGTACGGGTGCCTCGGCGCCGCGTACAGCGCGTCGCTCGGCGCCTCCTCCACCAGCGAGCCCAGATACATCACGCCGATGACGTCCGAGATGTGCCGGACGACGGCCAGGTCGTGGGCGATGACGAGATACGTCAGCCCCTTGGACTCCTGGAGCTCCTCAAGGAGGTTGATCACCTGTGCCTGGATGGAGACGTCGAGCGCGGAGACCGGCTCGTCGCAGATGATCACGTCCGGATCGAGGACGAGCGCCCGCGCGATGCCGATGCGCTGGCGCTGACCGCCGGAGAACTCGTGCGGGTAGCGGGAGAGCGCGTTGGTCGGCAGGCCCACCTCCGCGAGGATCTTCTTGATCCGCTCGCGGCGTTCCTCCTGGTCCGCGCCGATGCCGTGCGCGGCCATGCCCTCGGAGAGGATCGACTCGATGTTCTGGCGGGGGTTCAGGCTGCCCAGCGGGTCCTGGAAGACCATCTGGAGACGGTGCCGGATCTTCCGCATCTCCTCGCCGGGCAGCTTCGCCAGATCCGTACCGTCGAAGACGACCTCGCCCTCGGTGATGTCGACCAGGCGCAGGACGGCGCGGCCGAGGGTGGTCTTGCCGCAGCCGGACTCGCCGACCAGGCCGTACGTCTGTCCCGCCTCGACCTTCAGCGAGACACCGTCGACGGCGTAGACGTGGCCGACGGTACGGTCGAAGAAGACGCCCTTCCTGACGGGGAAGTGGACCTTCACACCGTCCAGTTCGAGCAGACTCATCAGGAGACCTCCGCCGCGTCCGTCGGGAGGACGGGATTGACACAGCGCACCTGGTGGCCCCGGGCGCGTGGTTCGGTGAGTTCCGGTGTGCCCGTCAGACACTCCATCGTGTAGAAGTCGCACCGGGGCGCGAACGCGCAGCCGTCGGCCCACGCTATCTTGTCGTTGATCGATCCGCGGATCGGTCTGAGCGGATCGCCGCGCGGGGCGTCGAGGCGCGGGATGGAACCGAGCAGCCCGTGCGCGTACGGATGGGTCGGATGCCTGAACAGTTCGCGGCGGCCCGCCGTCTCCACCGCGCGCCCCGCGTAGAGCACATTGACCTGGTCGCACAACCCGGCGACGACGCCCAGGTCATGAGTGATCATCAGGAGCGCCGTGCCCTGCTGGTCCACCAGCTCCTTGAGGAGTTCGAGGATCTGGGCCTGGATGGTGACGTCGAGCGCCGTCGTCGGCTCGTCGGCGATCAGCAGGCGCGGCGCGCAGGCGACGGCCATCGCGATGAGCGCGCGCTGCCGCATCCCGCCGGAGAGCTGGTGCGGGTACTCCTTCAGCCGCCGGTCCGGGTCGGGGATTCCCACCCGGTCGAGCAGTGAGGCGGCCTCCTTGCGGGCCGGCTCGCCCTTCAGCCCCCGGTGGCGGCTCAGGACCTCGGTGACCTGGACACCGATGGGGACGACCGGGTTGAGCGAGGAGAGCGGGTCCTGGAAGATCATCGCGATCTGACTGCCGCGCAGGTCACGGATCTTCCTCTCACCCATGGAGAGCAGGTCCGCCCCGTCGAACTCCGCGCGCCCGCCGACGCTCACCCCCTTGCGCGGGAGCAGACCCATCAGGGCGAGCGCCGTCACGGACTTGCCGCAGCCCGACTCGCCCACCAGGCCCACGACCTGGCCCTCGTCGACGTCGAAGGAGACACCGTCGACGGCCCTCGTGTCGCGGGGGCCTCCGGCGCCACCCGTACCCCGGCCCTTGCCCCGACCCGTACCGTGCCCCGCGAACGTGACCGACAGGGCGTCAACCGACAGTAGCGACATGGGACTTCAGCCTCGCAGCTTCGGGTCGAGGGCTTCCCGCATCGCCTCACCGAGCAGGGTGAAGCCGAGAGCGGTGACGATGATCCCGACCGCCGGATACACCGACATCATCGGCGCGTTGTCGAAGAACCGCTGTGCCTGCGACAGCATCACGCCCCACTCGGGGATCGCGGGGTCCGGATTGCCGAGGCCCAGATAGGACAGGGCGGCGGCCTCGATGATCGCGGTGGCGAGGCTGAGCGTCGCCTGGACGATCACGGGGCTGAGCGAGTTCGGCATGATCTGGGTGAGGACGATACGGCGTTTGCGGATGCCCACCGCCTTCGCGGCCAGCACATAGTCCGAACTGCCCTGCGCGAGCATCGAGCCGCGCAACAGCCGTGCGAACACCGGCACTTGGACCACGCCCACCGCGATCATCACCGTGGTCAGCGACTGGCCCAGCACGGCCGCCACGGAGACGGCGAGCAGCAGCGAGGGCAGCGCCAGCATGATGTCGGTGACGCGCATGATGACGGTGTCCACGCGCTTGCCCGGCTCCCCGCCGAGCGTCGCCGCCGCGCCCGACACGGCGCCGATGACCGCGCCGGCCACCAGCCCGATGAGCATCGACACGACGCCGACGAGCAGGGTCTGCCGGGCGCCGACGAGCATCCGGGAGAACTCGTCACGGCCGAGGTGGTCGAGACCGAACCAGTTCTCGCCGCGCGGTCCGACGAAGCGTCCCTGGTTGGGGAAGACCTCGCCGCGCCACTCCTGGGCCGTGGGGCTGTACGGGGCGAGCCAGGGGCCGACGATCGCGATCAGCACGAACAGGCCGATCACCACTCCGCCGATGACCGCCGTCTTGCTGGTGCGCAGCCGCCGGAACGCCTCGCGCCACAGTCCGGCGCCCGAGGTGGTCTCGGTCCGCTCGGTGAGCCGCGCGAGCCGGTCGATCCTGTCGGCCCTGCTCGTCGGCTTCGGGGAGGTGTCCGGGGTGCTGCTCGGGGAACTGTCGGGGGTCGCGTTCACGTCAGTGCACCCGCACTCTCGGGTCGATGAGGCTGTACGCCACGTCGACCAGCAGATTGATCAGGACGTACACCAGCGCGATGAAGAGGATGAAGCCGACGAGCACGGGATAGTCACGGGCGTCGATCGACGTACGGATGAACGACCCGATCCCGCCGAAGGTGAAGACCGACTCGGTGAGGACCGCGCCGGAGAGCAGGCTTCCCGTCAGCAGACCCACCGCCGTGATCACCGGCAGCAGCGCGTTGCGCAGGACGTGGCGGGCGCGTACGACCCGCTTGTCCAGGCCCTTGGACTCCGCCGTCCGTACGTAGTCCTCCCCCAGCACTTCGAGCACGCTGGCCCGGGTCATGCGCACGATGACGGCGAGCGGGATGGAGGCGAGCGCGACCGCGGGCAGCACCAGATGCATGATCGCGTCCCACGAGGCGTCGAACTCACCGGTCAACAGCCCGTCCAGCACGGCGAATCCGGTGACCTTCGTCGCGTCGATACCGGTCGACAGCCGGCCGTAGCTCGGGAAGATCCCGAGGTTGACGGCGAAGAGCCCCTTGAGGAGCAGGGCGAGGAAGAAGACCGGGATGCAGATGCCGAGCAGTGAGCCGGACACGGCCGTGACATCGAGCCAGCTGCCGCGCCGCCGGGCGGCGAAGTAGCCGAGCGGGACGCCGACGACGATCGCGAGGGCCATGGCGGCGACGCTGAGTTCGACGGTCGCCGGGAAGCGCAGGGTGAACTCCTCCCACACCGGTCGGCCGGTCTGGGTGGAGGTGCCGAGGTCGAGCTGGAGGATCCGCTTGATGAACCGTCCGTACTGGACCCACACCGGCTCGTCGAGCCCCAGCGCCCGGTTGATGCGCGCCACTTCGGCCTCGGTCGCCCTCTCGCCCAGGATCGCCGACGCGGGTCCGCCGGGCAGCCGGTTCAGCCAGAGGAAGAGCAGAACCGACAGACCGAGCAGGGTGGGTATCAGCTGCAGCAGTCGTCGTGCGACGAGTCTCAGCACCCCGCGTGCCCCTTTCAGACGTAGGTCGGGTCCGCCCGGCGGGGTTTCCGTGCTCCGCCGGCCGGGCGGACCCGCACTGGTGCTGTTACTTGAAGGACGTCTCCGCGAAGTTCTCCTGCGTCAGCGGGGAGACCTTCGGCGGATTGACGTCGGCCGCGAAGGCGATCGCCGGGGGCGACGAGGAGATCGGCACGCCCGGCAGATACGCCATGACCGTCTCGTTCGCCGTCTTGTAGAGCTCCGTGCGCTTGGTCACGTCCGTCTCGAGCGACGCGGCCCTCAGCGCGTCGAAGACGCCCTTGTCCTTGAAGCCCCACTGCTTGTCGTACTCGGCGAACCAGGTGCCGATGAAGTTGTAGCCGTCGTTGAAGTCACCGGTCCAGCCCAGCATGTGCAGTGCGCAGCCGCCGGCCTCGGTGGCGTCGATGTAGTCCGGCGCCCACTTCATGGGCTTGGGGGTGACGGTGATCCCGGCCTTCTCCAGGTCGGCCTTCATCAGCTCGAACATGTCCTGCGGGGCGGGCATGTACGGGCGGGTGACCTCGGTCGGGTAGCAGAACTCGATCTTCAGCGCGCTCTCGTCGGCCCCCGCGAGAAGCTGCTTGGCCTTGGCGGTGTCGAAGGGGTACTTCCGCACCGCGTCCGAGTAGCCGGCGACCGTGTCGGGCATGAACTGCGTCGCCGCGACGCCGCCCGCGGGCAGCTGGGTCTTGACCAGGTTCTCCCGGTCGATGGCGTGCGCGATGGCCTGGCGGACCTCGGGCTTCCGCAGCGCCTTGTTCTTCTCCTGGCTCATGCCGACGTAGAAGATGTTGAAGACGTCACGCGTGGGGACCTGGAAGCCGTCGCTCTCCAGCGTCTTCACATCGGCGGGCGCGACCAGGTCGTAGCCGTCGATGTCACCGGCCTGGAGGGCCTGGCGACGGCCGTCCTCGGTGTCGATGGTACGGAAGACGAGATTCTTGATCTTCGCCTTGGAGCCCCAGTAGTCGTCGTTACGCTCCAGCGAGACTTCCTTGTTGCCCTTGTTCCACTCGGTGATCTTGTACGGTCCGGTGCCGGCGACCGTCCCCGCCACCTGGCTGTACTTGGGGTACGTGATGGCGTCGCCCTTGGCGGTCGCGTCCTGCTTCGTGTACTCCTGAAGGGCCTTCGGCGAGTGGATCGCCAGCGCCTGGAGGGAGAAGCCGCCGGGCAGGTTCGCGGAGGGCTCGTTGACCTCGATGACGGCGGTGCTGTCGTCCTTGGCGGTGCAGGACTTGTAGTTCGCCTTCGGCGTCTCGGGGTCCTCGTTGGCCGCGAAGCCGCCCATGACGGTCTGCCAGTAGTAGGAGACCGCGCTGGACTGGTACGTGCCCTTCCAGTTGAACCAGTGGTCGTAATTGGCGCACACGGCCGCGGCGTCGAACTTCTCGCCGTCGTGGAACGTCACGTCCTTACGGAGGTTGAACGTCCAGACCGTGCCGGCCGCGTTGCTCGACCACTTCTCGGCGAGGGCCGGGGCCAGCTCGCTGCCGCCCGACTCGTGCTTCAGCAGCGCCTCGAAAGCCTGCCGGGTGACGCGGAAGGTCTCGCCGTCGCTGGCGAGGGCCGGGTCCAGCGAGCCGGGGTCACCGGGGCCGCCGAAGACGAAGGTGTCCTTCCCGCCGCCCGAGTCACCTTCCTCGTCGCGCTCGCTGGAACAGCCAGTGGCGATCAGCGCGACGGCCAAGGCCGTGACGATCGCCCCAGCGGCTCGGGACTTGAATATTCGCATGGTCCACCCCAGGGGTCCGGACGAGTCGAGAGCTCGGTCTTGACGGCCGAAGATTACATTCAAGAAAGTCCCGAATGAACAGGCCGCAATGCGGAGTTGCAGACCTGAGATCCGGACGGTCGACAAATGGACGGACTCCGGGGCATCGCGCGCCAACCAGTCAAGTCCTGCCAGGCGAGCCGTAGTTGGGGCGGGCGAACCGGGTGAACCTCCCGTACGACGCAGAAGCCCCCCGTCCGCATGGTGGACCGTGCGGGACGAGGGGCGTGCGTGTCGTACGGGGTAAAGAGACGGGTGGGCTACTCCTTGGTGAGCCCCTTCGGGGACCCGGAGGCCCCTTCGGAGGTGTCGGCGGCGGCCGGCTTCACGGCCTCCGCGTCATCGGCCGCCGGCTTCACGGCCTCCGCGTCATCGGCCGCCGGCTTCCCGGCCGCCGCGTCCGCGGCCACCGCGTCGCCCACGAGCGCGATCGCCTCGCGCGCCGACGCGAGCACGGTCGTGTCGTCCGGGATCTGGTCCGGCGCGTTCTCCGGGTGGTGGCAGGCCGCCTCGTGCCCCGGCTCCAGCTGGACCAGCGGCGGCTCCACCGTCCGGCACACCTCCGTCGCCTTCCAGCAACGGGTGTGGAACCGGCAGCCGCTCGGCGGCGAGATCGGCGACGGCACATCGCCCTTGAGCAGGATGCGCTCGCTCCTGACCCCGCGCCGCTTCGGGTCCGGCACCGGCACCGCGGACAGCAGCGCCTTCGTGTACGGGTGCATCGGCCGCTCGTACAGCGACTTGCGGTCCGACAGCTCGACGATCTTGCCGAGGTACATCACGGCGATCCGGTCCGAGACATGGCGGATGACCGAGAGGTCGTGCGCGATGATCACGTACGTGAGGCCGAGCTCGTCCTGGAGGTCGTCCAGCAGGTTCACCACCTGGGCCTGGATCGACACGTCCAGCGCGGAGACCGGCTCGTCGGCCACGACCAGCTTCGGGCTCAGCGCCAGGGCCCGCGCGATACCGATGCGCTGGCGCTGGCCGCCGGAGAACTCGTGCGGGTAGCGGTTGTAGTGCTCGGGGCTCAGACCCACCAGGCCCAGCAGCCGCTGGACCTCCTTCTTCACGCCGCCCTCGGGCTCCACGTTCTGGAGCTTGAAGGGCGCGCCGACGATCGTGCCGATCGTATGGCGCGGGTTCAGCGACGAGTACGGGTCCTGGAAGATCATCTGCACGTCGCGGCGGAGCGGACGGATCTTGCCCGCCGACATGTGCGTGATGTCGTGGCCCTGGAACTCGATACGCCCGTCGGTCGGCTCGTCCAGCCGTGTGATCAGCCGGCCCATGGTCGACTTGCCACAGCCGGACTCACCGACGATGCCGAGCGTCTCACCGGCGTGGACGTCGAAGGACAGCCCGTCGACCGCCTTGACGGCGCCGACCTGGCGTTGCAGCAGCCCCTTCTTGACGGGGAAGTGCTTGACCAGCCCCTCCACCCTCAGCAGAGGCTCCCCCGCCTTGTCTTTTTCCGGCCTGTCCGCCACAGCGGCATCCTTTGCGTTACTCACGGCGTCGGCGCTCACAGCTTCGGCGCAATCTCTTCGGTCCAGATCTTGGTCCGCTCCTCCTGCGTCATATGACAGGCGGAGTGGTGCCCGGCGCCGACCTGCTTCAGCTCGGGGCGCTCCGTACGCGTGATGCCGTCCTTGGGCACGTCGGCGTACGGGCAGCGCGGGTTGAAGGCGCAGCCTCCCGGCACGTTGATGAGCGACGGCGGCTGGCCCTTGACGGGGATGAGCCGTTCGGTCTGCTCACGGTCGATCCGGGGCATCGAGCCGAGCAGTCCCCAGGTGTAGGGGTGCTGCGGCTCGTAGAACACCTTCTCGGCCGGTCCACGCTCGACGGCCCGGCCGCCGTACATGACCAGCAGGTCGTCGGCCATCTCGGCGACGACCCCGAGGTCATGGGTGATCATGATGACGGCCGAGCCGAACTCCTTCTGCAGATCCCTGATGAGGTCGAGGATCTGCGCCTGGACGGTCACGTCCAGGGCGGTCGTCGGCTCGTCGGCGATGAGCAGTTCGGGGTTGTTGACCAGGGCCATCGCGATCATGGCGCGCTGGCGCATACCGCCGGAGAACTCGTGCGGATAGCTGTCGACGCGCTTGTGGGGCTCGGGGATGCCGACGCGGTCGAGCATCTCGACCGCCCGCGCGCGGGCGACCTTCTTGGTGACCTTGTTGTGGACGCGGTACGCCTCCACGATCTGGGCGCCGACGCGGTAGTACGGGTGCATCGCGGAGAGCGGGTCCTGGAAGATCATGGCCATCTTCCGGCCGCGCAGCCGCCGTACATGGTCGGGGTCGGCCCCGACCAGCTCCTCGCCGTCCAGCCAGACCTCGCCGGATATCGCGGCGTTGGCGGAGCGGTGCAGGCCCATCACGCCGAGCGAGGTGACCGACTTGCCGGAGCCGGACTCACCGACGATGCCGAGGGTCTTGCCGGCCTCGACGTCGAAGCTGACGCCGTCGACCGACTTCACCAGACCGTCGTCGGTGCTGAAGTGGATCTGGAGGTCACGTACGGAGAGGAAGGGCTTTCCCGCTTCGCCGGACCCGGCGGGCCCCTCGGCCCTGGAGACCACCGGCTCGCCCGGCGCGGACGCGGGACCGGGGACCCGTGCCGCGGACTGCTCCTTGGAAACCTCGCTCACGAGTACCTCACCCTGGGGTCGATGGCGGCGTACACCAGGTCCACCAGCAGATTGCAGAAGACGATGAAGAATGCGGCGAACAGGGTCACGCCCATCACGATCGGCAGGTCGGCGTCCTTCACCGACTGGATCGCGTACGAGCCCATGCCCTGGAGGGAGAAGACCTGTTCGGTGATGACGGCGCCGCCGAGGAGCAGGCCGAAGTCCATGCCGAAGATCGTGACGATGGGCGTCAGCGCGGACCGCAGTCCGTGCTTGGCGACGACCGTGCTCTCCCGCAGGCCCTTGGCCCGCGCCGTACGGATGTAGTCCTCCCCCATCACTTCCAGCATGCCGGCCCGGGTGAGCCTGGCGTACAGGGCGGAGTAGAGGAAGGCGAGGCTGCACCAGGGGATGACCAGGTTCCAGGCCCAGTCCGCCGGATTGTCGGCGAACGGGACGTAGTTGACCCCGTCCTCCCACAGTGGCCATTGGACGGTGAAGAGGGCCAGACCGAGCATGCCGGTGAAGAAGATCGGCAGCGAGACACCGGCCAGGGCCAGCGTCATGGCGAAGCGGTCGAAGATCGAGCCCCGCTTGAGCGCGGACAGGACACCGATGGCGACACCGGAGAGCAGCCAGATCACCGCGGCACCGATGGCCAGGGAGAACGTGATCGGCACCCGGTCCATCAGCTCGGGCCACACCTCGACGTGCGTCTTGAAGGAGTAGCCGAAGCAGGGCGCGTTGCAGATGGACGGGTCCGGGCCGAAGTTGTACTCGGCGCCGACGAAGATGCCCTTGATGAAGTCGAAGTACTGGGTGTAGAGGGGCTGGTCGAGCCCCAGGTTCGCCTTGACGGCGGCGATGGAGTCAGGGTTGGCGTCCTTACCGACGTACTGGACTGCCAGCTGGTCGATCGTCTGCCCACCGAGCCGTGGAACAAGGAAGAAGATCGCGAAGGTGACTGCGCTGACCACCAGCAACAGCATTACCGCGGCGATCACGCGTCGGATGATGTACGCAGTCACAGCCGATCGGCGCCGGGTCCGCCGGCCGGGGGTGTGCCGGCCCGCGCGCCCGCAGGCTTTAACAGGCGATAAGGGAGTTAGGG
>NZ_JBHXRM010000044.1:19839-74767 GCF_042716895.1 Streptomyces sp. NPDC058653 | reverse complement strand
GCGGGATTGCGTACCGTCGTATTCCTCTGCCTGGCGACCGTGCTGACCCACGCGGTCCTGGTGTTTTTGCACATCGCGCCCCCCAACGCCGTCTCGCAGCGCTACAGCCGACAGATCAACGCCTGGGTCTATCCGCTCTTCGAGCAGAACTGGCGGCTCTTCGCCCCTGACCCGGACTCCGTCAACCGGCAGATTTCCGCGCGGACGGCGCGCACCGCGGCCGACGGAAAGGTCCAGGTGAGCGGGTGGTTCGACCTGACGGCCGTGGACAAGGCGGCCGTCGAGCACAGCCCCTTCCCCAGCCACACCGCGCAGAACGAACTGCGCCGGGCCTGGACGTCGTACCTCGAACTGCACGGCGGGAGCGACGAGTCGCGTTCCGCCCGCGCCGTAATGATGCAGAAGTATCTGCGCAACATCGCGGTGGCGCGGACGAGCGACCGCTTCGGCAAAGGCGCCCCGTTCATCCAGCTCCGCGTCGTCACCGTGCCCATCCCGCCCCTGGGGACGGACGGCACGCGCGCGGCCCAGGGCTCGCCGAAGACCCCCGAGACCCGGCTCCTGCCCTGGTGGAAGGTGACGCCCGATGGCAACTGAACAGCTCTCACCGCGCGACCGGACCAGGCGCCTGTACGCCCTGCTGACCGAACAGCCGCTCTCGCTCTACGCCACGGCAGTGCTGCGCATCGGCTACGGCCTGCTCTATCTGGGCTTCCTGCTCAGGGAGTTCCCGCATCGCGACGAGATCTGGGGACCCGGTTCGCCCTGGACCCCGGAGCTCGCGGCACAGCTCTACGACCAGACCGGCTGGGCGAGCATCCTCGCCCTCTCCGAGAGCCGCACCTACTTCGAACTCTGCTACGCGCTGGCTGTCGTCACCTCCGCGCTGTTCGCGCTCGGCTGGCGGACTCGCGCCGTGTCCGTCCTCTTCGCCCTCGTCGTGGCCTCGTTCCACTCCCGGTCGATCTTCATGACGGACGGCGGCGACAACCTCATCCTCCTGATGGCCTTCTACCTCGTACTCACCGCCTGCGGCCAGCGCTGGTCCCTGGACGCGCGCAGAGCGGCCCGGCACGGTGCGACGGGCGACGGGCGTACGACGGCGCCGGCAGGCCAACTCCGCTACGCCCGGACCACGCTGGTCACGGTGCTGCACAACTGCGGACTGATCGTCATCGCCGTCCAGGTCTGCTTCCTCTACGGATCGGCCGGCCTCTACAAGGTGCAGGGCGGTACGTGGGGCAGCGGCACCGCCATGCACTACGTACTGAATCTCGAACTCTTCCGGCCCTGGCCCGCACTCTCACAGATCGCGGACGAACAGACCGTACTGCTCGCGATCACCGCGTACGGGACGGTGCTCCTCCAGGTCGCGTTCCCGTTCGTCCTGTTCGGCAGGCTCAAGTACCCCGTCCTGACAATGCTGTTGGGCATGCACATCGGGATCGCGGTACTCATGGGACTGCCGCTCTTCTCCGGCGCGATGATCGTCGCGGACCTGGTCTTCCTCCCCGACCGCTTCTACCTCGCACTCCGACGCCTGTGCGGGCGAGCGGCGCGGCGCACAGTCCGGCGCGCCGGGCCGGGGAAGCCCACGAGCCAGGCGTCCGAGGGGTTGCCAACCACCGCACTGCTGCCGCAGCAGGGTGGGGCCAAGGGGCCGGTGGAGAACGGTCTCCGTGCGTCACCGTTGCCCTCTCCACCTTCTTCGACCAGGCCCCCAACCACCGCACCTTGAACAACACCCGCACCCCCCTGCCCACCCTCCACCAGCGAGGACAGCGCCTCACCCGACCCCTGTTGCAGAGCAAGCCGCGCAGGTGCGGCAGGCGCTGCCGGAACTGGCCGAGCAGATCCTCGCCGAAGGGGGGCCTTTCCCACATCGCTCACCACGGTCGCGCCGCTTCCGCAGCATGTGGCGGTTTGAAGCTCCCCCGCAGGGCGGCTCCGAGGGGCCAATCCCTCATCTCTGGCACAGCACCGACGTCCAGACCTGACCTGCAGCAGGACTCTCCGCCGTTCGTGGCAAACCACATGATCGGGTAGCTCAGCAGGAAGGCTCTGTGGCCGGAGCGGCATCTCGCGGGGCGCGCACAGGTCGCGGTGTCGACGAGGACACCATTCCTCGCTGGCGCTGACCTGACCGACCCATGCCCCAGCCGGTTGGTGATCGACCTGGCCCCGCACGGAGGTTCAGTGCAGCAGCGCGATCTTGCCCCGGGCATGTCCGGTCTCGCTCAGCGTGTGTGCGGCCGCGGCATCGGCGAGAGGGAACACCCCCGCTACGGGGATTCGCAGCCGGCCCCGCTCGGCCAGTTCGACCGCGATCGCCAGGCCGTAGATCGCGGGCGGATCGGCGGGGCCCAGGGGCATGCCCGGCGAGGTGTGCGACAAGTGCACGCCGTGGGCGGCAGCGGTGACATCGGCGACCGTCACCACGCGGGCCGGGTCGCCCGCGACGGCGACCAGATCGGCCAGCGCGCCGCCCGCGCAGTCGACCACCGCGTCCACACCGGACGGCGCCAGCGCGCGGACCCGCTCAACCAGCCCCGGCCCGTACGTCGTCGGCTCCGCGCCGAGGGAGCGCAGGAAGCCGTGGTTGCGCTCCCTCGCCGTGCCGATCACGGTCGCGCCGCGCACGGCCGCGAGCTGCACGGCGACCGTGCCAGTACCGCCCGCTGCGCCCTGCACCAGCACGGTGTCTCCGGCGGCCACGACGAGCCGGTCCAGCACCCGGAAGGACGTCTCGACGGCGCCCATCGCGCCGGACGCCTCCTCCCACGTCCACGTGGACGGTTTCCGTGTCCACGTGGTGAGGACCACATGGTCGGCGTTGGCGCCGCGACGGGTAGGTGAGGTGGCGCCGAACACCTCGTCCCCGGCGTGAACACCGGACACACCCACACCTACCTCGTCCACCACCCCCGCCGCCTCGTAGCCGGTCAGGACGGGAAAGGCCGTCTCCAGCACCTCCCTCATCGCCCCGGACCGGCTGCGCACCTCGCCCGGTGACACACTTGAGGCACGGACGGCGATGCGGATCTCCCCGAGGCCCGCGTGCGGTTGTGGAACGTCGACGATCCGGAGGACACTGGGCGGGCCGTACTCGGCGAACTGGATTGCTCTCATGGCTCCGAACGTAGGCGGGACGGTCCTCCTGCCCGTCCATAGTGAGAGTGGTGGCGACCAAAGTGAGTCAGTTGCGTTCAGACGCCCACGACAACCGTGAGCGCATCCTGGCAACGGCCCGGCTGGCATTCACCGCCGAGGGCCTGTCCGTGCCGGTCCGGGAAATCGCACGCCGCGCCCAGGTCGGCGCCGCCACCGTCTACCGGCGGTTCCCGACCAAGCAGGCGTTATTCACCGCAGCCTTCGACAAGGAAATGACCCTGTGCTCAAGGGTCATCGAAGAGGGTCTCGCGGCGAGAAACCCGTGGCAGGGGCTATCACGGGTGATCGAGAAGCTCGTGACCGCGCACGGCGGCGACCCGCGGGTGTGGCCCATCCTCGCGCAGCTCTCCCGCAGCGCCGAGTACACCGCCGACCACGACCGGACGGTGAACGGGCTGCTCGAACTGATCCGGCGCGCCAAGGAAAGCGGCGAACTGCGAGGGGACATCGTCCTGGAGGACATCGTCCTCACCATGCAGGCGGGGCACGGCATCCGCGCAGGCTCCCCTGCGGCACAGGCAGCGGCGACGCGCCGACTCGCGGCGCTGATCATCCAGTCGTTTCGGGCAAACCCCGAAGCTGCCCCACTACCGCCCGCCGTCCAGCTGCCGACACGGGCATGACATGCCGAGGCTAGGACGTGGGTGAAGTCGGTGCGCTGCCGGCCACGCTCCCGGACCAGGCCGACTGCCCGGATCTTCTCCAGCGCGAGGTCCAGCAAACTGTCGGCCCGACCTTCCTCAGCCAGACGCTCGCGGAAGTCGGAGAGAACGCTGTGGTGGAAACCAGGGTCCTCCAGCTCCATGCCCATCGCGTACTTGAAGTTGATGCGGTTGCGCACGGACTCGGCGGCCTGACGGTCGGGCAGCTCCAGCAGGAACTGCAAGACCGACACCGTCGCCAACTGAGCAGGTGACAGACCCGGCTCGCCGTCTATACCACTCCTCGAAGCCCTTGTCGCTCCAGAGACCCTTCAGATGGTCATGGATGGCCATGGTCGTAGTGGCCTGGGGATTGCCTGCCCGAGCGAGCCACGCGCACCGTCAGCTCGGGAACCACACCGCCGGAACGGGAGCGAACGCACATCTCGGGCTTCCGAAGTCGCGGACCCCAACCGTGCCACCCGCACGGGCCACTAGATTCGCCAATCTCGGGGTGCTCACCACGAACGGGTGAACCCTCATCACTCCACCCACCACCACAGCCGCACCAGCACCGTTGAGCACGAACGTTCCGTTCGCCCAACGGTCACCAGGACCGCAAAAGACTTCCAACCCGAGGACCGCCCCGCTACACGATCACCTGAACAGGTAAAACGCATCGCTCAGGTGCCACGCAGGGTTTGATCAACCACACCGAATTTCAAGATCGCCGACAGTGTCATCCACTCAGGTCACCTGCTCCGCGTGGTGCTTCGTGACCCGCAGGCGGGCTTCCGCCTGAAGCGCCGCCAGGTTCGCGGAACGCTGTGCGTTGCCCAGCACTTCGCTGGTGAAGTGGTTCAGCGTGTCGGCTGGTGCGGCGTGCGGTTCCAGCAGCAGGCGGACGCGCACCACGGGTGCGGTGCGGTGGCCTGTCAGTCTGACCCGTGCACCAGCCACCCCGTCCTGGGCTTCCGCTTCGCTCTCCAGGACCCTCTCCAGGGCCTTTCCGCGCAGCGTTGCGCCGTCTCCGTCGGGCGTGTTGATGACTACCTCTGACAGTCGGGCGCGCCGGAGTAAAGCCAGCAGCCACCAAAGGGTGAGCACAAGGATGACAGCGAGGGCGGCGATGACGACGGGCCACCACCAGTCGTCGTTGCGCCAGCGAAGGCGGTTGGCGTGGGTCAGCAGTACGTCGTGTGAACTGCTGTATGGCCACCAGGACGGCACTGCCCAGCCCTGCCCTTGCGCCATGGCCACGCCACCGGCGCAGAACAGGACGAGTCCGATCACAGCCAGCAGTAGGCGATTGACCGTCCGGATCATTCTGTCATCCCGTCTTTTTGGGCCTGCGGACACGGACCGACAGTGAAGGCGGCTTGGCCAGGCCGAGCTGCCCGACAGCGCCCCCCAGAGTCGCGTCCAGGTCTTTGCGTACATCGTCGAGTGCGCGGAAGTGGGACTGGGCGCGGACTCGCACCTTGGAGCGGTGGACCTTCACCCGTGCGGCCTGGACGCCGGAGACTTCCATCGCCCGGTCGCGCAGTACCAGCGCGGCAGCATCGCGTTCGAGGCCTGCCCTTAGCTGCGTGGCGTCGCGTCGCATGGGCAACAGAGCGCGCAGACCAGGGGTGAGAGCGAGCAGGGCCAGCCAGACCCCGAGAGCCATGGCGGCGCAGGCAGCGACCACCACCCATGTCTCGTTCAATGGCTGTTCGGCCAGCTCCTGTGCCAGTCTGCGGCGCCAGTACATCGCCGGGCCGCCCGCACGTACCGAGACGATGTCGTACAGCAGCAGTCCGGCTGCTCCGGCCAGTACCGCGGCGAGCAGCAGGGCGGGAATCCGCCGCATGGACCAGAAGCGCCCGGTCCTGCCGGCGCCCCCGGCCGGCTTCTTCGGTGAGGATTCATGGCGTGTGGCCGCGGCGCTGGCGCGGCCCTCGTCCTCGCCGGTGCCCTGCCCGCCCGGTTGAGGTGCGGGTTCACTCATCGGACCCTCCGGTGTGCTGCACTCCCCGCCCGGGAGTGCAGCCGTTCGACTCTCACCTGCACGTGGGGTACCTCCAGGCCCGCCAATGCGGTCACCTGTGCGGCGACCTGACGGCGTACGGCCCTGCACTGTGCACCGATGTCACTGGGATAGGACAGCTCCACACTGACGCGCACGTGCGCGGCGCCGTGACGCACCCTGACCCGGGCGTTCGGCGCGGTGCCTACCCACGGGGCGGCATCAAGTGCCTCGCGTGCCGCCTGCGCGGCGATCTTGATCACCGCGCGGTCAGTGATCACGGTCGACCCGCGCTCAGCCGTCGCGACCTGATCAGCAGCCATACGGGTCACCGCCGCCGCCCGTAACGGTCACGGCGCCGCAGAACATCGTCGTCGCGCTGGGGCCGGCGGAAGAAGTAGCCGGGTTGCATGTCGCCGTCGGAATACCACCCGGCCAGAAACCCGGCGATCCCCAGTACGGCCACCACCACAAAAGCTCCGAAGCCGCCGAAGTACCCGGCGAATCCGAGCGCGATACCGGCCAGGAGGCCGGCGGCCGCTCTGTTCATCGTGTGCTCCTCTTCACGTCGCCCGCGTCAGCGCAGCTGTGACTGTGAGTCGTCGTCTTCCTCGCCGGGCAGCTTCACATCGCTGACCGCGATGTTGACCTCCACGACTTCCAGGCCCGTCATCCGCTCCACCGCAGAGATGACGTACTCACGGACAGCCCCCGCGACATCGGCGATCTCCACCCCGTAGTCAATGACGATGTCCAGATCGATCGCTGTCTGTGTTTCTCCCACCTCCACCTTCACACCCTGGCTGACGGACCTGCTGCTACCCGGGACCCGTTCACGGACGGCGCCGAAAGTGCGGGCCATACCGGTGCCGCCCATCGCATGCACGCCCATTACTTCGCGGGCCGCCAGACCGGCGATCTTCTCCACCACGCCGTCGGCGATAGTGGTGCGCCCCCGCGAACCGGGGCTGCCGCCCCGCCTGCCCGCCGAGGGCTTTTCCCCTTCCCCGTCTGGCCGCTCCCTGACGGAAGCCCCGGGCTGGTTGTGCGCCGCGTTCTCCGACATCGCAATTCACCCTTTTCTGCTAGATACAGGACTCACGGCTCAGAGTAAGCGTGCTTGCCGAGCACCGCGCCACGAATACGGCACGCTGAAAACATGACCACGACGCACAGCACCGGTGGATGGCCCGCCGCGGTACAACAGCTCCGCGACCTCGGCAGAGCGCTGCCCCTCGGCGAAGCGCAGGACGCCACCTGGCTCTTCGAATGGGCAGCCGCGGCGGAACTCCGGCGAGCCGGCGCCACCTTGCCGGGTGCGACACCCGGCCGGCTGCGGATCGGCCTGATCGATCCGGACACTGCGGGCACGCCCGCCACTACCGCCCCACCCAGCGCGCTGCCACCCGGCCCTCTGCGTATCGACGGGGAATTCGCAGCCCTGCCCGGAGAGCCGCTGCCCGCCCTCGCAGATCAACTGCGCCACGTACTGTTCGCCTGCGCGGCCGATCGGCTGGGACTGCACGTCGCAGAGGTGAACCTGCAGGTAACGGCGCTCCTGGAGTCGGCTGATGCTTCCCCCGTGCCCCCTACTCCGATGGAGGTACCCACCACCTCCCCGGACGAAGAAGCAGCCTTCACCGCAATCGCCGTTCCCGGCGTCGCCCACCTCACCAGGACTCTGGGCAGCCCGGTGACCGAACGCCGGGGACACCTGCGGGTCGAATTCGCCACGGCGGCCGGGCACCATCCACTGCACGTAGCCCGCGCCGTCCGAACAGCAATCACAACCAAGCTGGCAAGCGACACACCAGTAACCGTGCTCATCACCGCAGTGAACGTCACTGCCTGACCTGAACGCACACCCGTGGGAAGCGATCACACGATGCGCGGCTTCTTCCCCTGAAACAGAGAGCACGGCACCACGCTCTCCGGACTACGCCCTGCGCCGGGGAGTCACCAACCATCTGGATCGGCTCGCCGACGACGTACGCGCGGTGGCGGCGGGGGACTCCGACCATCCGGTGACCCCAACAGGGAAAACGCCTTACCGACCATGCCTCCCGCCTGCGGTTGGGCGGTTGTCGATATTCTGAACCCTGCAGGCCAGGCAGAGCGGCCTAAAAGGGCATGAGTCGTATAGTTCTTCTATGTCCACCCCGGGAGATGGGACTGCCGGCGAGCCCCTTGAGGTGCTCGCCGTGCTCGATTCCCATCTGACGGTGACCACCTGGACCGGGTCCGCCGAGCGCTTGTGGGGCTACCCCACAGGCGAGGTGCTCCACCGTCCTTTCGCGCGCCTGCTGGCCCCGGGCGGCTCCGTTCCGGCCGATGCCCTCGCCGCCGGCCGCACCTGGTCGGGCCCCGTGCGGATCAGCCGCCGAAACGGCCGGCAGGAGGAGCTCAGACTCTCGGTCTTCGCCCTGCACGGCGGTGACCGCACAGCGGGCTGGCTTCTCTGCACGCACGATCCGGTGGCACGGCCGAGCCTGGACCCCCCGGCGCTGCGTGCTCTCATCGGACATGCGCCGTTCAGCCTGGCCACGTGGGACCGGGACCTGCGCTGTACGTGGTTCAACGACAGTGTTTACGACCGGAGGATCTTCCGTGCCGGCCCGGAGTTGGGCGGTCACGTGACCGACCTCTTCGACGCCCGGCATCCCGCTTTCCTGGAATCAGCGATGACGCGGGTGCTGGAGACCGGCGTGCCGCTGATCCGCCACGAGCTGTGGCCAGCGTCGGCGGAGCGGGAGGGCAACTACTGCTGGGTGACCTTCCTGCGCCTGGAAGGATCCGACGGGCGGCCGCTGGGTGTGTGCTCGGTGGCAATGCATGGCAGCGGCGGGCAGGAGCGCGGACGGCTCAGGCTGCTCAGCGAGGCGGAGCGGGGCGTAGGGACCAGTTTGGATCCGATGCTCACTGCCCAGGAGCTGGCGGAGACCGCAGTGCCGAACCTCGCCGACTACGCCACGATCGACCTGACCGAGGCGGTCCCGCTGGGAAGAGTGCCGCTGGAACGCATCCGGGCCGACGGCCCCGGCATCCCCGGCTTCTACCGTGCTGCGGCGGCCTCCATCCACGCCGACCTCCGCGAATCGCTCTGGGCTCCGGGAATGGCGGTCTTCGTCCCCCGCGAATCTCCCTTCACCGCCGTTCTCGGGAGTCGGAGGTCCCATTTCGAACCGTTCCTCGACACATCCCCGGGCACCTGGCTCGACAACGACCCGGACCGAGCCCGGGTTATCCGCCAGACCGGGATGCACTCCCTGATCATCGTCCCGCTGCACGCGCGCGGGGCGATGCTGGGCATCGCCGTCTTCGTCCGCACCGAGAACCCGACCCCTTTCAGCCGGGCCGACCTCGTCCTCGCCGAGGACCTGGTGTCGCGGGCGTCGCTGAGCCTCGACAACGCTCTCAGCTACACCCGCGAGCGGGCAATGGCGCTCACGCTGCAGCGCGATCTGCTGCCGCACCGCCTGTCTGGCGCCGGCGTCGTCGAGGTGGCTTCCCGCTACCTGCCGTCCGACACCCACGGCGGCGTGGGCGGTGACTGGTTCGACGTCGTTCCGTACGCCGGTGGTCGGATCGCCCTGGTGGTCGGGGACGTCGTGGGCCACAGCATCAACGCGGCGGCCACCATGGGGCGGTTGCGGACCATGGTCCGCACGCTGGCCAAGCTGAGTATGCTGCCCGACGAGCTGCTCACCCATGTCGACGAACTCGTGGTCGAGATGGCCCGGGGTGACCTGGAAGGTGACGATGCCTCACTCCCGGCGGTTGGGGCGACCTGTCTGTACGCGCTGTATGACCCGGCCACCCGGCGGTGCACCATGGCTAGCGCGGGGCATCCGCCGCCCGCCATTCTGGCTCCGGACGGATCGGTCGAGTTCGCCGACGTTCCTCCTGGAGCGCCGATCGGGGTGGGACTGGCATCGTTCACATCGGTCGAGGTTGAACTGGAGGAGGGCAGCGTGCTGGCGCTGTACACCGACGGCCTGATCGAGACCCGCGACGCCGACATCGACCAGGGCATGCAACGGCTGCGTTTGGCACTCACTCACCCGGCGCCGTCCCTGGGCGACCTGTGCGACACGGTCGTCGACATCATGCTCCCGGACGGACCTGCCGACGACGACACCGCGCTCCTGCTGGCCCGAACCCTTGCTCCGGCGTCCACGGACACGGCCGGGATCCGGTAGCCTAACCGGGTACCGGATCCCGGTAGACCGGGAGGGAACTGTCGGAGCCACCGGGCGCGATCACCGGACGGCCACCGTTCAGGACACTTCCCCGTGGACAGCCGAGGTATTGGCCAGATCGGTGAGGTCCGTGGGTCCACGCAGGTACGACGGTCCGGGACCGCGAAAGAGGCGCCCCTCTCGCCGGTGACGGCGAACCCTGAGCGGGCCGGCACCCCACGGATACCGTGCAGTCGTGTGTGGCCCTCGCCCACGGCGGCGGCAAGCCGCACCGTGAACATCTGGCTCAACGACTACGACAGTCGGCCCCGGCGGCTTCACGATCCGATAGCCGCACCCCACCAATATGGTCCTCGTCCGTCCGGATTCAAGGGATACAGGTCCAGATGAAGGTGGTAACAACGACGGGGCTGCGGCAGGGTGGAGTGGAGAGGAAAACGGACAGTCGTGTCTCGATGGGTTATCGACTGACGGCACGCTGCGAACAGCGGTCGCCTCGCAGATATCACGTGTCTGGCGCAAGGCCGTCATTCACGTCACCCACGGCTCAGCCGAAGGAAAGCGCTCATGACCCGAACGACCCTCAACGAACTCGTGGTCCCCGACACCGCAGCGTCGGCCGCCGCCCGGGAGGTGGCATCGGCGTACCTGTCGCCTGCACTGTTCAACCATTCCCTGCGCTCCTACGTATGGGCAGCCGCCCGCGGCACCGCGCGCGGTATCCCTTTCGACCCGGAACTGCTGTACGTGGCAGCGATGCTCCACGACCTCGGCCTGATGACGGCCTTCGACAGCCACACTCTCGCGTTCGAGGAAGCAGGCGGCCACGTGGCGAGCGTGTTCGCGGCGGGGGCCGGATGGACGACGCAACGCCGTGAACGCCTCTCGGACGTGATCATCCGGCACATGCAGCTGGACGTCGACGAGTCCACCGACCCCGAGGGCCACCTGCTGGCCCAGTCCACCGCCACGGACGTAGTCGGCGCGAACCTGGACGACTTCGACAGCGATTTCCGCCGCGACGTGATCACCCGCTATCCACGCCTCGACTTCACAGCGGACTTTCTCGCCTGCTTCCGGGAACAGGCTGCGCGCAAACCGGCCAGCTCTGCGGCCGGCGCGCTGAGCGCCGGCCTTGGCACCCTCATGGCAGACAACCCCTTGGACACCCGTCCCTAGGGACACAGCGTCCTCAATGCGGGACCGGGGAACATGCCCGGTCCCGCACGACCGGCGGGCATGCCCGCCACCAGGGACACCCCCATGCACCGAACCGGCGCACGCTGCCGCACGTGAGGCGGTCCGCACAGCTTTGGGGCTACTCGCAGCCCGCTCTCCGCAGATGAAGGCAGCCACCACTGCGGCCTGTCCGCACCCCTGCCGCCGGACTCAGTCTCGACCCGCCCAATGAGGACCGCACGTTTTCGGAATACTCACACTCGCAATAGGCTAGATGTCATGACTTTCAATGATTCGGCCCTGCCGCTGATGCTGCCGGAGGACGCCGTGCCTCTCCGGGCTGCGGTGGCGGGGCCGGTTCTGCTGCCGGGCGACGAGGGATACGACGATGAGCGCGCCGTCTTCAACCTGGCTCACGATCTGGCTCCCGCGGTGATCGTGGTGGTGGAGAGCGCGGCCGATGTCCAGGCTGCGGTCACGTTCGCGGCGGGGCAGCACCGCCCGGTTCTGATCAAGACCACCGGCCACCAGATGGTCGGCCCGGCACACGGCGCCGTCTTGATCGCGACCCACCGGATGAACGATGTGACCATCGACGCGATCGGCCGTACGGCCCGGATCGGCGCGGGGGCGCTGTGGGCCGAGGTCGTCAAAAAAGCGGCCGAGGCCGGGCTGGCTCCGCTGAACGGGTCGAATCCAACGGTGGGAGTCTCCGGATACACCCTGGGCGGCGGTCTCAGCCCGACCCTCGGCCGCTCCCAGGGATATGCCGCCGACCATGTGCGCTCGCTGGACGTGGTGACCGCCGACGGCGAGTTCCGGCACGTTGACGCGGGGTCCGAACCCGAGCTCTTCTGGGCGCTGCGCGGCGGCAAAGGCAACTTCGGAGCGGTCACCGCGCTGGAGTTCGATCTGTTCCCGGTGTCCCGCCTCTACGGAGGCGGGATCTACTTCCCCGGGGAGCGGATGGCGGACGTGCTGCGCGCCTGGACCGCCTGGCACCCGGGTACGCCGGAGACCATGACCTCTTCGTTCGCCGTACTGCAGCTCCGAGATCTGCCCCAACTGCCCGAGCCCCTCCGCGAGTCCCCGCACGAGGAGTTCGTCGCGCACGTGCGGATCGCCTACAACGGCACAGCCGCCGACGGCGAGCGGATGACCGCACCGCTGCGGGCGGCGGCTCCAGCGCTCCTGGACACCGTTGCCGACATCCCCTACACGAAGGTCGCTTCGATCCACAACGAGCCGACTGAACCGGTGCACTACTACGAACGGAGCATCATGTTGCGGGAGTTCCCCGCGGAGGCATTGGACAAGCTCGTCGAACTCGCCGGCCCGGACTCTGAAAGCACCCCGACCGTGGTCGAACTGCGTGCCCTGGGCGGGGCGTGGGACCGGGAGCCCTCAGTGCCCAACGCCGTGGCCACCAGGGGCCTGCCGTACGTCCTGCTGTGCGTCGCGGGCGGTCGGGTATCGGAAGAGCCGCAGCTCAAGGAGTCGGTAGGGGCGGTGCTCGACGGTATGGAACCCTGGCGGGCCGACCGGCGGCTGGTGAACAACCTTGCGCCGGACGAGGCGACCCACGCCGCCTCGATCTACGGATCAGAGCGCTACAAACGCCTGGCGGGCGTTAAGAAGATCTACGACCCTGCCAACATCTTCCGGATCAACCACAACGTGGCACCGGCCGCCTGACCAGATAATGGACACCGGCTCCTGACACGTTCGTGGTGGTGCATGAGTGGCTGCGTGGGGGTCTGTGTCACAGAAGCGGAAAGCGCAGCGCATGACGCCGGCGCGGGGAAGCGGGCGCGGTCGGCGGTGCGGGCGAAGATCAGCAACATCGACCGGTACTTCGTGTTCCTGGAGCAGGGGTTCGCTGGGGAGATCGCCCGGTTGTTCGGCGCGGTGGTGGAGTCGCCGGTCGATCTGTTCAACCGGCCACGGCACCGTAGGAGCTCCGGGCTCAGGGTGCCGCCCTCGCAGCGCGCGATGGAGGAGTTCCTCGCCCGCTGGCGGGACGCGCTGGGGCAGGCGGGAAAGGCGGCGGTGGCATGCCGTGACTACGTCATGTCGAAGATGGCGTACGTGTCCGGGGCGAGCTGCGGCCGAGCTGTGCGGGGTCAAGCCGACAGACGTGCACTGGGGCGGCGTCGTTCTGCGGGACGTCTTCACCGGCGGAACCCGCGAACTCCCGGTCACCGGACTGTTCATCGCGATCGGCTATGACCCGCGCACCGAACCCTTCCAGGGCCAGCTCGGCCTGGACACCTCCGGCTACCTCAAGGACGCCTGACCCTCGACGCGCACGAACTTTCCCGGAGTATTCGGCGCCGGTGATGTCGTCGACCACACCTACTGCCAGGCCATCACCGCCGTCGGCAGCGCCTCAGCAGTACTCGACGCCGAGGGCTACCTCGCCAACCTCACCCCGGTGCGCACCGGCGAGCGCGAACCTACCCTCACATTCTGACGCGGGAAATGACGGCCCAGAGCAGCGAAATGGCAGCGACCGTGCCGCCCTGACGCAGTGTGTGGTCCGCAAGGGTGAGCTGGCGAATGGCCTCCTCGTAGAAGCGGACCGTGGCACGCAAACCGGCGCCGCCCGGGGACCACGCGGCCTGCGTGATTCCGGGGCGGGGCGCGCGTTCAGCAGCAGACGCACCCGGGGCGGTAGCCGCACGCGTCGGGTTCCACGGCAGGCGTGCCCGCAGCGGGGCGGACCGAGGGTGCGCAGCAGCTTTTGCCCTGCCAGGCGTCGCGGCCTTCCCTGACCGCGATGGCGGCGATGGCCAGGGCGGCGATGGGGTCGGCCCAGGACCAGCCGAGGGTGGCGTTGAGGACCAGGCCCACCAGCAGGACAGCGGACAGGTAGGTGCACAGCAGCGTCTGTTTGGAGTCCGCGACGGCGGAGGCGGAGCCGAGTTCGCGCCCGGCGCGGCGCTGGGCGGCGGACAGGAACGGCATGATCGCCAGCGACAGGGCGGCGATGACGATGCCGGGGATGGAACGGTCGGCCTCGCCGCTGCCGGCCAGCGTCCGCGCCGCGTCGAAGGTGACGTATGCGGCGAGTACGAAGAACGACACCGCGATGATCCGCAGCGTGGTCTTCTCCCTCGCGTCGTGCACCGCGTGGTCGCGGGCGGAGAACTGCCAGGCGACCGCAGTAGCCGAGGAGACCTCGATGACCGAGTCGAGGCCGAAGCCGATCAGCGCGGTCGACGAGGCGATCGTGCCGGCGGTGATCGCGACGACGGCCTCGATGACGTTGTAGGTGATCGTGGCCGCGACCAGCAGGCGTACGCGCCGGGCGAGGATGTCTCGCCTGACCGGGGAGGGGCCGAGGGAGATCGGTGTCTCGGCGGCCATCTCAGCGGCACCCCTTGTCGTCCGCGTCCGCACACGTCTTGTCGGCTTCCACCGCGACCACGGCGGCACGCAGATCGTCCAGAGCGTGGCCGAGTCGTTCGTCGGCGAGCTCGTAGCGGGTACGCCTGCCTTCGGGCACGGGGACGACCAGGCCGCAGTCACGCAGACAGGCCAGATGATTGGAGAGACGGGTAAGGGAGATTTCCACCAGGTCGGCGAGATCGGCGGGGTACGCCAGGGCTTGGCGGAGAGCGAGCAGAATACGGCAGCGGATCGGATCGGCGAGCGCGTGGCCGAAACGGGCCAGCATCTCGATGTCGGAGGCAACGGTCAGCACACCCGGACAGTACGGAATATCCTGAAATCACAAAGCCTGTACATGCGTGGCTCGCCTGGAAAGCGACGACCCCCTGGGGAACTCGGGCGCCCGAGAACAGTCGACTTGACCTTTAAGTGGGGTCGAAGGTTTACCGTCGGCGGCGTGAGGACCTACCGCATCTCCCAGCTTGCCGAGCGCTCGGGTGTACCGGCGACCACACTGCGCTTCTACGAGGGCGCCGGACTCCTGCCCGCCGACCGGACCCCGGCCGGCTACCGGGTGTATGGCGAGAGCGCGGTCGAGCGCCTCGCGTTCATCGGCGCGGCCAAATGCCTCGGGCTGCCACTGGAGGAAATCGGCGAGCTGCTCGCGGTGCGGGAGGCCGGCGCTTGCAGGGATGTGAGAGCTGACCTGCGTCCGCGGCTCGCCGGCCGCGTGGCCGAGGCCGAATCCCGCGCCGCCGAACTGGCCGCGTTCACCGCCTCCCTGTACACGGCCCTGGAGCACCTTGACGCGCTGCCCGAGCGCGCGAGCCCGTGTGATCCGGAGTGCGGCTTCCTCGCTCCGGCGGCTCCGGCTCCTGGCGGTAGGGGGCTGGCGGACGTGGTACCCACGCCCCGCCGACAGGCCGCCGAAACAGAAGCGGAGGCGTGGCGCGCGGCGCCTGTGGTCTGCTCGCTGACCGGTGACGGACTACGTGAGCGGACCGTGCAGTGGCGGGAGGCGGTCGACGGCGCACTGCGGACAGCGGTGCCCGAGGGGCTGCGGCTGACGCTGCCCGTGGATCGGACCGCGCGGGTGGCGGAGCTGGCCGCGGCCGAGCAGCGGTGCTGCCCGTTCTTCGACTTCCGGCTCCATATCGACGGCCCGCACCTGCACCTTGACGTCCGCGCACCGGCCGACGGGGCCGATGTGCTCACCGACCTGTTCGGTCCGCCAGCCTGAACGCGCCCGATCGCCCCTTCTCTCTCCAACTGTCAAGAGGATCTCCGCCGTGCTTGTCGCCCGTTCCCTCGCTCTGTTCGCTGTCGCCGCCGTGTTCGAGATCGGGGGCGCCTGGCTGGTCTGGCAGGGTATCCGCGAGCACAAAGGATGGATCTGGATCGGAGCCGGCGTCATCGCTCTCGGTCTCTACGGGGTGGTCGCCACCTTCCAGAACGACGACAACTTCGGCCGGATCCTCGCCGCGTACGGCGGCATCTTCGTCGCCGGGTCAATCGCGTGGGGCATCGTTGCTGACGGCTACCGCCCCGACCGCTACGACATCATCGGCGCCGCGGTGTCCCTGGCCGGGATGGCCGTCATCATGTACGCCCGACGCGGCCACTGAACGGGTCGCCCCCGGAGGAAGGCTCGCCTCCCGGGCGAGGTCGTGTTGCGGAGCGCGGCAAGGCCAGTCGTGGCGAGCCAGTTTGACGGCCGAGACGAGCAGGATCACCGCCAGAGCTGGGATGAGGACCAGGTCCGGGAACACGCCGAGGAGGAGTCCGCCCAGTACCGCGCCGACGGTGGAGCCTGCGGCCGTGATCAGCGTGAAGCAGAGATTGGCGCCGAGGACGGCGAAGCTGCCGTCGCGGCTGTAGCGGGCGAAGGCCACGAGCATGGTCGGCAGCGAGACCAGGAGGGAGAGGCTGCCTGCGGTTTTGATGTCCTCGCCGAACAGCAGCACGATCGTGGGATCAGCAGCTCGCCTCTGGCCAACCGTGCTGCGGTCGCTCCAGCGGTCCCTCCGACCGCCCGCGCGGACCCCGGCCAGCAAGCCGCCGCCCATCCGATGCGGGCAGGCACTGTCCGCATCGGTATGGGCGTAGCCAAGTCCAGCCGTTTGATTTAGGACGCCCTGCGGAGCGGGGTGGCATAGCGTTCGCCCCACACTCTCAGGGCGCCGAGGACGGGCTTGAGGTCTCTTCCGGCGGTGGTGAGCACGTATTCGTCGCGCGGTGGGCGCTCGGAGTACTGACGCCGTTCTATGAGACCGGCTGTTTCGAGTTTGCGCAGACGCAGCGTGAGGGTTTCGCGGGGTGCGCCGGTGTTTGTCTGGATGTCTTTGAACCGGTGGACGCCGAAGCTGATCTCCCGAAGCGCGTGAAGAGTCCAGCGCTCACACACGATGTCGAGCGCGTCGCTGATGAAGCAGACGCGGGGCTCGCTCAAAGTTCCGTCCACGGGCGTGACGTAGCGTTCACCCCATTCCCGCAGAGCGGCGAGGACGGGGCTGAGGTCGGTGCTGGCGGGGGTGAGTACGTATTCGTCGCGCGGCGGGCGCTCCGAGTACCGACGCCGTTCCACGAGGCCGTTCTCCCTGAGTTTGCGCAGACGCACAGACAGCGTCTCGTCGGGTGCGCCGGTGTTGGCCTGGATGTCCTTGAACCGGTGGACGCCGAAGCCGATCTCCCGAAGCACGTGCAGAGTCCAGCGCTCACAGAGGATGTCGAGCGCGTCGGCGATGGAGCAGACGCGGGGCGCTCCAAGATTCGTCGGTTCGCTTATCTGACTCACTCCGTCACGGTAACGCATACCGCCGACGTACCAGGAAAACGGGACCGGCATCGGCTCCGGACGACCACGCGGTCCGCCGTCCGGCCCGGTGGCCAAGCCGCCTGGCGCGGTGTTGCCCCGAGCAGCGCGGTCATGAGTTCGCTTTTCTGAGTGGCTCTGCTAGCGTGACAGCACGGCAACTCCGGTAATCGAACCGACGTGCGGACCGGGAGCCGCCTGGAGTGCTCTCGTATTGGCGGGGCGCTCGCGCCCGACTCCAAGGGGTCGCCGTGCACGAACATCTTCGGCAACGGCGCCGAGCGCATCTGACCGCGAGGCAGGTGTGCAGCCGCAAGTAGTCGGTTCGTTTTTCTGAGTTATTAGGTTGTGTCGAGCGCGAGAGATGATTTCGATGACCGAAGTAAGCAAAGGGCTGGCGGACGCGAATACCGCCGTCCCGGCAGCACACGAACGCCGAGGGCCTGGACGGTATCTGCCCCGTTCCGTCGGCTTCGTCGGAATCACCGCGGCGATGGTGATGATCCTCGTCGCGGCTGGTGCGCCGACGCCGCTGTTCCCGATGTACGAGAGGGAGTGGGGCTTCCCTTCGTGGATGCTGACGCTCGCGTTCGGTGTCTACGCGATCGCTCTTCTGGTCGCCATCCTCGTGATCGGATCGCTCTCCGACCACATCGGTCGCCGTCCCCTCGTGATCGGAGCTCTCGCGATCGACCTGGTGGCGATGGTGGTTTTTCTCAACGCCTCCTCAATCGGCTGGCTGATCGTGGCCCGGATCATCCAGGGCATTGCCACCGGAGCCGCTTCGAGCGCGATGAGTGCCGCGGTGGTGGAACTCGCTCCTGATCGCCACAAGAAGCTGGGCGCGCTGATGACCAGCATGGCTCCGTTGGCGGGTCTGGGCATAGGAGCACTGTTCGCCGGCATACTCGCCCAGTTCGTCTCCGACCCGGCATCCGCGGTGTGGCTCGTCCTGGTCGTGGTGATGGTTCTCGGAACTCTTTTCGCCGTGTTCATACCTGAGACGTCCACTCGCAAGCCCGGGGCGCTGGCGTCGCTGACACCTCGGATCTCGGTGCCGTCACAGGTACGCGCGCTGTACTTCACCAGCATCCCCGGGGTGGTCGGCGCCTTCATGACCATGACGTTGTTCCTGGGGCTGGTCCCCGTAGTGCTCGGCGCCGTGTTCGCCACGGCCAGCCCGGCCCTGGGAGGGCTGGCCGCGTTCGTGGCCTTCGGCGCGGGGACGGTCCTTACCGCCGCCACGGGGCGCGTGCGCCCCCATCTGCTCAGGATCATCGGCAACAGCACCATGACGATCGGCGCGGTCATCTTCGTCGGGAGCGTCGCGGCCGAGTGGCTTCCGCTTCTCTGGGCCGCCGCTGTGCTCAGCGGGATCGGGATCGGTGCCACGTTCGCCGGCTCCGTCAGGGGCCTGGTGCCCGAAGTGGAAGCCCATGAGCGCGCGGGGCTGTTCGCTGCGATCTACCTGACCGCCTACCTCGCGATGGGTCTTTCCGCCATCGTCGCCGGACTCGTCGTGGACTCCGTCGGGGTCACCTCGATGATCGTCACCTTCGGGATCGTCCTGGCGGTCATCTCCCTGACCGGAGTTGTCGTCAGCACCGGGCTCCCAGGACGCCGGAAGGCCGCACCGGCGCACAGGGCCACACACATCACACCTTCGTGACACACGTTTCCTCACAAGAGGGAAGGAAGACCATGACATCACTGCAGGATGCGACGGTTCTGGTCACGGGCGCCAACGGAGGTCTCGGCTCCGGGTTCGTGACCGCCGCCCTCGACCGGGGCGCCCGCCGGGTCTACGCGACCGCTCGATCCCCGAAGCAGTGGAACGACGAGCGGATCAGGCCGCTCCAGCTCGACGTGACCGACCCCGCGTCGATCGAACGGGCAGCAGAGCTCGCGTCCGACACGACGATCCTGGTGAACAACGCGGCGATCTTTCCCCGCGGCGACCTGCTCACCGCACCGTTCGACGACATCACCACGACCATAGACACCAATCTGATCGGCCCCATTCGCCTCACACGCGCTCTCGCACCTTCACTCCGCGCGGCGAACGGCGCCCTCGTCAAAGTTGCTTCCGTACTCAGCTGGCTTGCGGTCGGAAAGGCGCACAGCGTGTCGAAGGCGGGACTGTGGTCCGCGACGAACGCCTTCCGGCTTGAGTTCGCGCCCGAGGGGGTTCAGGTACTCGGAGCCTTCCCCGGTCCCACCGACACCCCCATGCAGGCCGGCGCGGACCGGGACTCCTTCAACAAGGTGGCTGATGTCGTCGCCTCGATCTTCGACGCGCTCGTAGCCGGAGAGGACGAGGTCCTCGTCGACAAGATGACAGAGCGTGTGCATGCTGCCCTGTCGCAGCCGCTCACCGCGCTGTACCCGAGCCTCGGCTCACGATGAGAGGCACGCCCCGTCGGGGACGAGACCGCTCTGCGGCCCGACGGGGCGTCACCGTGAACCCATCGGCTTGCCGAAGGGTCGCGACCATGCCTGAAGGTGATCGGGCGCGCGCCAGCCACGGTGCGCCGCTGTGCTGCCCCGAACGCGCAACGCGATGACGCGTTGCCGATAGTCGATAGAAGGAGACCCGTTGTGAACTCAGAGCCGAACATTGTTATGCGTCCACAGGTAAGGACCATCGGCGGCTTGTCTGTTCGTTTCGCGGAGAGCGGGAAGCGGAGGGGTACCCAGCCGGATGCAGTCCTGCTGAGTCCTTGGCCGGAGAGTCTGTTTGCTTTCAACCCGATATGGAACCGGCTGGCGGAGCATGCCCATCTCCTGGCCATAGATCTGCCCGGGTTCGGTCGGTCCGAGCGCCGGGACGAGCTGCTGTCTCCGCGGGCGATGGGTGAATTCATCATCAGTGTTGCAGACGCCTTCGGCCTGGAGAATCCACACCTCGTCGGTCCCGACATCGGGACCTCGGCGTCACTCTTCGCCGCTGCCTCGCAGCCGGGTCGCCTGCGCAGCTTGGTCGTGGGGAGCGGTGGAGCCGCGGTTCCGCTCAGACTGGAATCGGTGCTGAAGGAATGGGTCGAAGCCCCGGATCTGGAGCCCTACCGAGGCATCGACGGTCGTCACATCGTGGGAGCCGCGATGGAGTTCACCGAGGGCTACTCCATGCCGGCGGAGATTCGTGAGGACTACCTGGCGTCCTACGAGGGTGAGAGGTTCGCGGAGTCCATGCGGTACGTGCGTAGGTATCCGCAGGAGTTGCCGATCCTCGGTGAGCTGCTTCCGTCGATCCAGACGCCCGTGCGGATCATCTCCGGCAGCAAGGACGTCGTGGTACCTGCGGAGAACCCGGAGTTCCTGCAAGCCAGGCTTCCGCGGAGTCGAAGCGACTTCATCGATGTGGGTCACTTCGTCTGGGAGGAAGCCCCCGACGGGTACGCGGCACTGATCACGGAGTGGTGGGGCGGGGAGTACAGAGCGGTCTGAGGCCGACCGGCAGCCCTTGGTCGGAAGCCTTGCACGTTAGCCGTCAGCCGTCAGGCGTCAGTGTCCCTGCGCGTCGGCGAACGTCGGGCTGCCGGGCCGTCGGGTTCTGGGCGGGATCCCGAATTGTCAGGTCAGTTCCAGTCCTCCGTCGACGGTGAGGACCTGGCCGGTGAGCCAGGTGGTGTCCGGGTCGGCCAAGCGTACTATCCAGGCGGCGACTTCGGCAGGTTCGCCTCGGCGGCCGAGGGGAACGCGGGCAGCTTCGTCCCGCTTGATCCCTTCGATCACTTCCTCGGGCAGCCCGGCCGCGACCAGGGCCTGGCTCTCGGTCGGTCCCGGTGCCAGGGCGTTGACGCGGACGCCGTCGGCGGCAAGTTCCAACGCCCAGCTACGGGTGAGCTGTTCGAGGGCGGCCTTCGACGCGGCGTAGTGCGCGCCGCCCGGCAGCGGCCGGTGGCCGTAGGTGCTGGAGACGTTGATGATCGTTCCACCGCTGTCGCGCAGGTGAGGCAGGGCGGCCCGGGCGAGGAGGCTGGGTGCGGTCACGTTGAGGGCGAACAGTGTGGTGATTCCTTCTGCGGTTGTATCGGCCAGCGGCATCACCTTCGTGGCGCCGGCGTTGTTGACCAGCACGTCCAGCTGTCCCCACCGGTCCACAGCGGCGTGGACCACATCCTGGGGCGCGGTGGGAGTGGTCAGGTCCGCAGGATGGATCACGACGTCCGGGAGTCCGGCGGCCGTCTCCTTCAGAGCGTCCGTGCGGCGGCCGACGATCATCACTTTTGCGCCCGCCTGGGCGAAGGATCGCGCGGTCGCGCGGCCGATACCGGATCCGGCGCCAGTGACGATGACGACGCGACCCGTGAGGTCAGTGGAGAGTTGCATGAGATCGTCCTTAAAGTTCGATGTTCGTGAAACATCGAACAAAGTAGCATGGTCACTATGAGACAGGCGCCGCATCCCGATCCGGACCAGATCAGCCTTGTCGCCCTGATGGGCGCGTTCAGCGACCCGATACGGGTGGGGCTCGTGCGTGTCCTGGCCGACGGCCGAGAGCGTGGCTGGGGGGAGTTGGACGCACCGGTGGCCAAGTCCACCCTCAGCCACCACCTGCGCGTCCTGCGCGACGCCGGCGTCACTCGTACCCGCATGGAGGGCACTCGCTGCTTCGTCACGCTGCGCCGGGGCGACCTGGACTCACGGTTCCCCGGGCTCATCGGCGCCGTGCTCCACGCGGCCGATCGTGACGACATCGGCGCCTATGTCGGCCTCAGTTCGACCTCACCGACGGCCTGACCTGCGGGGATCTTGCTAGCACCCAGGGGTGGCGAGGGCTCCCCCGGGTAGCCCGACCCGTGCACCGCCCTTTTGGCGCGGCGAGCGGTTCAGGAGAGGGTCACCGACCGGACGTCGAGGGAGACGATGCGCGGTTCGTCTGGTGCTGTCGTGTCGTCGTCGTTGCGGCGCACGACCCATCGGCGGGTGGGGAAGCTGATCCCGCCGAAGGTCTGGTGATCCGCTGTGTAGTGGGCCGTGGGGATCCCGCCGAAGATGTCGGCGTTGTAGTCGTGTCGGCGCAGCAGGAGGTCGTCGGCACCGAAGTAGAAGGTCTGTACGGAGTTGTGGGTGGCCACGTAGTCGGGGAACTCGACGCGGAGCCTTCGCCAGGTCTCCCCGTTCTCCTGCCACGGTTCCATCTCGGCGGCCCGGAAACCGTCCCAGGCGAACAGGAACGGGATGCTCCAGTAGTTCCAGAACGCGTAGCCGGCGAAGTACGCCGTCTGCAGCTCGTCCCAGAGTGCGCCCTCGGGATGGTTTTCGAACGCGCGCCGGGGTTCATCCCGGTCGGCGAGCACGTTGCCGTCAGGGCCGACGACCTCGACGCGGTGGGGCGCGAAGAGACCGCGGTGGCCCGGCGTACCGAACGGCTCCAGAGAAGCGCGCTGGGATCGCGTGTCGACCGTGGCGACGATGTGAGTGAGGAAATCCTCGCGAGGCCACGGAAGTACCCCTCCGGCTGAGGCTGTGACGCGTAGTTGCGCCATTTCTCTCCATCGGTCGAGACCGCCATGGGCCTTCTGTACGAGGCCGAGCAGATCTGTCATTTCGCTTTCCTTTCGAGTTGCAACCCGGGCCGGTGGTCCTGCCGGATTCGATGCGGCAGCTGTCAATGCCGTCGTTAACGGGCGCTAGGGCAAGTGGATGGTGCCGATGGGCCGGCCTGTCCGGCCATCGATCCCGAGGGATCAATGCGTCGTCACGCGACACCTGACGTGAGGTCCCGACGGCAATGCCGCGATGGGCGAGAGCTGTTGACGGTGAGCTACCTGCAGGGTCATCGCTCCCGGCGGTGCCCCGGTGTGCGGCGGCCGACTTGACTTCTGCAACGTAACAGGGAAGGCTGACTTTATCAAAGTTTAGCCAGGATGGCCGTGTGGGCCAGAGGCATGGGGCGGACTTCTGGGGCGACCGGCGCCGCAGTCTTTGCCTCGCCCCGCCCCAACGGCACCGCCGTCGTCCGGTGCGTTTGCAACCGACATCTCAGGGATTGACTTCAATGACAGACAGCTGGAAGCAGCGCAAGTCGTACGCCGATGTCCTCGGACATCGAATGGCATACATCGACGAGGGCGAAGGCGCACCCATCGTCTTGCTGCACGGAAACCCGACGTCTTCCTATGTGTGGCGCGACGTCATTCCCGCACTGGAGGGCCTGGGGCGCATCATTGCTCCCGACTTGATCGGTATGGGCGACTCGGAGAAGCTCGGTGCTGACGATCCGACCCGCTACACCCTCGTCCGCCACCGTGATTTTCTCGATGCACTGCTCGAAAAACTCGGCGTGACGGAGAACGTCACTCTGGTGGTTCACGACTGGGGCAGCGCCCTGGGGTTCGACTGGGCCCGGCGCCAGCCAGGAGCAGTTCGGGGGATCGCCTACATGGAGGCGATCGTCGCACCTCTGTATTCGTGGGATCACTGGCCCGAGGTCTCACGGGAGCTGTTCCAGGCGTTCCGTACGGATCAAGGTGAGGACCTGGTCCTGGAGAACAACGCCTTCGTCGAGATGGTGCTTCCCGCCGGAATCATCCGCAGCCTCACAGAAGAAGAGATGGCCGAGTACCGGCGCCCTTACCTGGACAAGGGAGAAGGCCGGCTGCCCACGCTAACCTGGCCGCGGCAGATTCCCGCCGAAGGTGACCCGGCGGACGTCTGGCGGATCGTCGAGGAATACGGGGAGTGGCTCGCGAAAGCGCAGGGGATTCCCAAGCTCTTCGTGAACGCGGAGCCGGGAGCGGTCCTTCTTGACCGACAGCGTGCCTTCTGCCGGACCTGGCCGGATCAGACGGAAATCACCGTTCCCGGGATCCACTTCGTGCAGGAGGACTCCGGCGCCCAGATAGGTGAGGCCGTCGCCGGCTGGCTTTCCCGCCTCACCTGACCGGCATGCTCATGGGCCTGCCGCAGTCCGAATTCCGCACAACACGCCGTCCTTGACGGCGACCAGATCTGAAAGTGCCTGCAGACATGAAATCCATCACCACATCTTTTGGCGCACGTGCCACCGCGACGGAGGTTCTGGCCGGAGTCGACCTGACCGGCCGTCGCGTGATCGTGACCGGAGGGGCGTCAGGGCTGGGGACGGAGACGGTCCGCTCGCTTGCCGGAGCCGGCGCACGTGTCACGATCGCCACCCGTAACCCCGACCTGGCGAAGCCGATCCTCGAAGAGTTTCCCCGCACGGATGTCGCGGCGGTCGATCTCACCGACCTGGACTCGGTACGCGCCTTCTGTGAGGCATGGGAGGGGCCGGTGGACGCTGTCGTCGCCAACGCGGGAATAATGATGCTTCCCGAGCGGCAGGTCAGCGCCGTGGGCTGGGAGATGCAGCTGGCCACCAACTACCTGGGCCATTTCGCGCTGGTCAGGGGGTTGCATGAGGCCCTCCGGGCCGCCGGTCGTGCGCGCGTGGTCGTCGTCAGCTCGGGGGCGCAACTGCTGACGGTCTTCGACTTCGACGATCCGCAGTTCGAGCGGCGTCCGTACGATCCCCTTCTTGCGTATGCCCAGTCGAAGGCCGCTGCCGTTCTCCTTGCCGCGGGCATCACCCGCCGATGGGCGGGGGACGGAATCAGCGCTAACGCGTGTGCTCCAGGGCTGATCCATACGAATCTGGCGCGTCATCTGAATTCGGCCACACCGCAGGCTCTCGGCTCGCAGGACGCCGACGGCAACCTGATCACACCGGACCACTTCAAGACGCCCGAACAAGGCGCTGCCGTCAGCGTTCTTCTGGCCGCGTCACCGCTCCTCGAAGGCGTAACGGGGCGTTACTTCGAGGACAACCAGGAAGCCAAGGTCGTCGAGGGGGGCTTCGAGTTCATGGCCGGTGGTCCCCAGGCGATGGCCAACGCGGTGGCCCGGTGGTCCGTGGACCCCGCAGCCGCAGACCGACTCTGGGACTTCGCGGCCTCGGCTCTCGACAGATAACTCCGCGGCAGCAGGTACGAGTCGGCTCTGTGAAGGGCGGGAGAAGGCGCTCTGGCTCGCCCCTCACAGAGCCGCAAGGCAACAGCGGGTCGTCGACGTAGTCGGTGAACTCGCGCACCCCATCGGCGGCGATCGCGCCGTCCCCTGAAGAACGTGCCCCGACCGGATCGGGCTGTGCGTCCGTATACACAGTGGAGTTACCCATGTCTGCTTCGACGGGCACCACGACAGTCCTCGTCACGGGAGCGACAAGCGACACCGGACGGGCCACAGTCCGGGAATCCCTTGCTCTCGGACTCCACGTCAGAACCCTTGTGCACTGCATCGACGCACGCTCCCAGGACCTCGCCGACCAGGGAGCCGAAGTCATCGTTGGGGACTTCCACGACATCAACACCCTCCGCCCCGCGATGGAGGGCGGGGTGGACGCGGTGTACCTCTGCTACCCCGTTCAGCCGGGACTCCTCCAGGCGACCGTCAACTTCGCCCAGGCCGCGAAGGAGACAGGTCTCAAGGCCGTCCTCAATTGTTCTCAGAGGTCCGCGAACCGAGAGGCCACCAGCCCGTCCAGCCGCGACACCTTCGTCGCCGAACAGGTACTCAACTGGTCCGGCCTGAGCGTCATCCACCTCCGGCCGACCATGTTCCTGGAGTGGCTCACGTACCCGTGGGTGCTGCCCCACCTGCGGAAGGGCATCCTGTGGATGCCGGTCGGCAAGGGCACCAGTTCACCGGTCGCCGCGGAGGACCAGGGACGTGCCATCGCCGCACTTCTCCTGAACCCCGAGGAACACATCGGCGCAACCATCAATCTCTCCGGGCCCGCCGAGATGGACCAGGAGACGATGGCGGCCGAATTCTCCGACGCCCTGGGCAGGAGGATCGTCTTCGAGAACCCGCCCGTGGAGGAGTATGCCGACTACCTCACCAAAGCGGGCGTCCCCCCCCCTTCGGCGTCGTGCACATCCGCGGCACCATGCTGGACTACCGGATCGGCCGCCTCTCAGGCGCCGACAACAACATCGAGAAGCTCACCGGCCGACGATCGATGACCGTCGGTGAATACGCCCGGACACACGCTCAGCTCCTGAACGGCCCCCACAGCTGAACCGACCCCATCGCCTCGGCATGCCCACCGGGTCTCGGACAGGTCCCAGATGCCGGCCGTGGCCGCGCCGCAGTGGTACAGAGCGCGGTTGCGGCTCGGCATTCCCGCCGATCCGCTCGCGAGGGTTTCCCGGATGCGGATCAGTCGCGGATCCGGCGTAAGCGGCGTTGACCAACAACACGGGACGGGATCAGCTCTTCTCCTTCTGCCGGGCATGGGTCTCGCTCAAACTCACTTCATGACCCGCCGCGCACCGCAGAACGGACTCGACGGGCTCGCCGCAATCAGCGTGAAACAGGTCCACCAGGCCGCTTCCCTCACCCAGCCCATCGCCCCAGGTCATCAGTGCGACCATGATGGGGAACACTGAGCGCCCTCGGTCGGTGAGCACGTACTCGTGGCGCGTACGGGCACCGGGCTCACGGTACGGCCGCTGAACAAGCAGCCCGTCCTCCACCAGGGCCTTGAGCCGCTTGGCGGCGATGGCATCGCTGAGCCCGGTCCGCTGGGTGAGCTCATCGAAGCGCCGAATGCCGAGGAAAGTCTCCCGCAGGAGAATCATGGCCGAGCGCGTTCCAACCATTTCCAGCGCCCGTTCGATCGAGCACCTCATTCCCTCTGTCGCCCAATCGTCACGGTCGACGAAGTTGCCGACCGGGGTAATCACCCGAGAGTCAGCACTTCCGGCGGTCCCTCTCTCTGATTGCATGATTTCAACCCTACACTGGCCTTTGTTTCGTATAGTCAGCCTGCCGGCTACCGATCTTGCTTCGACATCGACTACAGCGAGGCCCCGTGACCGGCCGAGAATCCTTCGGACGGCCACGGGGCAGGCGGTGTCTACCTGGCAATCAGGTCGAACTCGTTCCCCTCCGGGTCGGCGAGCGTCGCGTAGTGGATACCGGCATTGATCTCGTTCAGCTTGGTGGCGCCCAGTCCGGTCAGCCGTCGCACCTCGGCGTCGAAATCGTCGGTGGCGAGGTCGAAGTGCATCCGGTTCTTGACTGTCTTGTCCTCGGGGACCTGACGGAATCCGATCTGGGATCCCGGGATCTCCGGGTCGGCTGCGACGGTCGCGCCGGTCGTGTCAGCGCCGTCGGCAACAGTCCTGCCCAGGGCTTCGGCCCAGAAGGTCGCGACTGCTTTGGCGTCGTGGGCGTCGAAGGTAATGGCAAACACTGAGATGGACATGAGGGTCTGCTCTCTTTCAACTGTGAGGTACGGGCGGCCGATACAGCGCGGATAGCGTCCCGCTGCATGGAGTTCGTGCTGGGAAGCAGTACCGCGGCGGACTGCGGGCGGAACCCGTGGTCATGGACTTCGTCATATCCGGGCGGCCCGGTCGATGCATGCCGGCCATCGGGGACTTGCGCGTCGGTTGAGCGGCCCCAGACAGGCCCCTGCCGCGAGCAGCTCGACGATCGCCACCGTCCACCAGCCGTGCACGAACAGCCTGTGTGCCGCGCTGTCGGACCAGGGGCGGCGTCCCGACGATCGCGAGGACGACGCTGACGCCGGGTACGTACCCGAACTGACGCGTCATGTCGATGACGCCGCTACCGGTCGAGGTCCGGTGGGCCGCAAGGCCCGCTGTGGCTGTCGCCAGCAGCGTCGGGAGACGGCCGGGGCGACGAGGGCGAGGATCCCGACCGGGAGGTTCGCGAGGAACACCCACCGCCGGCCGGCGGTGATGAGCAGGGATCCCGGCACCGGCCCGACAGCTGCGATGACCCCGGCCACCGCGCACCAGATCGCGTAGCCACTGGGCACCCAGCTCACGTCGCCGATCGACAGAACTGTGGAAATCGCGCGCGGACTGCGCGTGACCGCCTGATCGGCGGCTCGCGGAGGGGCAGCGACACCCTGACTTTCATCCAGCATAGTCAGGTATGCCAGTGGCTGACTTCACAATGAGCAAGTCAGATGTTTCGTTGACACCGAAAAAGATGAGAGTCACCTACCGGCCACGACCTGCCTGCTTCGGAGTCGGGAGCGACCGAGCCCGAGAATCGATTCGCCATCAGACGTGCTGCTCAACCGCCTACCGCTACATATCCCTTCACGGAGGAACCCCGTGCATGCCTGCACACCGGAACTCGCGCGCGGCTTTCTGAACATCCGGCCGTCACCGCCGATCCAGGACCCGCTTCAGTCCGGACTGCATTGGCTGCCTACTCCGACCAGACCCGCCCTCTTGTATGTGCCCGCCAGGCTCCGGCCATGGGCGGCGCCTCTGCTGGTCGCCTTTCACGGACGCGCGGGCAATGCATGCCCTTGGGGCGGTGCAGTGCGAGGCCGTGGGCGATGTCGTCGGCGCCCAGCAGCACGCCGAGGTTCACCCCCGTTTCGAGGTTGTCGGAGTCAGCGATCTCGATGACCAAGGCGTCCTGGGTCTCGCCGGGGACTTCGGCGAGGTCGATGCCGCCCTGGTGGAGCGCGTGTTGCAGCGTGTCGGCGGCGTCCTCGGCGCGGATGTAGGCTGCGGTGAGCAGGTCGCGTCCACCGTGCCGGCGGGCAGGTGGAGCACCACGTTGTCCTCTTCGTCGGTGTCCGCGGTGGCCTCGATCCCCGCGTTCTTCAGCCACTCCGTGGCCTCGCCGGCGTCCAGGAAGTGGAGGAAGGGCAGCCAGCTGCTGCCCAGCAGCACGACACGCAGCGTGGACTGATCATCCGTCATGTCCACATGGGCTGTGATCCGCGCCCGGTCGAGCGACTGCTGCATGCGCTCTTGCGGCGAGGTGTCTTCGGCTTCAGGGGTGATCGCGAACAGCGACCTCTCTGGCAGGAACGGGCAGCGGCATGGCCACAAATGGCGTGGGGTTCACGTGCCGGTGCTGCTGGGCGGACGGCTGGTCCGGCGGCGGTCGGGCGTGATGGTGAGGGGGAGGGTTTCCCATCCGTGGAGGATGTTGTTGCGGGCCCGGACCGGGTTGCCTGCGTTTTCGAGGCGGGTGCCGTAGTGGGCGAGGGCTTCGAGGAGGCTGGCGGCCTGTGCGAGGGCGAGGTGCCGGCCGGCGCAGGCGTGGGGGCCGTGGCCGAGGGCGAGGTGGAGGTCTCCGCCGGGGCGGAAGGTGTCGGCGAACGAGCCCCATTGGCGGGGGTCGCGGCCACCGGAGCCGTAGGACAGCCACACCTGCTCGCCCGCCCGGATGGGGGTGTCGCCGATGCGGGTGTCGCGGGTGACACCTCTCCCGAACCCCTGGATCGGGGCGTCCAGGCGGATGGCTTCGTTGAAGACTGCGGCGGCGTCGAGGCGTCCGGCCCGCAGTTCCTTGAAGTACCGGAGGTGGCCGGCGAGGTGGTGGAGTGCGGCGGTGATGCCGTGGGTCGTGGTGTCCATTGCGGCGGTGGTGTAGGCGGACATTAGCGGCACCACGTCGTCTTCGCCGATGTCGCCAGCGTCGGCCGCCTCATACAGCGCGTGCGTCCACGACCCCGGCCGTACCGTCTTACGGGATACTTCTCTGCTGTGGAAGGTCATCGTCGCGGCGGCCAGGGGGGCGGCTTCGCGGTAGCGGGCGTTGTCGGGGCCGAACATGTCGAACGTCGCCGCAGCCGAGGCGACCAGTTCAGGGCGGGTGGAGTCGGGCAGGCCCATGAGGTGCACGACCTGGCCGGCGACGAACTCTGTCGCCAGCTCGACCGCGTCGAATGTTCCCCAGCTGATGTACTCGGTCGCCAGGGGCGCGGCGCGCGATTTGATCTCCGGTATCAGGGACTTCATGGCACGGGGGCGAGCTGGTGGGACAGCGGGCGGCGCAGCTGGATGTGGCTCATGCCGTGGGCTTCCAGGACGGTTCCGTTGAGGAACTGCCGGTTGGCCTCGGTGGTGAGGGCTATTCCGTTCTCGGAGGAGAAGATCTCCGGCCGGCTGAGTGCGGCTTTCACGTCTTCGTACCGGCCGACGAACCACGCGTCGTGACGCTCCAGCCATACGGCCGGGCCTGTTCGGCGCAGGACTTCGTAGAGCGGGTGCGGGTTGTCGAGAGCGGTGTCGGCGAACAGGTCGATGCTTGACGACGGTTCGGTGGTCAGCGTCATGCTGGTCTTCCCTTCTACCCGGTGGCGAGGGTGAGGGCGAGGCGGTGTTCGACGACGGTCACCAGGGCGTTGCGGCAGTCCTCTTTGTCGCGGGCGTCCAGGTGGAGCACGGGGACGGATCGGGTGAGGGCCATGGCGTCGCGGATTTCGTCGGTGGTGTGCCGGTGGCTGCCGTCGAAGTGGTTGACGGCGATGACGAAGGGCAGTTCGCGGGCTTCGAAGAAGTCGACGGCGGCGAAGGCGTCTTCCATGCGGCGGGTGTCGGTCAGGACGACCGCGCCGATCGCGCCGCGGACCAGGTCGTCCCACATGAACCAGAAGCGGTCCTGTCCCGGTGTGCCGAACAGGTACAGGACGTGCTCGCCCAGGGTGCGGCGGCCGAAGTCCAGGGCGACGGTGGTGGTGGTCTTGCCGTCGAGGTGGGTGAGGTCGTCGGTGCCCTCGCTCAGCGCGGTGATCCGGGCCTCGGTATTCAGCGGCTCGATCTCGCTGACCGCACCGACGAAGGTAGTCTTGCCGACCCCGAAACCGCCGGCGACCAGTATCTTTACCGGCTCAGAGGCGCTCGGCCCGGGGTTAGCTGACGTTGGCATTCTCAAGTCTTTCTTTCACTCGGCGCAGAAGGGCGACGCTGACAACGGCGTCGTCGGTCAGTTCCTTGGGCTTTCGGGTCTCGACCCATCCGGCGTCCCGCAGGTCGGCGACCAGGGCACCGGCGACGCCGACCGGGACGTTCAAAAGGGCGGCAAGCTCGGCCACCGCACGCACAGGCCGACACAACGCGAGGGCATCCGCGTGTGGTGTGCCGGGAGGTGGCCCGCCGGGGGCGCTGGTGGGCGTGACGCAGGTGTCGAGGCGGATGTCGTCCGTCATCTCCCGCACCCGGCCACCGGTTGCCGACCACGGCCGGGAACGGCGGCCGGGAGCGGCACGGTTCACCTCGGGACACCGCCCGGGCTAGAGGGCCGGCGGTCGGCTGCGTCGAGCTCGTCGCCGAGCTGGAGGCTGAGCTCGGTCAGTTCGTAGCCGACGACTCCCAGGTCGGCGTCAGCCCTGATGCTGACAGCGAGATAGCTGAGCAGGCCGCAGCGGACGATGCTGAAGTAGCCGTCCTCCATCTCGATCAGCGTGCGCCGCACATGGCCCGCTTCCTCTTCCGTGGCGACGGCCACGGCGAGGCTGCCCAGCGAGCTGGCCACCGCGGCACGGCGTTCGGCGGTCGCCTCGTCGTAGAGGCTCCAGTACATGGCCAGACCGTCCTCGGCCAGCACCACAGCTCCCCGGACGCCCGTGACCTTCTGGATCCGGGCGTCCAGGATTTTCTGGATCTCGGGGTTCGGTGTCCGTGTCCTGATCAACTTCGGTCTTCCTCCTCGACTGCCCCAGCAGTACTGATGCGGGCTGCAACGGTGGTGGGCTTGTGGGTCTCGACCCATCCGGCGTCATTCAGTTCGGCGACCAGGGCTGCGGCGACGCCGTTCCGGATTTCAGGAGCGCTGCCAGCTGCCCCAGGTGGCAGCTACTTCCTCGGGCGAGCGGTCGCCGGCCGGGTCGTAACCGGGCCTGGTCGGCGCGGGCTCGGCGAGCTGCGGGGCCATGTGGGTCTGCGGTCTGCGCTTCGGCAGGCGCGGTGCGCCGCCGGCTTCCAGAGCAGGGCCGGTCGCGGCGGCTGAGGAGTCGGTGCTCGTGCGGACGGGCAGTGGAGTCCGCTGCTCGCTGGCCGGACCGGGCAGCCTTCTCGGAAGCTGCTGTGCGGGCAGGGGCTGGGCCGGCAGTGCTGCCGGAGCGACGAGGGTTGTCGCTTGGGGGCGCTGGGCGGGTTGGGGGCACTTAACGGTGTAGGGCAGCAGGACCACGGCCGTGGTGCCGCCGTAGTCCGACCGGCGAAGGGACACCAGAAGGTGGTGCCGGCGCGCCAGGTTGGCGACCACGAACAGGCCCAGGCGCCCGTCCCTTTTCCGTGAGATGGCTGCGAAGGTCGGCGGGTTGGACAGGATGCCGTTGGCCCGCGCGTACGCCTCGGGAGTCATGCCCTTGCCGCGGTCCTCGATCTCCACTGCCGTGCCGTTGACCGCCGTGACGTGGGAAACGCGCACGTCGGCGTCCGGCGGGGAGTAGGCGAGCGCGTTGTCGAGGAGGGCAGAGATGACGTGCAGCACGTCGTTCACCGCTCCGGGGCCGATCCACACGTTTGCGCTGATCTTGTTCTTCACGCGATCGGGGGCGTGGGTTTCGGCGGCGGCGTCCTGGACCAGCGCGGCCAGCGACTTCGGTTCGGTGTAGGTCTGCTGGACGGCGCCCGCCAGGCTCAGGAGGTTGTCCAGATGACGGCGGGCCTGGCTGCCACGGTGATCGACATCAATCAACTCGCCCACGAGGCCGTCGTCCTGCTGGTGCTTCAGCTCCAGGGCGCTGAGGGTGTCGAGCTGCCCGTTGATGAGGTTCAGCGCACGAGCGGTGGTCGCCGCCACGAAGTCGGAGAAGCCGCGCCGGTCGGCGGCCTGCTGGTCGGCCATCTCGATCGTCATCGCCAGCGCCGTGGCGAGCCCTCGCTCGACGCCGGTGAACTCATCGCGCCGGCCGGACAGCTGGGGGATCTCGTCCGCCACTTCGACATGGTGTCCCTGCTGAAGGCGGCCGACGAGTTCGGGCAGCCGCTCGGCCGTATCCTCCGCCAGACTCTGCATGGTACGCAGCCGCCGGGTGACCGAGCGGATCACGCCGATGATCAGAGAGGCGATCAGCAGCACCGCGGTGAGACTCAGCGCGATCTGCCATACCACCTGGTCACGGATCTCGTCCGCCCGCTCGTACCCGTGCGCCAACAACCCCTGCGTACGGGAGGCGTTCAGCGCACCGAGCTGCTGCGTGATCGGCCCGTACGCCCCGTCCCACCGCTCCAGCTCCCGCGGCAACGCCTCAACAGCACCGCTCGCATCGACCGCCGCCGCCGAGATCAGCGCCTCCTCGACCTTCTCCTTCGTCTTCCACTCATCGCTGGCGATGATCCGCTCGTACTCGGCCTTGTCCGGCGCCGGCAGGAAGGGAGCGATCCACCGCTCGTACATCACCCGCTGAGCGCCGTACGCCTCCGCGAACGCTGACCTCTCCCCAGCCGACATCCGCCCCCTCTCGCGCGCCTGGGCGATGAGCATGTCCTGCTTCGACAACCCCTCCGACGCCCAGAACAAGCCGACCAGAGCCCTTGTCTCAGCGGTGAGGTGCGCATCGTCCATCGCCGACAGCGCCTGGTAGAACTCGATCATGGTCACCAGGAGTTCGCTGTAGTAGCCGGTGACCTCATCCGCAGGGCCGGCACGGGTATCGGCCCGCTGACGTGCGTCCGCGAGAGCGTCGAGCTTGTCGTAGACCCGCACGACGTACTCCCACTCATGAGGCTGGCTGGCCTCCAGCTCGGAGCCCGACAAGCGCTGGAACGAGCTGATGCCCCGGTCCGTGACCGCCCGCTGCTCCTCCAGCGCCGCCCGGCTCGCCTTCGTCGGATCGGCGAGGTAAGCGGCCGTCAGCCGCCGCTCCGCCTGCGCACCCACGAACAGTGGCAGCGACGCCTCTCCCCCCAGCTTACCGGTGGCGCTGTCGGCGCGCAGCGCGGCTTGCCGCTCCCAGTCGCGCGTCGCGCTCACCGCCATCAGGACCACGAGGGCCGTGACCGCGACGGTGGCCACCAGGATCAGGCGCGCCCGCACGCTAAGCAGACTGTTTCGAACCGTGCCGGTCTGCCGGTGTCGCCGGAGTGTCGTCGTCATGGGCCCTTCAAGCACGCAGTCGGTCGTACAACGGATGACGGGGAGAAGGCTGCCGGGGCCGGAGTAGGCGCCGCTCTGTCAACCGCAGCCCACGGGGGAAGGACACGCGGACGGCAGAGGGCCAGGGCCCCGGCAGCCAGTTCGAAGAGGACTCAGCGAGCACCAAGTCCTCGAGAATGAGGGAGAGTTCAAGAGCCCCGGACCGCAGCGACGCCCGCGTACACGGCACTGCGCGCCTGGCTGGGGCGCTGCTTGTCCTTACGCCATTTCGGGGCGATGACCAGACCGGGTTCCACGAGGTCGAGACCCTCGAAGAACCGCTCCACCTCAACCCTGGACCTGGGGTGAATGGTGATCCCACCGCGCTGGTACGGCGCCGCGATCGTCCGTGCACCGTCCGGCTCGAAGTCGAACGTCCCGTGCGACAGGACCAGGAAACTTCCGGGCGCCAGCGCGCCGACGAGTGTCCGGACGATGTCGTACGGATCGTCCTCGTTCCCAACGAAGTGCAGCAGCGCGACCAGCGACACCGCTACCGGCCGCCCGAAGTCCAGAGACCCCCGAGCGTGCTCCAGAATCAGATCCGGGCGACGGACATCAGCCTGGATGTAGGCGGTCTTCCCCTCCCGGGTACTGACCAGCAGCGCCTCGGCGTGCCGCAGCACGATCGGGTCATTGTCCGCGTACACCACCCGAGCCGTCGGAACGATCCGCTGCACGACCTGGTGCAGATTAGGCGCCGTCGGGATACCCGTCCCGATATCGAGAAACTGATTAATCCCCTCGCCGGCCAGCCACCCCGCCGCCCGCGTCATGAAGGCACGGTTCTGCTTGGCGCTGCGCTTCGCCACGAGGGGCAGCTGCTTGCCGACGGCGCGGTCGACCTCGTAGTTGTCCTTGCCGCCCAGCAGCCAGTCGTACACCCGCGCCGGATGCGCCTTGCTCGTGTCGACTTGGGATTTGGGGACATCAGTCATCAAGGTGCTCCTGAGTGCTGCGCGCTCTCGGCGGGACGGGTTGTATCAGCCGTGGGTTAGAAACTGCTCGGTTCTTCGGCAACGTGGCTTGGGGAGCCGCAGTGCGTTAGCGGATCCCGCGGACGCCGATAGTGCCGCAGAGAAGCAGAGCGTCTGATCGACTATCGGATTTCCAAAAACCGATCACGCTGCCACCGGCATTGAGGCAAACTTGTCGGACAGTTCTGCCAGTGCGGAGGAACCTTGGCATTCGACGCGAAGCCCAACCGGCTCTGTTCGCAGTGCGACTTCAAACTCAGCCGCTATAATGCGGGTCGCCGCTGCGGAAGTTGCGAGCGGAACGGCACCCCACGGCTTCCGCTTAGAGCCTGGCGGGACCCTGCCGTCGCCGAAGCCTTGGCCGCCTGGGACTTCGGTAAGGTTCTCCGTCTTCTCCGGGCCGCCGCTCAATTGAGTCAGCGAGAGATGGCGCAGTTGTGCGGCATCGGGCAGGCCACGCTGTCCGAGTTGGAGTCGGGGTGCCGTCGGCTCACGCATATCGATAAGATCATTTCACTGCTGAAAAGGCTTGAAGTCCCCTCTGAGCTAACGCCGATCCCTGTTCCGGGAGGCCGTTCCCGCTCGGACAGCGACCAGACAGAGGTGACGTGGGACAGCCCGTTCCACATCGCTCAGCGGCGTGGTTCCACCTTCATGTCCAATACCAATCCAGTAGCGCTCGATCTCCTGTTCGGACAAGTTCAAGGACTGGTCAACCGCTACGAACGGGAAGGGGCGATGCGGCTGGCGCCCGAGGCCCTCGACCTAAGGTCAGTTCTCCAGGAGTTGATCGAGGGTCAGCAGCCAGCTCGCCTCCGCCGCAGAGTCTTCTACTTGGCAGCGCAGGCTTCCGGCCTGCTCGCTTACATGGCGGTTAACGCTGGCCGGTCCGCCGTCGCCGAGGCGTACTGCGAGGAAGCCGTCGAGCTCGCCCAGGAGGCAGACGCCCCGTCCATTGCGATGTGGGCTCTTGGTACACGGTCCCTCGCCGCCTACTACGATCGGCGCTACGGCGAGGCGCTTGAGTGGGCCAACGCTGGCGTCGATATCGATCCGCACAACCCCCAAGCCATCCGGCTTCAGGTCAACGGCCGAGCCAGGGCTCTGGGCCAGCTCGGAGACCATAGGGGAGTCGATCGTGCTGTGGGTGCAGCAGAAGAACTGAGCGGCCGTCACCACGTTCCCGAAGGACTGACTTCCTGCATCAGCTTCGAGCCTTACGGACTCGCACGGACTCTTGCCAACGCCGCCACCGCCTACGTGCCGCTCAACGATACGGAGAAAGTCGTGCGGTACGCGGGAAAGATCAACCGGCACATCGAAGAGGTCGACTCCCCTTGGAGTTACGCCTTGGTCAATCTTGATGTAGCCACCGCTCTCCTTGTGGGGCGAAACCCAGATGCCGAGCAGGCCATGTCCATTGGCCATCAGGTACTCGATGATGACGGCGGTCCCCCCATTTTCTCCGTTGTGCAGAGAGCAACCGACCTTGCTGTCCACGCTCGTCCCTTTGAAAGCCTTGCAGTCGTTCAGGACTACCGGGACACGCTGTCAGCGTGGCGGACCACCCCCGACACCCGAGCGCTTGTGGGGTCTGCAACGATGACCCGGCATATACGGACGCCGGGAAGGACAGCAGAAGGTGCGCCACCGCGCAGAAGCCCCCACATTTCCGCCGATACCCCCGACCAGTAGCGACGACCCTCGCGCCGTCGCTGCCCACGACTGGGAAGCATTCGCCACTGTCACGCACATGGTCAACCACTGGGAACGCCCAGGGTGGAAGCCAGACACACGCGCCTTCTATTGGATGCTCGTCCCCGACTCGGAGCCCTTCGCCGCCCAGGTACTTGAGTGTCAGAAGGCGTTAGAGCACCTCCGCTTCGACGCCGTGAACCGAGCGAGTCTTCACCTGACACTCGGGCGTGTCGGGGACGCGGGCACTCTCTCCCAAGCCGCGCTTCGAAGTCTCGGTGCCGCAGCACGTGATGCGGTTCCCGCAAGCTTCGATCTTGTTGCCGTCCCTCTTACGGCATCCACCGGTGCGATTCGCTACAGCGTTGCTCCCTGGCATCCGATTCTAGAACTGCATACTGCTCTCGGTGCCGCTGGAGAACGTCACGGTATTACTCAAGGTCGAACTGCCGCTAGCCTGCGACCGCACATCGGCATCGCCTACTGCAACCGCCCTGTACCGACAGATGCTGTGCGCGCGAGCATTTCTCCTCTGCGTAGTCTGCCTCCTGTGTTGATGCGGATACACGAGGTTCAACTGGTCGAACTGCGAAGACGCGATAACAGCTATACATGGACGACAATTCACAGAATTCCACTGCAGTAACTTCTTGAACAGGTGATCACTGGCCTTCGCGTTGTGTTGGTCCAGGGCGGACTATGCGTTCTTGATGACGTGCGCGGCCTCCTAGCGGTCCGGCGTCGGTAGTTCCACCGCCGGGTGTCGGCCTCTCGCCGCCTGCCGCGCAGGACACTGCCGTGCTTGGGCTATTTCTTGACGTACCAGGTCCCACTTCCCGCTCCGCTTGCCTGCCACACACGGCTGCTCTCCCGTGCCCATGAGGCATCCGTCCACGTGGCGATGCGCCCAACTGCCTCCTGTGCGAACGTCGTACCTTCACTGCGGGGAGACCCGAGCGTGCGGATGCGCCGGCGCTCATGCCCATCCCGTCTCGGGGTAGAGGCGGCCGGCCGGGATGCCCTCGACGGCGACCCTCGAGTAGGAGGCGAGGTGTTCCGGGAGTGAGGTCGGGTCCCAGAACTTCCACTGTCAGTGGGCGCGCAGGAGCAGGCCGATGGGCGTCTCCCAGGGTTCCGTGGGCTGGGTGGCGTCGATCATGTCGCGGGCCTGCTGGTCCAGTCCCTGTTCCATCAGGGACATGATCCCGATCTGGCGGCCGTCGAGGAGTCGGTTGCCGATGCCGAGGGGCTTGGCAATGGCCTCGGCTGGCTCGGTCCACCGGCCGATGGGGGCGAGAGTACGGGCGCCGTCCACGAGCAGGGTGACCCACAGATCCTGGCACACCTGCCGGTGATCAGCCTCGGCGCTGGTCAGCGCTGACAGGTCGACGGGGCGTCCGTCGATCTCGGTCTTCTCCCACTGGGGGGGCGGCGTGGTTGAGACGGGTGAGGAGGCCATAGGCGGCCTGGCCCTGACCGTCACGGGTCAGCAGCCGGGAAAGGTTGACCAGCAGCACCAAGGACATGACTCTTGAAACGGTGAGCGCACGGGGGCGCTGTGAGATCGCATCGATGGACTTGAACGTCCGATGCTTCTCACGTAATCATCGGTGATGGCCCGAGTCGGGGTCTCAGCCTGCAGCCCCCTTCGGGGCTCTCGACCTTCGTGATCGCGGCCAGCAGCCTCGTTCAGTTTGTTCGGCTGCCGCTGCCGCTGCCAGCGCCAGGCGCTTTGCATACCGTGCGCCGACTACCCTGGGACCATGCCAGACGACGCGATCCGAGTTCGCTTTGCACCGTCCCCGACGGGCATGTTCCACGTCGGAGGAGCACGCTCCGCCCTCTTCAACTGGGCCGTCGCCCGACAGCAAGCAGGTGGTCGGTTCGTGCTGCGCATCGAGGATACCGACGAGGCCAGGAACCGGCCGGAGTGGGTGGACGGCATCCTGAGCGCCCTGTCCGCCATCCACATCAACGAGTCGGACTCAGTCTTCGAGGGACCGTACTTCCAGTCCCACAACACCGAGGGGCAGCGGGAAGCGACGATCCGCCTCTCCCGCGAGGGCAAGGCGTACTACTGCGACTGCACTCGCGAGGAACTGATCAAGCGCACCGGCTCCCAGCACCTGGGCTATGACGGATTCTGTCGGGACCGGGGTCTGAAGTATCAGGAGGGCCGGGCGCTGCGGTTCCGGACGCCTGACGAGGGCGTAACGGTTGTCAACGATGTCGTTCGTGGTTCCACACAGTTCCCGAACAATGCCATCGAGGACTTCGTGATCGCACGCGGCAACGGGAACCCGGTGTTCGTCCTGGCGAACGCTGCGGACGATATCCGCGAGGGCATCACGCACGTCATCCGTGGCGAGGAGCACCTGTCGAACACGCCGAAGCAGCAGTTGTTGTGGGAGGCGTTCGGTGTCGAGCCGCCGGTCTGGGGGCACCTGCCGGTCATTGTCAACGAGAAGCGCCAGAAGTTGTCGAAGCGGCGCGACAAGGTGGCGCTGGAGGACTACCTCGGGGAGGGATTCCTCCCGGACGCACTGGTGAACTACCTCATGCTGCTTGGCTGGGGGCCGGGCGACAACGTGGAGATCCGGCCGTACGACGAGCTGGAGAAGCTGTTTCGGCTGGAGGACGTGAACAAGGCGAGCGCGTTCTTCGACGTGAAGAAGCTGACGGCCTTCAACGGGGAATACATCCGCGCGCTGCCCCTGGAGAGCTTCATCCGGGCATGCCGTCGGTGGCTGGAGGCGCCGTACGCGCCTTGGGCTCCGGAGCAGTTCGACGAGGAGCAGTTCCGCATTCTCGCCGAGTTGGCGCAGACACGCATCACGGTCCTCGGCGAGATCACGAGGTACGTGGACTGGCTGTTCCTGGACGAGGCGCCGTACGACGAAGCGTCCTGGACGAAGGCGATGAAGGCGGGGGCGAGCGACATCCTGACCTCCACCCGGGAGCGGTGGTCCGCCGGAGAGTGGACGACGAAGGCGCTGAAGGAGGGCTTGGAGGCCGTCGCAGCAGAGCACGACCTGAAGTTGGGCAAGGCGCAGGCGCCTGTCCGAGTTGCCGTCACCGGCAGGACCATCGGCCTTCCGCTGTTCGAGTCGGTTGAGATCCTTGGCAGGGAGAGAACGTTTAACCGTATCGACGGGGCGGTTGGCAAACTCGTATCGGAGTGATCACGGCGGTGGGCCCGGAGCTGTCCGGGCCCACCGGTGGCACAGCGCCTGACACGCCGTCCGTTGATCGCTACCGTGTGGTGTTGCGCTGGCGCTTCACGTGTCTGCACCTGACACCGCACTCGGCGTCCTCAAGGGACGGAAAGCGCGGCTGCCTGCATGTGCTGCACACGCTTTCCCAGGTGGAGGACCTTCTGCCGGGGTAGCGCACGAGTGGTTCGTAGCCCGCCGCGAGCATGGTCGCCACGGCGGTCCGCTCTCTTTCGGTGAGCTGGGCGGGAGGCGGTTGCCGTTGCGGGCGCGGAATCGTCTGCCCGAGCGGGGGGACGTGGCTGCTCGGGGAGTGCCCTCCGATCAGCAGCCCGAGGCTGATCCATCGCTTCGGTTGCGGGGGCGAGGTCATGAGGGTTGCGTACCTTTCTCGATCACGGTCAGCGGAGATCCACAAGCCGGTGCTCCGTGTCGGCAGGCGCGGCCGGCATAGACCACAAGGGGCAGATGGGGATGGTCTGCTGGTCGCACTCGGAGCTGACGAGGGTGCGCTGGAGGTAGTCGTACGCCGCGCAGCCGCCACCACACACGCCGGCGTGGGCGCAGGTGCGGCATCCAGGGGCAACCTTGCTGACGAGGGTCAGTTCGCTGGTGTTCCGTACGAGGCGAGGCACGATCGCGCCGTCGCGCCAGGTCCCGTAGTGCAGCTCGGTGTCGAAGAACGCCGAACAGATGTAAACCCGGTTGTCGGGGAAGATCGCCAGGCGTTCGAGGTTCCGGGCCGTGCAACCGCCGTACCCCTGGGCGCTGATCTCGGGGAGGTGTTCCGGGGTCGCGAACGCAGGCGGGTAGAAGGTACGGAGTCGGCGGCCCGCAGCGTGCCGGCGGATGTCCTGGCACAGCTCCATCCACTCGGCGGGCGGGATCTGAAGGTGCGGCTTGTCCTTCCCGAGCCCGGTGGGCGTGAAGTAGTGGAAGGACAGCATCTCCAGGCCGATCCGGTCCGCCAGGTCGATCGCGGCGAACACGTCGTCGCGGTTCTCGGTGGTGACGGTGAAGATGGCGCGGCTCTGGAAGCCGGCCTTGATGGCACGGTCCATGCTGCGCAGCAGCGGGGCCCAGGTGTTCGCGCCGCGCATCGCCTCATGCGTTTCTTGGTGGGCCCCGTCCATCGAGAAACTGAAGGAGTCGAGGCGGTCGTCTAGGACCGGCCACACCTTGGGCGGGATGAGCCCGTTGGAGGTGATGACGGTCTTGTAGCCCTGGGCCTTGCACACGTCGAGGATGCCGTCCAGCTCCGGGTGCGTCGTCGGCTCGCCGCCGAGCAGGTACACCTTGTACTGGCCGTACAGGACGCGCAGGCCGGACAGAATCTCCTCGACCTTGGCGGGACTCATCCGGATCTCGTTGTCCAGCCGGTCACCCATGTAGCAGTGCGTGCAGCGCAGCGTGCAGCGGTGGGTGATGTAGAGGAACAGGAACGGCTCTTTCGGGACGGTGGCGTGGGCGGCACCGGCTTGCAGGTTGTCGGTCATCGGGTGGCCTTCCGCTATCGCAGGGAGTGCAGGGAGTCGGTGGGCCGGGGGCCCCAGGCGGAGACCGTCCACAAGATGCACAGCGGTGTGACCTTCCGGTCACACGCGTAGAAGCCGTCTTCCTTGTATGCCGGGAGCTGGGAGTAGGCGGGGCAGCCGCCACCGCAGGTGCCGGTGTTCGGGCAGCCGGTGCACACGGGGTCGGCACTGAAGTAGGCGTTCAACTCGTTGTTCGGAGACGGGTTGAGGACCATCTGCCCGTTCTCGAACTTCGCGTAGTGCCGGTCGTCGTCCATGAACACGGGGCAGGCGAAGACGGTCCCGTCGGGGTAGACGTGAGGGCGGTCCAGCGTGCGGGCGGGGCAACCGGGGTACCCACGGTCCGCCCAGTGGGCCTGTTCGTCGGCAGGGACGAATGTCGGTGGGTAGTAGACGGCGAGGCGGGGCTCCGGCGGGTACGCCTCGATCTGGGCGCAGAAGTCCATCCACGCGCTCGGGCCGAGAGGTTGGAGAAACCGGGCGCCGTTGCCGGTCTTGCCGAGGTTGTGGAACGAGAGGGTGTGGGCGCCGAGTTCGGCGAGGAAGGGGATCAGGTCCAGGGCGCCGGGTGCGTTGGTCTTGGAGACGGTGCACATCACGCGGACCTGGTAGCCACGGCGCCGGGCTTCAGCAATCCGGCTGGTCACATTGTCGAAGTTGTAGGGGTTGCCGCGGATCTTGCGGTGCAGGACGGGGTCGGCGGACTCCAGCGAGAAGTTGAACGAGCCGAGCAGGTCCGGGCCGATCTGGTCGAAGACGTGGTCCTCGAAGTCCCCGTTGCTGGAGATGGTGACGGTGTACCCGCGGGCCCGCGCTTCGCGGACGATCTGCGGGAGCTGCGGGTGCAAGGTGGGCTCCCCGCCGAGGAGATACAGCTTGTCGTGGCCGCCGGTGATCTTGAAATAGTCCATGATCTCGACGGCCTGCTCCACGGTCATGGTGTTCGCGGCGTTGAGCCTGGTGTTGCCGACGTAGCAGGTCTTACAGCGCAGCCCGCACGCCGTGGTCGGGTACAGGAAGACGAACCGCTCGCGCGGCTGGGTATAGATGGGCGGGCGGAGAACGGAGGGCATACCGAGGTCGATTGCGGTCATGAGATCGCCTCCAAGGGAGTCGAACGGGCGAGGCACTGCGCCGCGAAGACTCGGCGCACGGCCCCGTTGGTCAGAGGAATGGGGCATACGCTCGGGCTGGGCGACGGCGTATCGATGACGGCCTCGGCGGCGAGGGCTCCGGCGCGCGTAGTCAGGTCGGCCCCGAACCAGCGCTCCAGTCCCACGCCCGTCGGCGTGTCGATCCACTGGGGCGTCGTCTGGCGCTGCGCCCAGGTCCGCGCGAGGCTGGCCTGTTCGCTTCCTTCGGGGAGCGCCAGGGCCTTCTTGTGTTCCTGGACGCGGGGCATCGGCCACTTCGCGAAGTACGCGGCAGCCCGCTTCTCCAAGGCGGGCAACACATGGCCGGGGTCGAGCGTGTGGAGCTTGGGGTCGTCGAGGAACTTGAAGACGATGTCGCCCTTGCGGAACACCGAAAGGGGGCAGTCGGCCTGGTAGCAGGCGGACCGCTGGATCGCGGGCATCGCGGCAAGGGCCTGCTCGGTGAAGCTGAGCAGCATGCCGAGGCTGGCGGTGTCGAAGATCTCGCCGCAGTGGTCGAAGTGGAGACCGGCCTCTTCATGGAGCGCGCGCAGAGCGTTCGCGAACGCGGTCTCGGACGGCTGGTCACACTGCTTCAGGAGCACGAACACGTCAATGTCGCTGGTCGGCTTCGCCGTGCCGCGAGCGTACGAGCCGCCGACGAACGCGGCGGCGAGGTTGTCACCGAAGTGCTGCTCGGCGAGGCGAACGGCTCGCTGATCATCGGGGAGTGTCACGCGGGATCTCCGACGGTGGGGGAGGAGGAGACCATGGCGTGCTCGGCGGCGGCGATGCCCGCGACGGCGGCTTGGAGGATGCCCTGGGCGAGGCCGGAGCAGTCCCCGGCGGCGTACAGGCCGGGAAGGCTCGTCTCCATGTGCGGGGTGAGGGAGAGTTCGTCCCAGAGGCTTTCCAACTCCAGGCCGATCACGGCGATACGGGCGGCGTCGTACTTGCTGAGGGGGCGTCCGGCGAAGGACGGCATCAGCTCCTCGAACACGGTGCGCATGGCGGTGTGCACGGAGTCGGGGAGGATGCCGGCGAGGTTGGCGACGCCGTAGTCAGTGAGGGAGGGGAGGTGCCCCGCACGCTCCGCGAAGCCGTCGAGGGTCGTGCACGTGAGCTGTTTGGTGCGCCAGTCCGGGTACCACTGGAGAACTGGTTTGCCCGGCCGGTCCTCACGCAGGGAGCGGTAGGGGGTCAGCAGGTGCTTTTCGATCCACCGGGCGTCGCGCGGCTGGCCGACCTCGTCCCGGAGTTGGGCAAGGAGTGCGAAGTTCCCCGTGGCCGACTCGCCCGCCTCGGGAATGACGTGCCCGTCAAGGAGCGTGTGGTCGGCGTAGTCTGTGAACTTGAGGCGACCCCCGCCGGGGCCGGCGCAGAAGCAGAACGTCTTCACCTTGACCCCGGCACGGACCAGGGTGGTCTTGAAGTCGTCATGTATGAGCGCCCCACGGCGCAGGAGGCTGATGGGCGCCTCGAAGCGGAGCCCGACGGAGGGGGTGGGCAACGTGTGATCGAGTTCGAGGTCACGAATCTGCTGCGCCCACCAGCGCTGTCCTCGGCGGCCGACGGCCGCGATGACCCGGCGGGCTGCGATCGTCTCCATGCCGTCGGCCGATCTGAGGCTGGCCGTGAAGCCATGGCGGTCATCCGGCCGGAGGGCCGTGACCTTGACCCCGAGGCGCATGGTCACACGCGGGCTGCTGGCCAGACTCATGTACAACTGATCGACCAGGGTGCGGACCTGAGCGGAACTCAGTGAGGCGACGGGGTAATCCTTGACCTGGAACGGCGTGCCGCCGGTCAGGGCCCCTCGGAAAACGGGGCGGTCTTCGCCGCACATCCGGTCGAGGGCCGCGTCACTGAGTCGGTCCGCCCGGGCGGGGCCGAGGAGTTCCGCGAGACGTCGGCCGCTGGGGAAACGGGAAAGTTTCACGCCATCGCCGTAGTGGATCGAGCCGCCCACTCCGCTGATGACGTTGCAGATCCCGCGGCAGCCGTGGCAAGACTTCATCCGGTCCACCGGGCAGATACGCCGGGTGTGGTGACGCCCGGCGTCCACGAGGATGACGTTGACGCCGCACTGGGCGAGACGGTCCGCCGCGAGCATCCCCGCCGGCCCCGCGCCTACGACGAGCACATCCGCCGTCCGGTCGCTTGTCATACCGTGACCTCCACGTTCTGCGCGATCCACTCGCGGGCTTGAAGCGCCCGGTCGGCCATGCTGCGGTTGGCCTCCGCGAGGACGCGCAGCACATCGGAGTCGTACAGGTGCCGGTAGCCGTTCGGTCTCTCCGGCAGCGCGGGTGTGCAGCACAGGTCGACGACACTGCGGGACTGCGGGCCGGTCGCGGCTGCCCGCACCTGCTGCTGGTAGTCGCCGTGCAGGTTGGTCGTGGCGATGACCGTGTCGTAAGGTCTGCCTCCCAGGGCCCGGTCGAGGCTGGGGTGCCGTACGACGGTCACCGTTCCGAGCCCTTCAACCAGGCGGCGTAGCTTGCGCGGGCCCCGGGTCATCATCACCACGCGGTCGTAGCCCGGAGGCGGCGCTGCGGCGATGGCGCGCGCCAGCATCCCGCCGCCGACTACGAGGAGCCTCCGGGGCTCGGCCGGTCGCCGGTCGAACAGGATGTGAGGCAGGTCGCTGTAGTCGACCTGTGCGAAGAGGCCGAATTCCTGCCTTGCGCGAGTGGCCAGGACCAACGCGTCGTGGATTACGCCGTGGAGAGGGTGATCCGGCATGAGCCGAGATGCGGCCTCACGAACCTGCCGGTGGATGAACCGCTCGCCGGCGATAAGGGAGAGAGAGCCGGCTGCGATCTGTGCGAGACGAACGAGCGCCGCGCGCTGACCGTAAGCGCTGGACTGACCAAGCAATTCGAACGCCGGCGGCATGGCTTCCGCGACGGCGTACCACTCGATGCGCTGGCAGGTGTGGAGCAGAAGAGCGATGTGCGACGGCTCTGGCGGCGAGGCACAGAGTCCTTGGTGGGCGGCGCCTAGTTCGGCGAGGGAGTGAGTGGTGTCGTCGGCGTAGACGTAGGTGATGGGCTGCATGGACAGCGTCCCCTTCCCGGTGCAGAAATACGACCCGAAACGCGCGCAGATTTGCCCGACCCGCAATGGGCCGGGGGATCCCGTCCCTGTCCTGCTGTCGGCCCCGGAACGGGCGGGCCGCGGTGACGAAGTTGGTTCGTCACCGCTGTTCGTCCTGTCTCGTTCGAGCACTTCGTGTGTGGGGAGGAGCCATTGGAAGGCGACTCCTCCCCACACGCTTCGTCCGGCCCCGAGCCTTGTTCCAGGTCCGACTGCCGGGTTGTGCACCCGCCCGCCGATCGGGACCCTCACGCACCGATGGCGGGCAGGCGGTTGAGCGGGCCGGCCGCTGGCTCCCCTACGGAGCGCGGCCGGGGCGCGGTCAGGCGCCACCTCCTCCTGATCCGAAGACAGCCCCGCGTGCGGGAAGCGGTTTTCACGACCAAGGGGAAGGCCCCCGTCCCAGTGGCTGCTTGGCAGCGGTGTGGCGATGGCCGCTTTCGCGCCGGGGCTCTCACCTCAGAAGACGGGCCGACGACTTCTGGCCCGCCACTGCATGGTCGGGACAACTCCCGGTGGGTGACAGTGGTGCGCCCGCAGCCGGCGCGAAGCCGTGGCGGAAGTTGAAACGTGGGTTTCCCAGTGCTCGCCAGTGCACGCGGTCACCCACGAAAGCGGAACGGGCATGCAGCCACCTCTGGTTGTCCAGGAGGTATCCCTGGCCCGGCGTCAGACGCAAGGACAGTTGATGGCTGAGGGCCGCGGCCCGAAGGCCGGGCAGGTGAGGCCGGACGATAGGGCTCCACCGGGCGAGGGCATCGAATCGCAGTCTGATGGACACACGTCCGTCACGGTGATAGCTGAGTACCTGGGAGGCGTGTCCATTTCCGGCGCCGAAGTATGCCGTCCGCGGTCGGGACAGGACGTCGGCGGCCTCGCCGTCTCCCCGGTGCAGCAGGTCTGCGTGCACGCGGCGTCCGTCAGTGAGCAGGCACTCGCCTCCCCGGTCAGCGGGGCGGGAGCAGACCAGCAACATCAGGCGCGGGGGACTGGGAAGGCCGGACCGCTCCGTATGCGGGTCGAGCTGCCCACTGCCGAGTCCGGCAAACCCGGGTCGGCCAGCGTGGCGCGGCGAGTCACGGATGGTGGTCAGTCCATCGGGGTCACTGTCACGGTGTGGAGAAACCGTCATGACGCGGGAGGCGAAGGACAATACGGCCTCGCGGGTGGCGAGCCCGTCGAGAGTGACCAGGCCGCTCTCACCCAACTGCTCGGCGAACCGTGCGGGTGCGCCGGGGGCCTTGTGATCGAGGAAATGGGCTGAGAACAGATCACCGGGTCCCATCGTGGTGCTCCTTCGTCGGCGGCCAGTGAAGTCACTGTCGAGATCGGAAGCCCGGAAGGTAAAGCGACAGATTGTCGACTCCGGCAAATCGCCCAAGGCCAGGGCGCGTTGACCGCCCCGTGCTACGGTCCGGATACTCCGGCACCGCCCCGCACTGCGAGGAAACTCATGGCGTACCCGCCTCCCACCTGGCCCGTTTCCGTCAAAGGTGTCGCCCTGGACTCGCGCGCCCGGGTGTTGCTGCTGAAGAATGAACGTGACGAGTGGGAGCTGCCCGGCGGCCGGCTGGAGGCAACGGATCCCAGCCCCGAATCCACGGTCGAGCGCGAACTGCACGAGGAGTCCGGCTGGACGGTGAAGGCAGGGCCGCTGCTGGACACGTGGATTTACCAGCCGCTGCCCCAGACCCGCCCGGAGCGACGCGTCGTCATCATCACCTACGGCTGTACGGTCCTCACACCAGAAGTGAATCCGGTGCTCAGCCACGAGCACCAGCAAATTGGACTCTTCACCGCAATCGAAGTCCCGGCACTCACCATGCCCCAGGGGTACAAACAGTCCATCGCCGCCTGGTTCGGGCGGATGTAGCAGGCCATGGCCGCCACCGAACGTCCGCCGACGTCTCGTCCCTCGGCCCAGCACGTTGTGTGGCACTGGGCCACCCCGCAGGCCCGCACCATCCTGGGCAGCCGCGACCTCGGTGCCATCCTGCGCTTCCACCGAACCGTCCACGGTCTGAACCAGACCGAACTGGGAAACCTCCTCGGCTACGACAAGACCTACATCTCGGCCCTTGAACTGCGAAAGAAGACCCTGGGCGACGTGGGCTCCCTGCGCCGCGTCGCCGAGCAGCTTCGCCTGCCACCGCACGTCCTGGGCATCACCGATCCGAGTGATACCGACCACCGGGCGATGGTCCAGTTCGGACACTCCACGGTCCGCCTCGCCGAGATCGCCCGCCAGAGCGGCCATGCCTCCGAAGCCGTCGCCGAGCTGTGGCCGCTGGTTGCCCGTCTCGAAGCGCGCCTCGACGATGGGCACATCGAACGCGAAGTCCTGCGTCTGCTTGCCCACGCCCGGGTCGGCCTCGGAGTCGCGCTCGGAAACGTACTTCCCGAGGAGCGGCTGGGCACCGCAGCCCACTGGACCGCCAAGAGCCTGAGCATTGCTGCCCACTTCAACGATCGCGCCTTCAGCAGCTACGCCCTGCGGATGCACGGAAACGAACTGCGCAAGGCCCACATCCGGGGCGCCGCGGTGGACCGGCTGAGCCATGCCGCGGCCCTGGCACCCGACCGTGAGACCCGTGCGGCGGTGCTGCCGCTCTACGCCCGAGCGGCGGGCGAACTCGGTGATGCCCAGCTTTTCGACGGCGTGATGCAGGAGGCCGATGATTTGATGGGTAGCGCGGGGCACACGTCGCTTTTCAACCCCTACGCGCTGCACGAGATCCGTCTGCGCGGCCTGGTGAGCACGGGGCGCGCGGATGTAGCCATACGGCTGGTCGACCACGGCCCTACTGTGACGACGACCGTCGCACCGCAATGGCGAGTGATCGAACTGATCACCGTCGCCCACGTTCGGCTCCTTGCGGACGACCCCGGCGGGGCCACCGAATCGCTGAACACCGCCATGGCTGAAGCGGTAGTTCAGCGGCTCCCGCACCAGTTGCAGAGGATCGTACGGACCGCCGGCGACCGGCTTCCCGACCTGCGAGGCCAGGCGGTTCAGGCGCTCGATCTGATGCGGCAGGAGATGGCTGCCTAGCAATTGGATCAGCTCAGGCATGCGATCACATGATCAGCTGATGACGTCATGACTGTCCTTACTTTGTGAGTCGACGGCTACCGCGGGTCCACAACGAGTGGTGTGTGCTAAGGCTGGGAGGAGACAGGCCCGGCGACGGCAGGCCGGTCCGGCACCGCTGGGCACACACACGTGCGGTGCTCCGCCGGCTTGGCGATGTAGAACCCGGGCCTGTAGGGCGCGCCCCCCAGATGCCGACAGGCCCGCGCGAACTGCCCCTGGCTCAGGTGGAACTGGTGCCTAAGGAGCCCGCTCGGCAGCGCGTGCCCCGGTCTATAGAATCCGGAGAGAATCCGCCCGCGGATCAGCATCTCCACCCCGACATCGTCGGGGTGCGGCTGCCCCTCTGCGAGGATCAGAGCGCCACTCCCACGCCTGATCGCGATCGTCCCCAAGGTGTCCAGAACCACGAGTGCCCGCTCGACGTGGGGCACTTGAAGTCCGAGCTGCGTCGACAGATGCCCGGCGCCCGGCAGGCGCCCGCCCGGGCCGACTCGTTCGATACATCGATGTACGGCAGCGACCGCTGCTTCTACCGAGGGGCTGCAGCTCAGAATCGTGCTGGACATGCACTCGCCTTTCGTCTCGGACCCGTATGGGAGTTGGGGCGCGGGGGTTCAGCTCAACTGAGGAGCGGTTCCGCGATTCGTAACTGCTTCCTCCTCCTCTGACCGAGGCAGTTTGTCTGTGGGGAGTAGCCGGCGGGAGACGCTCCTCTCCAGACACTCCTCCGGCACTGAGCCTTGCTGCAGGTCACATGACCGGAGTGCACACATCGGCCGACAGGCGCGGTACCGGGCCGGCCACTGATTCCCCCGGTGCGCGGCCAGGCGCCGCCGACGATTGGCTCGTCGCGCCGGAGAGAGCCGGGTCCGTCGCCGATGCCTACTTCCGCCGGAGAGCGGCCAGGGCGAAGGCGAGCCTGCTCAGCGTCTCGTTCCGAGAGGAAACCGGACGGGAGAGGAGGTGGGAGGCTGTGGCGTTGTCCACGGCGACCATCACGGCCTCCCGGTGGGGAGGTTGAAGGTGCACCACGTCGTCATGCCGTCGTCACTGACCCCCCACCTACTGGAGAGGACGGCGACGAGAAACAGTCCGCGCCCGCACACGTCATCCTCCTCAGCAGTACGCAATCGGGCGGGGGCCGGGTTTTCGTCGGTGACCTCGACGCTGAGTTCACTGCCGGCGTGCCGCACGCGCAGGCCGACGCTTCCGTGGCCGTGCTCGACGGCGTTGGCGACCAGTTCGGAGACGGCAAGCTGCACATCCTCGGAAAGCGGGGCGGGCACGTCCCACAGCCGCATGACCGCTACGGTGATACGCCGCATCTGGGCGACACGGACGCGGTCCGGTGCCACGGCCACTTCGAAAGAGCGCGAAGCTAGCGGCCTCGGCATCGGCTTCGCAGTCGGCTGTGCGACGGCTGTGGCATGGCTCATCGGGGGCCTCCCAGGCAGGCGGTGTGCACGAGCATGCGGCCGACGGGGCCGTTGCGGCACGCGTCATGGCTTGCCTTGTCAATCACTCGACGTTTTCGCGCGACATAGGTGCCGCTTCGGCTTCCACAACAAGCTTGATGGGCGCGCTAGTTAACATTCAAGTGAATCCCCGAAGGTGCGCTAAGTGGCAAGTGCCATTTAGCGCGCTGAGGGTGTTGCAGAGGGCACAGCACGTGTCAGGCTCGGGGCTGACCCCTCGTTCTGGCTTACAGGCAAGGGAGTTGGCAGGACAGAGGCGCCCGTCTGACGGACGGCGCACCGAAGGGAGGAGACAGGTGGCTGCACGACGCGGGCCGACATACCTACGGGTCATGCTCGGCAAGGAGCTGCGCGAACTGCGCGAGCGGAAGAAGCGACTCGCTGAGGAAGAAGCCTCGTCCGCTGATGACGTGGACTCGTACACCGCCGAGGCCGTGTCCACGAAGCTGGGCTTCTCGCGGTCAAAGTTGAGCCGGGTCGAGGGCGGGGAGATCCCTCTGCCGAAACTCGCGGACCTCGAAGCGCTTCTGGACGAATACGGCGTGAGCGAGCCCAGCGACCGGGACGTTCTGCTCCAGATGCAGCGCGACTCACTCAAGAGCGAGCCGCTGACGACCTTCCGGAACGTGCTCCCCTCGGGCATGCCGCGCTACCTCGGCTTGGAACGCGAGTCCGTCCGCATCCGCGGCTACGAGAACAATGTGGTGCACGGGCTACTTCAGGATGCGGCCTACGCGCGCGCACTCATGGGCTCAGCCAAGATCGTGGAGGAGCGGACGACCGACGCTGTCGAGCGGAGTGTTCAGGCGCGGATAGAGCGAAAACGCCTCTTGGAAGGGGGTCGGGAGGTCCACATCATCCTGACCGAGAGCGCGCTGTGTACCCTGATCGGAAGCCCCGAGGTGATGCGCGGGCAGTACGCGGAGATCATTCGGCTCTGCCAGCAGGACAACGTAGAAGTACAGATCATCCCGCAGGCCATGTCCACCTACCGATCGGGATTCAGCTTCACGGTCCTGGACTTCGACGAGCTGGACTCGGTGGTTCAGAGCGACGGCTACAGGTCCATCACCATGTGGTCGAAGCCCTCCGATGTTGGGCAGTACCAGAGGCAGTTCGATGCCATGGTAAAGGCGGCGCCAGGGCCATCCCAGACGGCGTCGTTCCTGACGGAACTCGAAGAGAAACTATGGACATGACTGATCACAGGACGCCTGTTCCCTCCACCGAGTTCGCGCTTGAGGGCGCGTGGTTCAAGTCGTCGTACAGCGACCAAGGCGGCGGCAACTGCGTCGAGATCGCGGACCGAGACATCCACGTCGGCATCCGCGACTCCAAGAACAAGACCGGCCCAGTGCTCATCGTCACCGCCAGCACGTGGACGACGTTCATCGAGATGATGCGCCTCACCGGCGGCGGCCCGAACGCCATCGCCTGAGTACGCCGCACGCGAAGGTGGCGTGGTTCCGCCCTCAGGCCGGACCACGCCGTCTTGTGCTCATCGGGGACTTTCTTTTCTGCGCTCTGACATGTCCCCACGACCGATCACGCTGGGCAGAAGAGGCCGTGGCCGACGGCCCCGTGAGGATTTAGGCCGGTACGGGGTGGGCTCCGAGATCGCGCCGCATAGCGTCACGTAGCCGAATAAGAGCAGCCTCATACCCGGCGCGACCACCGGAGTACGGCTCGTCCCCGGCAAGGGTGCCGGCCGCGGCGAGATCCCGTACATCACGAAGACGGCGGAAGACGTTCTCGGATGCAGCGGCAACTTCCGGCGCGGCTGTGATCGACATCTGATATCGCATGCCGTAGCAGGGTGCGAAACTGTCGCGGGCAGAGCGCTCTCGTTCAACGGGGCCCGGGTCCTGGTTTCGGGCCAGGTCGCGAAAGGCGTTGCGTGCGTTGGAGAAGCATGCGAGATAGTCGCTGTACAGAACCTGGCGTGTGGCGAGGAGGCGGTCGTGTCACTCATGTCGCCAACGGCTGCGATCGAGCAAGGCTGCGGAAGCGGTCGCGATCAAGGCACCAACTACCGCACTGGCTAGCGTCATCCACGGCATGGTCAGAAGGTAGAGCGCCGCACCACGACGCCGAAACACCGCAGAAGTGGCCACCAGGGGGACGCTGGTCGAAAGGCGGCGCCAGCGTCCCCCGCACCTGGAATTGAGCACTGCTGGTTGCGCCGTGCACCACCGGGCTCTTTACGCCAGAGCATGACCGGCTAGCAGCAAGCACCTCCCGGCCAGTTCCGCAAACGTACGGCTGCCCGGCCTACCGGCTTTGGCCATCACCGGCTCGGGCTCGTAGTTCAGCCAGGACCACGCATCGACCACGAACGGCGCCGGCCGCTGACTCCTCGGACGTCGGCTCCGCGCCACCCACCAGCATTTTGTCCGCCGAACGGCCCACCGGCAGTCGCCGCGTACCTCAAAATTACCGCATGCCCACGTGGATCAGCGCCATCTTGCTCCCAGCGGTGACGACCCTTTTCGTCGGCTTCGTCATCACCCCACGCCTGGAAGCCCGCAACAAGCGCATCAACCTCGCGCACCAAGCTCGTGACGAATTCAGCCGCCGCGTACTCACCATCCTGTCGGCCTCTGCCCGTCTCCGTGAAACGCCGATCCCAGCAGCCCTCGCGGAGCAGCGCCCTGCCCTCACGGAGAGGCTGAACGCCGAGCGTGATCGGTGGGTCGACCAGCTCGACGAGGCCACCCGCTACATGGTGGATAACATGGAGACCTTCGCGTTGGGCTACGCCCCCGAGCGGGCGCGCGACATCGTCGGCCGGTTCGTCGCCCACTCCCGAGCCGTCATGCTGTCGGAGCGCGCCGTCGAGACAAAGGCGGAGCGGCTGGCCGCTCTGGCAGGCCCCGTCCAGAACCTCTTCTTCACCCGCCGTTGGCGAGTCCTCACCATCGGCCGCAGTTTCGAAGAATTCGAACGAGCCGTAGCAGTCCTCGACGAAGACCTGTCCGAGAACACCATCATGCCCGCTCCAACAAGTGCTCCTCAGCCCACGGCCTGACGACGGCGCTCCAGCTAGGCGGGGCCACCCAGGAGGCGTGCAAGTCCGCTGCCACCTTGCGTAATTGCTCGGCAAGCACAGCCCGCCCGGCTCCGCGCGTCTTGTTGCTATGGCAGTTCGGGCACAGGGCGATCATCGCCGCCGGATGGTCACGGCCACCGCCGACATGGTCATCGATGTGGTCGACCTCCAACAGCCGGCCCCCGGAACTCGTACGGTACGGAAGATCCGGCAGCAAGCACTCCGGGTTCTCACACCGACCGCGGCACCGCAGCAGCACCGCCTCCCGAGCCGCCGAACTCCGCACACGCCGCCGAACCTCCCCTTGTCGGCAGTTCTTGTCCTTACCGCGGGCCTCGCCGCCATCAACTCGACTGCACAGCATCCGATATCGAGCCCCGCTCGTCGGCCTGGCTCGTAGACGTCTGGGCGCATAGGGCTCAGGGCGCAGCAACGGCCTCACCGCCTCAGTGGCCCCGGGCGGTTCAAAGTCAGTTCGCCCAAAGCCTGGAGGATCGGCCGTACCCGATCAGCCTGGAGGATCGGCCATACCCGATACTGTTCGTCCAGCAGCCATCTCGCTGCCATGCCAGACGGGATGCGCGGCGCCCAGACACCGCCAAGAGGGACTTGCCCGTGGTGACTGAAAAATTTAGAACGCCTTCGTCCTCCAGGGCGTCCCTCACATACAGCGGCATGTCCTCGTAACGCACTCGCCTGGCCTCCTGCGGTCTCCCCGTTGCGCCGACTGCCTTACGGCCAACGACCCAACGCTGCCACACGGCACAGACAACGGCGCTCTGAGGAATCGAGTGCACCCTCGTTCCCGTCGCCAGTCGGCCAGGCGGTCGAGAGCGGCTCCGCCACCCGATCCAGCCCTCAACCACTGAGGTCAGCCCGCCAGGCGGACCCGTTCAGCATGTCGCTTCCCAACCCGTGGCACGCAGCGTCTCGGACGACAGCACGACCCGGGCACGCTTCTCTTCAACAGCCTAGGATCACGCAGTAGTTCGCCGTTGTTCCTCCTGCTGGGCATAGCTCAGTGCTTCACCCATCGGCCATGCCGGGAGGGAGGAACAAGTGGCCAAGCACGCACGACCTCGTAAGCGCAACAAGAAGGAGGTGGAGGCGAATGGAGAGGCACTGAAACGCCGCGAGCGGACGACGCTCATGATCAGGACTGGCATCCTGATCTGTGCCATCGCCCGCTCTTGTAGCGGCATATAACCGCAGCGAGGGTCCGCTCCTGGCTCGAACCGTGGGGCGGCCCTCGCCCAAGTCCCGGGGGGGTGGCCCCCCGCCGGGGCGCGGCCTCTACAAGTAATCAACAATAAGGGGGGCGTGGGTCAAGTTTTTTTTGTGAAAATAAGAGCATAAAAACACG
>NZ_JBHXRM010000044.1:0-19829 GCF_042716895.1 Streptomyces sp. NPDC058653 | reverse complement strand
GTATTTTATGGTCTTGGGGGGCCGGCTCGTTGCTTTACGGGGGGGGCGCCCCTCCCACAGGCCCGGGCTTCTTCCTACCCCCCCGGGACTCTGCATCTCCAATTAAGCAACTTAACTGGGGGCGTGCGTCAAGTTTTATGTGTCAAAAGCTGAGCTTCACAGCACGCGAGCATCTGCTCATCGCCGCCGTGCAGGGCATCCGAGGCCCGGAGAATCCTCAGCTCAACGACTGAGCGCCTCACCGCGCCGCGCTCGGGACCTCCAAGACCGATCGCGCCGACGCGCGGCCGCTCGCTGCCATGACCCTCGCCGGAGAGGGGCGCCCGGCCGTCGTGAACTCCCCGGCGGCCGAGGCACTCCGGGTAGTGGCGCACGCCCACCGCGCGGCCGTGGCGGGACGGGTCGAGGCTGTGCACACCCTGCGCGCGGCGCTCGTCCGCTTCTGGCCGGCGGCCGTGACCGCGTGGCCGGCGAGCACCGGCAGTCTGCGCAGCCCACAGGCACGCACCCTACTTGCCGCTGCCCCCGGCCCCCGGGCGGCAGCCGCTCTCCGGCCCAGCCACCTTGCCGCCCTGTTGGCACAGGCGGGCAGGACAAGAACGGTCACACGCGAGGCGGAAAGGCTTCATGCCGCCTTCCGCCGACCGGCGATGCTCCTCGACCTGCAAGTCGAAGCCGCCGAGTCCATACGGATCAGGCATCTCCTCGACGTCTTCGACCAGGCCGTCCGACGGGCCGACGCCCTGGAGCAGGACCTGAGGAACCTCTACGCCACGCACCCCTTTCACCAACTGCTCTCCGCCGTCCCCGGGTTCGCCACCATCCTGGGCTCCTATCTCCTTGCGGAGATCGGAGACAGCCCGGTCGAGCGGTTCGGCAGCGGACGCTCACTTGCCGCCTACGCAGGCGTGGCACCCGTGACCTGGGCATCCGGCCAGACGATGAGAGTCTCCTTCCGCCGGGCCTCCTCGAAACACCTGCGCAGCTCCCTGCACACCGCGGCCTTTTCCACCATCAGCCATTCACCGGGCGCCCAGAGGTACTACCGGCGGCGCCGCGACGCCGGCGACCCCCACGCCACCGCACTGCGCAAACTCGCACGCGAACTCCTTCTGTCCCTCTACCACTGCATGGCCACCGGCGCGCCCTACGACGACGGCATCGCGTTCGGCTACGACCCCACCACGCTCGACACACTCGTTCTCCGGCGGGCCAAGCCGCTGAACGACGAAGAGATCATCCGGGCCCGCAGCATGCTCGACACCCCCGGCACGAACGCCACCGCCACCGCACAGGCTTTCGGGGTCAGCACCCAGACGATCTACCGCCACGTCCTCGGCCGCCCGAGACCCCGGTTACCCGCCAACGACGTCCGAGACCGGAGGCGTTCACCGTAACGCGGTGAAGGCCCCCGCTCTCGGCCAGATCGGGAGAGGCGGGCGGACCCTGGTACGCCCGAAGCTATCCCCGGGCTCCGAGCCCCGACGTGGGAATGGCGACCACGGACCCCGTCCGCCTCGCACAATCACGAAAGAAAGGTCCGGCTCACAGTCGACCCGGGTGAGCCCTCACCACGAGGACCGACACGGCCCGGTTCCTGACCGGGCCGCTTCCGCGAAGAAAGGGCTGATGGCGTGCTGCTGGATTCATTCCTCAAGCAGATCCCGGACGACATCCAGCGGATAATCCTCAACAGTCCGGACCCCCACGGTCCAGACCAAGTCGACCGCTTCACCACTCACACCCAGTACGTCTACCCCCTCGTGCAACCCGACGGGAAGCCGACCGAGACGGTGCTGGCTTCCTTCGAGTCCGCAGACGTCGACCCGCCGGCGCTGATCAATCCCCAGGCTGGAGACATCGTCGAGCTGACCGGGGTGCCGGTACTGGTGACCGAAGTCGAAGAGCAAGAGCAACCCGACGACGAAGACAGCCGCCTCATCACATGGCGTACGGCTGTCGTCCACGAGATTCACCCTCTGAGCCGAGAGCTCCCGAACTGACTCACGTCTTGCCGACACGAGACAACACGGAGCGCCAGGGGCAGTCCGCCGACCCACGCACAAGAGGTCACATTGCCAGTGGCTTGTGCCACACTGCCCTGCCCGGGAAACTGGACTGCTCCCCGCTACAGCGGGGATGGCCCGTTGCCGGCTTGTCAGCCAGTCAGCGAGCGAACCTGCTCCCCGCGCCTGCGGGGATGTACCAGCTGGGAGTTTCATCTCCAACTGGCTCCCCGCCACTGCCGGGACAGGGAAGGCGCCCACCCCGCTTCGGGTGGGGCTTCCACCTTGCGCTCGGTCAGCTGGTCTCAGTCTCCCGGTCGCCCCATCGGCCCTTGCCCGGCATACTCGCCATGGCCTCCCGGATGTCCCGTGCCGCGTAGGTGTCACCCGGAGAGCGAACCAGCGGCGGGCAAGGGCCCCCGGGGGCTCCCGCGGTTGCCCCTACGAACAGGCGGCACTCCGGTCCACCCCTGCGACCGGCCGGAGGAGGCTCGGCACCCCGCACCAAACGGAACTTGCCCGGCTCGGATCGGGGGAGCCAGCAGGGCCGTTCGGTCCATTGCCTTGGGTGGAAGGACGGTTGAGGAGCGCCGATAGGTCCGCAAGCCAGAAGCCTTGTACGCGAGGGTGCTCCAGTGCCGGGGCGCATTAGTGCACTCCACGTGCCCGAGGTGACGGGTCCTCAGCCAGAGCACCTCAGATCAGGCCTTGTCGCATGGCGTAGGCGACGGCGTGCGCCCGGTTGCTTAGTTGCAGACGGGTGATCACTTGATGCAGGACGTTCTTGATCGTCCGCTCGGAGTAGCCCAGCTTGGTCGCGATGTCGGAAGTTTCGTGTCCCTCGGCGACCATTCGCAGGACCTCGATCTCTCGTTCCGTCAGTCCGGTGAGTTGCAGGCCGCGGGGCCCGAGCACCTGGCTCTGGAGGCGGCCGACCCTTTTGAGGAGGCTTCCGAGCAGGTCTGGCGGTAGGTGTCCTTCGCCCCGTGCCACGGTTCCGATGACGTCCACGAGATGCTCCGGCGTGGCGTCGGAGCGCCTGACTACCCCGGCGACGCCGAATTCCGCCGCGCTCACCAGCTTCTGCTCATCAATGTCCGTGGTGAGCAGGACCACGCGGCTGGTACTGGTGCGCATGATGCGGCGCAGCGTTCTCCGTGCCTCCTCGTCGACCGTGTCCACGACGGCGACCACTATCTGGGGCGGGGTCTCGGCCTCCCACTCGGTGATGCTGACCTCGGGCCGGGGGCGGAGCTGGCTCACGACTCCGGCTTGCGATATAGGGTCCCGTGCATGGATGGCGACTGAGATCCGAGGAGTAAGGGGGTTGCAGCCAGTACGTGTGGCCGACATGGGCCCTTCTTTGAGTAACAGGTGTGCGGGGTGTGGGCTGGGTTGCTCTGGGCCGCCGGTTCGTGGGGACTCCAGTTAGCCTGGCACGGCAGCACGCGGTTCGTAGCTCCGGCCTCTCTTTCCTAAGTTGCACGGAATTCCGGCGCCCGACATAACCCTTATTTTCACTCGATGTATCCGGTTACTAGATATTCAGCTGTGGCCGTTCTTTTTGATCCAGTCACTCACATCGTTGAACCTGCTCTCCGTCAATCTGTGACGACTCTTCGACGCGTCGGTCGAAGGCGGCCTCACCGTGTCGTGATTCGGGCTCGGCGTTGACAGCCCGGTGCCATGCTGGGGCTGGAGCGTGGCTAGCCTGCCGACGATGTCGCTGGCCCCGGCCAGGAGAAGCCCCCACGTGCCCGCCCCCTGCGAGGGGGCGGGCACGTGAGCCGTGTTGCTCTAGGCTGCGGGGCGCGTGGTACCGGGGCCCGGCCCGACGAAGCGGACGGGCCGGACCGCCGGCCGGGGACAGGCAGGCTTTGTCATGCGTCCGACCGTTGCCCTGGGGCCTGCGCAGTCACCTTTTTGTGGTCGGCTAGAATCGCCTGGACTTTTCCGTAACTCATATTGAGCGTTCGGGCTATTCCTCGGATCGATAGATCTTTATTGATGTGCAGATCGATGATCTCGCGAGTCGTCTGTCGGGCCGCCTTCCGGCGGAGCTCCTTCTTCTTTTGTTTCTCCCGATGAGCAATTTCCGCAGCGGCTTTCGGGTCTTTCAGGTAATCCTCGGCGAGTTGTCGTTCCGAATCTGTCTCGGGACGTGCGAGGAGGGTGAGATCGCAGATCCTCCCTTCCTTGCGATATGTCAGGTAGCCGCCCTTTTTGAGGCATACCAGACGGCGGCTGACGGAGTGGACGGGCAGGTCCATGGCCATGCTGATCTCCTTGGAGGTCAGCGGGGTCCCCGCACGGAGCGACTGCTCCACGAGGTGGAGGACGACCAGGGACAGGGGTTCCAGATCGCTTCGGGACGGTTGATTCACGAGAGGGCGACCTTTGCTCGTTCTCGCTGCGGAACTCACGCGGTGAGCGCCATCGGCGGCAGGGGCTCCATGCGGCGGTACAGCGCCTCGACCGCCTTGGCGTGCGACAGGTCGACCACCAGGCCGTGATGGTCGGATATGCCCGTGGTGTCCAGGACGCGGACCTCCAGCACCGCCTGGATGAGCCAGGGGTCCAGGTAGATCCGGTCGATCCGCCGGCCACCGCCCTGGCCCTTGGCGGCGTGGCCGGCCGTCGCATCCAGGGCGTTCGCCTGCCCCAGCTCGTGGTATGCGTGCCGGGCCGGGTCGTGCAGACCGCAGGCCAGCAGCGTCTCGTCCAGATAGGTGCAGCTCGTCCGCGTGCCGTTCGGCCCCTTGTTCGTGCGGTGATGGATGTGCGGCCGGTCAGTGATCTCCTTGCTCGTCCAGTCGATCTCCGGCACCTTCTCCCCGGCCGGCACCGGGTACTCGTTGCAGTCCCCGCCGCCGATGAAGTGCTTTTCCTGCTTCATCTTGTCGGCGAGCGCGGACAACTCGTCGGCTTCGCGTTCACGGCCCTTGGGGGAATTGAACGAGGTGTGCCACGACGTCGCCACGATGTCGCACCCGGGGGCTCCGTCGAGCCACGCGATGACGTTGGTGGGCGGCGTACGCCAGATCCCCACGTGCTCGACCTGGCTGACGACGTCGAACACACCGGGGCGGAGGAACATCCCGGTGGGGTTGCGACCGGAGCCGTTCGGGCTGAGGAACCCGCGCATCCCCAGCGCCCGCTCCGCCGCGTGGAGCCGCCGGTTGCCGTCCAGGTGGCTGTAGGACATTTCCTGCCGCAGCAGCAGATCCGGCCGAAGCGGCGCGAGAAGTTCGTGCGCCTCCCGCCACCGCTGCGGCGGCCTCTTGCCGGGCTCGTCCGGCCCGCCGTCGACCTCTAAGTTCAGTGAGATGAGGCGGACGACATGCGCACGATTCTTCATGGGGCTCCCTTGTGATCGGTGTGGGTGTGCATCGGGGCTGTTCGCGTGGGACACGGGCGGTGCCGGGGCCGGAGGGCTGTGTCAGGGCCGTGGTGGACGACAGGGAGAGGGTCGTTCGGCGTCTTCCGCGCCAGGGTCGGGCCGCAGGCCGGAGCACCTAGAAGCCACTGCGACGACAACTCCGAGGAGGACCGCATGATCCGCGTCCCCGACACGGGCGTCCGGGTGCAGTTCGGTGAACCGGCTGCTGGCGTGGTTTTCTCTCACTGGGGTGAGGACGGCTCTTCCGTCACTCAGGACGGCTGCCAGGTCACCGTGGGCCGCGGTGACCTGCCGCTGGATCAGGAGCACATCCCTGTCGCTGATCGTCCCGTGCGGGCCGTGAGTGAGTGGATTGCCGGTCATGCGCTGCACGAACACGTCCGGGCATCCGCGCAGCCGGCGCGGCGAGCCGGACGAGTCCGCCACTGCCGGCTGCCTCGATCTGACCGCCCCACCGGCGAGGACAGTGCTCCGGGACCGGCCCGAAGTGGCGATTACGTACCCCATCTCTTCGAGTACCAGAAGTCGATCCTGCACAACCGACTTGACAATTCCGACTGCTTCCCCGATTTCCGCGTATGACGGCGAGTACCCGTTCTTCTGTGTCGCGGCCCTGATGAAGGAAAGAATCGATGCGAGCTTGTCCGTGAGACCGGTCCCGTCACGGATCCCGCTGAAGATCTCCGTCATGATTCCCACGGTGACCGGTATCGCAGTGGTGTCGCCCGGGGGGTGCGGGACTCCGTTGAGGGGTACTTCAGCCTCCGGCCCGGTGAGCGTGAGAACCATATGCCCGCCGGTTTGAACGGCCGCCAGCTGGCCGTGGTCCGCAGCGCTCTGCCTCGTGAAAAGGAGCAGGTCCCCGGCTGTGATCATGCCGTGCGGCCCGGTGAACAGAGGTTCGCCGGTCATGCGCTGCACGAACACGTCCGCGCATCCTCGCAAAGGACGCGGCGGGCCGAAACCCTCTTCCGCTGCGGGACTCGTCGGTTCCGACGGAAACGTGACCACAGTGCTCCGCGGGATTCCGCTAACGGTACGCAGATAACCCATTCCGTTAAGTGCGCCAATATGGTGGGCCACCCCTGACGTACTTCTCAGCCCGACTGCATCCCCGATTTCCTTGTATGACGGCGGGTGCCCATTGGCCTCAGCAGCTTCCCGGATAAACTCCAGAATCTCCTCCTGCTTCGCCGAGGGGCGGACTTCGTCACGGGCGTGACACATGAAAAGACTCTTTCATCTTGGGCGGTGAAATGAAGGACTGGGCGAGGACGGACGGAACCACCCCCGCGAACCTCCGAAAGGCGGCCGTAGCGTAGACGGCATGGGGCCGCGAAAAGTCATGCCTCAACTGGAGACGTGGATCCTCTCCAGAAATGACGGCGAGGCGGGAACTCCATGAACGTTCTGTTCCGTGAGGTATTCAAGGACAGGCCCGCCGAACACCAGCCCTCGCCGCCAACGGCGGACTCTGCCGTCTACTTCACAGAACGCGGGATCTGCAATCCCCGACTGCATGAGGAATTCAGAGTTCTCCCGCGTGAGCAGCTCTCTCCCGTCACTCTGCACAGCCCAAATGCCGTCCTCGCCTTCTGACAAATTGACAGCATGAGGCACGGTGACGGGGGCGGGGAGTCGGGGCACGCGTTCCATAATCAGGAAGTCCGGATCATTCTCAAAACGTCTCCACGTGATGTGGGGGGAGATCGCGGTAAGCTCCCGGGCCAGCCGTGCACTGGCGATCAGGTCCTGAAGACCCACGTTTCTAGCGAGCAGGAGATCGGAATCCACCTCGCGTAGCTTCTCGATACGACTGAGCGCCATATATGCAGCCAGTTCGCGCCGGGAATCTGCATCGGTTGGTTCAAACTCAAAGAATACCGCGAAATCAACCCCCTGGCGCCTTAGGTGTTCCTTGGCTTCTTCTGGTGCCGGGGCGTCCGGAAAACACCAGGTGGCCGGGTATTTTGTGTGAGGTTCTGCCCCGTAACGGCCGAGCAGTAGCAGAGTTTCAGTTCTCACCGGCCCCGGAAACTGAATCATGACCTGTGTTCTCACTATTTCATCCCCTGATTAGTACGCACGGTGTGTTAATTGTTTTGCGCCCTCCTTTCGTCCCTGGGATCCGGAGTCTGACCCCCCGCCTTTACCGCCCCATCTGGGGCGCGATAGTGCAGGGGGCATCCGCCTGGCCGGCGCTGACAGTCCGACCAGGCACGGTGGATGCCATTCTGCGGCCCGAATGCCCGGCGGCTCACGCCGGGAGGATCATTTCCCATTCGGTGTCTGCGTCACCTTCGAGTGGTTCAAGCAGAACTTCCGGAACCGATTTGGAAATCTCTTCCAAGAAAAGACCGAGGGTTTCAACAGACAGATGTCTCCCCCAGGTGACGAGGAGCGGAAGAAGCAATCCGATCGACTCACCGTACGACACCTCAGCCCTCCGGTGGGCGTCGCGTGTCGCGAAGGTGAGCGTGACGGATTTTCCACGGATGTGCTGAAATAGTGTTGTGCTCATTTCAGTGTTAGGGCATGAGAATTCCGGGACATTCGATTCCCGGCTCCGGGTGGTCTGCTCCCACCCCGCAGCTGACAAATATGTGTGGATTCTTCGGCTTATCTCTTCGAATTCTTCAAAAGCCATGTGGGTCAACTTGTCATTCTGGAATACGGGCAGGGGAACGGGCTGCCCGGACAGCTGGCGTCCCCGTGCGGCGTGTGGAGGCACGCGCACGGTTTGACGGTGTCCGGGCACCCCGGCTTGTGGGTGGCGGGCTGGGGGTCAGGTGGCGGGGCCGGGGAGGACGGGCAGGGACTGGTAGTCGTTGGCGATGAACGAGGGGCGCTGGACGAGGGGTGTCTGCGGCTCCGCAAGACGCAGGTGGGGGAAGCGGGCGAAGAGCCGGGGGAGGGCGATACCGGCTTCGAGGCGTGCCAGGGGGGCGCCGAGGCAGTAGTGGACGCCGTGGCCGAAGGCGAGGTGCTGGCGCTCTTCGCGGTCGATGCGGAACTCGCCCGGGCGGGGGTTGGTGTCCGGGTCCAGGCCCTGTCCGCCGAACCCGATGAGGACCGCGTGCCCCTGGGGGATGGTGACGCCGTCGCCGAGGTCGATGTCCGCGGTGGCGTAGCGCAGGGGCAGGTGCATGATCGGCGGGTGCTTGCGCAGGGTCTCCTCGATCACGTCGGCCCAGTGGACGGGGCCAGCGAGAACGGCGGTGAGCTGGTCGGGGTGGTTGAGCAGTTCCACCACGGCGTGGTTGAGCAGGGAGACGACGGTTTCCGCCCCGGCGCCGACCATCAGGATCAGGGTGCTGGCGAGCTCGTCGTGGGTGAGGCGGTCCTCGTCGTCGTGATGTTTGAGCAGGAGGCTGGTCATGTCGTCGCCGGGCTCGCGCCGTTTGGTGTCGATGAGGACGTTCATCGCGGCGAACAGGCCGGTGCGGGTCGCCTGGTCCTGCTCGGGCGAGACGCCGGCGTCGAGGACCGCGTCGATCACGCGCAGCATCCCGGGCCGCTGGTCCTCGGGGACACCGAAGAGGCCGCAGATCACCCGGGTTGGCACCTGGTAGGAGAAGACGGCCCGCAGGTCCACGGCCTCACCGCCGGCGGAGCGGGCTTCGAGTTCGTCGAGGATCTGGTCGACGAGTGCTTCGACCGCCGGGCGCATGGCCTCGATCCGGGCCGGGGTGAATGCCCGGCCGACCAGGCCCTTGAGCCGTGCGTGGTCGGCGCCGTCGGAGGTGAACTGGGACTTCACGTCCACCCAGGGGGCCAGCCAGGGTATGGACCACGGCTGGTAGCCGGGCCAGCTCCGGCGGGCGTCCTTCGATATCCGCGGGTCGACCAGAAGCTTCCTGACGATGTCGCCGCGGGTGACGGACCAGCCGGGGACGCCTTGCGGCATCACGATCCTCACGGCCGGGCCGGCAGCCCGCAGTTCACCGAGCTGTTCGTGCAGGCGGCGGCCGGTGGTGTCGAGAACGACGGGTGAGTTCGGTGTGCTCATGCGGGACCTCCTGAAGACGCGGCGGAAACGGCGGGTTCATCAGCGGGCTGAGCGCGGAAGCGGATACCGAGGGTGCGGGGGCAGTGGAAGAAGGGGCCCGGCCGGTTGACGTCCCTGGGACCTTCGAGGTCGAGGTCCCACAGGCGCTCCAGAACGGTCTCCAGAGCGGCCTGGGTCATCACGCCGGCCTGGCTCTCCGCCGGACAGCGGTGCTCACCCAGGGACCAAGCCAGGTGGGAGCGGTTGTCGTAGCCGAGGCCGGCGAGTTCGGGGTCGGCGCCGGTGGCGGCGTGGCTGATCATGATCGGTGTGTCGGGCGGAATGGCGATCGTTCCCAGGAGCGTGGTGGGACGCACGGCGTAGTACACGGCGAAGTTCGCCAGCGGCGACAGCCACAGCGCTTTTTCCATGGCGCGCCGGATGGTGACGGTGCCGCCGCTGAGCGCACCGGCGTAGCTGTCGTCGTTGAGGAGCAGCAGCAGCGCCTGGGCGATCCACGAGGCGGTGGGGATGGTGCCCGCTCCGACGAAGCAGAACAGCTGATGGATGATCTCCTCGTCAGAGAGCCGCGCGGGGTGGGCGATCATCCAGGACGTCAGGTCATCGCCCGGCTTGCTGCGCTTCTCCGCAACGAGCTGGCCCAGGACGGTCGCGAAGTCCGTGGCGGCCTGCGCGGCGTCCGCCTGGGCGCCGATGACGCCCTGGCCGGCTTTCACGAGCTTTCCCGCCATGCCGGCGGGGCAGCCGAGGATGTCGGCGAAGGTGAGCAGCGGCAGCATGTCGGCGAACGTGGCCATCAGTTCGGCCCGCCCCTTGGGCACGAAGGCAGCGATGAGACCGGCGGCATGGGTCTGCGTCCGCTCGCGCAGCTCGTGCATGTCGATGCGCGCCAGACAGTCCTCCACCACCCGCCGCAAGCGCTTGTGCCGTTTGCCGTGCGCGAAGAGCACGTTGGGGCGGAACGCCATGATCGCCAGGACCGGGCTGTCGGGCGGGACCTGACCGCTGTTCAGGGCCGCCCACCGGCGGCTGTCCTTCGTGAAGTCGTCCGGGTGGGTCAGCAGCTCGACCGCGGCGCGGTGGCCGGTGACGACGAGGGCGGGTGTGTGGGGGGCGATCTGCGCCCAGCTGACCGGCCCGGCGGCCCGCAGCGCGGCGTAGGCGTCCTGGGGGCGGGCGGCGAACGCCTCGTCGAACAGACAGGGCATGGCGGACAGGTCGGGAGGCTGGGTCATCGCGCGGGCTCCGTACGGCGGCTGAGGATGATGTCGTTGACCAGGGCGATGAGCGCCTGCTTCGCGGACTGGCGGCTCCGGGCATCGACGCGCACCAGCGGCGTCCGCTCGTGGAGGTCCAGCGACTCTCGTATCTCCGCGTCCTCGAAGAGAGGTGACCCGGGGAATTCGTTGATCACGACCGTGTAGGGCAGCCCGGCATCTTCCATCAGCGTGAGGCTGGGGAAACTCAGCGACACATCGGAGGTGTTGACCATGACCAGGCCTCCGAGCGCTCCGCGCATCAGCTCGTGCACCATGCTGGTGAACCGCGGCTGTCCGGGGGCGCCGAAGACGTAGAGGACGATGTCGTCGGTCAGGGTCAGGCGGCCGAAGTCCATCGCCACGGTGGTGGTGTCCTTCCCCTGCACCTGGCCCAGGTCGTCGATCAGCTGACCGGCCCGGGTCATCCGCTCCTCCGTGCGCAGTGGCTCGATCTCCGACACAGCTCCCACCAGCGTGGTCTTGCCGACGGCGAACGGGCCCAGGACGACGACCTTCACCGGGCGGGCCCCGGCCGGAACGTAAGGGTCAGAGTTTGTGCAGCGCATCCAGGAGAGTCCTCAGGAATTCGTCGTCCGCGCCCGCCGCAGCGGGCACGAACGGGGAGCGGGAGACGAGGTGGTGGCTGTCGACCAGGCCCGAGACGATGACCTTGGTCACCGCCACCGGCAGCTCAAGGCGCGCGGCGACCTCGCCTATCGACACGGTCCCCGGCAGGCACAGGTCCATCACCCGGTGCGCGTGCGCCCCGAGGCCGGCCCGCTCCACCTGCCGGTCCGCTATCAGCAGCGTCGCCTCGTCAAGGCTGGCGCGCGTGGGGACGGCCCTTCCGCCGGTTGCCGTGTAGGGCCGCACCAGACCCTGCCGCCGGTGCGGGGAGGGGCTCATGCCCCCGTGCTCCGTTCCCGCGCGTCGAGCACTGGCTTCAGCTTTTTGATCATCGTCATGGTCTCGGTGATGGCCAGAGCGGCGTCCGGCCCCATCGACTCGCCCTCAACCGAGACCGCGACCCCCGTGCGCGCCGTGGCGGTGAAAGAAAGCACGGTGACGCCCTTGAGATCACCGATGACATGACGCACCGGAAGCGCCTCGCTGGTGCTTCGCCCGCAGAACGGACGCAGTTCCTTTTGCAGGGAGTTGACACCCGACAGCGCGGCGGCAGCCTTCTCGGCGTCGGCGCGCCCGAGCCCGTCCGACTTGGCCAGCAGGAGGCCGTCGGAGCTGAACAGCACGGCATGGATGATGCGCGGCTGGGACTCCACGAGAGCGTCCAGGGCCCATCCCATGTCGGTGGTGTCCGCGGTCGGCTGATCACTGGTCATCGTTCGTCTCCTCGGTGGAGTCGTAGGCCTCGCGCAGTGCCCCGGTCAGGTGTCCGAAGCCCGCGTCGATGGCCTGGGGGTCGTAGGTGTCGGTGAGGGGTTCCTGCCCCGGCTGCTCCGGCAGGGGCTCCGGGCGCAGGACGCGCCGGCGCTTGGGCAGCCCGGACACGGTGGTGGAACCCAGCGCGGACTGTTCGTCCGCCACGGCGGGTTCGGCCGGGGCCGCCGGCAGTTCGGCAGGCAGTGCGTCCGATCTGTCCAGCACAGCGGGGGCCGGGTTCCTGTTCGTGTCCCTTGGGGCGGGGGCGAACAGACGCGACGGCACGAACAGCACCGCCTTCACCCCGCCCCGGATGGAAGGCGCGCTCACATCCGCCCGGAAGCCGTACTCCTGGCTGAGCAGCGCCACGACCGGGAAGCCGAGCTTGCGCTCATCCTCCAGAGCGGTGACGTCCAGAACCGTCCGGCCGGACAGAATCCGTGCTGCCGCATCGCGCTGGAAGGAATTCATCCCTCCGCCGCCGTCCGCGATGACCACCTGGAAGCCGTTGGTCTCCTTCAGCAGGTAGACATCCACCTGCGCGGGCGAGCACGAGGCCCCGTTCTCCATCAGCTCGGCCAGGGCAATCGCGATCGGCTCGATCACCCGCCCCTCGATGAGCTGCTCACCAGTCTCCGGCTGGTAGTTGTACGCCACCCGGTCGTAGGGGCCGATGCGCCCACGGGCGCTCTCCACCACCTCCCGGAAGGTGGCGTCCGCCCGCAGCATGCCGGGCCAGGAGCCCGCCAGGACCCGCAGCCGCTGGAGCGCGTGAAGCGCCCGCGTCCCCGCCCGGTCGATCGCGAAGAGACCGGCGTGGTACTCACTGGCCTCCGCGTGCTTCGTCAGCTCTTCGGTGATCGTGTCCTGGAGCCGCGCCAGATGGGTCTGCGCCTCATCGGCGATACCCCGCACACCGGCCCGCGCCGAGCGGACCACCTTCGTACGCGACGCCTCCACGGTCGTCAGCAGCAGCTCGGCGACCTCCCGGTGCAGGGTCTCGAACGCGGTCCCTTGCAGCCCCGGGTTCAGCAGAGCGGGCACCACCACCCCCGGATGCCGGTGGACCTCCGCCTCGATCACGGCCGGCAGCCGCACCTTCCACAGATGCTCCGCCTCCGCTACCGCGCTCCGGTACCAGCCGGCCGCCGCCTCCGCTTCCCGGTGCTGCCTCTCGCACTCCTGCCGCAGTTCTGCGGTCCGGGCCGACGCCGATGCCTGGGCGTCTTCCGCTGCGGCCACCACGGTCCGGGCATGCTCCTCGGCACCGAGGCGGCCCCGCCGCTGGACGCGGGCGACGGCGACAGCGCCGAAGAAGCCGAGCCCCAGCGCCGAATTGACGATCAGATCCGCCGCGGTCATGACCGCCCCCCGTTCCCCACGGCGGGACGACCGCAGTGGACGCCCGGCGGGACAACGCGTGCCGGAGACGTGCCGGGCACGCCGGGAAGAACGGCTGCTGTCAGAAAAGAGCTGGTCATGAACGTCCTCGGGACGGGTCGGGAGACGGTCGCAGAAGTGGAGGCCGCCGCGAAACAGGGATCCTGCGGGCCGCAGGCAACGGGGGATGTGCCGTACAGCACGCGGGGCGTATCCCGGCGGCCGGTCTAAGGGGCGCCGCGGGGCATCAGACAGCGAGCCCGAGATCAGACAGGTCGACCGGGGTGACCTCGTGCAGGGAGACCGCCTCCCGGGCGGCGAGAATCCACCGGGTACGGAGGTCGTCGCCGTACCGGACGAAGGTGAGATCCTCACCCGGGGAGGCAGGCAGCGGCTGGAGGGTCTCCGGGTGGTAGGCGACGCCGGCGACGCCCCAGGCCGAGGCGTACCCCACAAACGCGGCGGCCCAGCCCTCCCGCAGATGCGGGCAGTTCACCAGGGACTCCCTGGCGCAAGCTTCATGTACCGGAGGCACGGCCGTCACCTCACCCTCGGCGATCTCGCGGCCGTCCGACGTGCCCATCACAAACAGAAACCGCTCATCGGCCCTGCTGCCGACCACCGACCCGCCGCAGACCTGACACAGCTGATGCCTCATACAGCGCCGCTGCCTCAGCGGATGCACCCGGGCCAGAGCCGACTTCCCCCTCCCCCTGCCCAGCGGCACCCGAGTCCACAAGACCGTCTCGAACCGGTCAACAACCTCCACCTCGTCCGCGTAGCCGAGCCCCACACCACCGCAGCCCCGGCGCTCCACCAGCTGCCCCAGGCGAGGAACCTCACCCGACCACGGGGCGACGTACGGCACCCGCAGCCCGTTCCAGAACAACTGCTCGGGGATCCGGCCGGCAATGCCGGTGGCCGCCGTCATGAAAGCCCCCCGGCCACGCCCTCGTGCTCAGTCACTGGGTGTCCAAGAGCCTCCGGCGTTGTCAGCCCGAGCGGACCCGGAGACCCGCTGTTTGCTTCAGCGAGACGCAGGAGCAGGCCCGCGCTCTCACCCAGGGCAGCAGCATGGGCGACCGCCTCCGCCGGCCCATCGGGCGTATCGGACCCGGCGAGATCCTCAGCATCCGCACACCACTCCCGCACGGCACTGCGCTCGCGGCTGCTGAGCGGCAGGCCCGCCCGGTAGAACTCCGCCGGCGGCAGCAGCGCGCCGATCACCCCACGCAGCAGCACAATCACCTCGCGGACCGTCTCAGGGAGCGGCACCACCCCCGACCTGGCCCATAAACGGGCAAGGCGGATCGCCTCCCGCACCTCCGCGGAACTCACCTCACCGGCCTGCTCAGAGAGCACCTGCGAGGGATCCGCACCATCCAGCACATCCAGCAGCACGTTCACCCCCCGCGCCAGGCGAACCGCACGGACCTTCAACTCCATAAGACCCACCGGCCCGTCAGCATCCACCTGCGCGAGAACCTCAGCCACCACCCGCTCACCCTTCGCACCTGCCGCAGCCTCCACCTGACGGCACAACGGCATCAGACAGCCGCGCATCCGCAGCGCATGCTCGGAAAGGGCAGCGAGCGACAGATCCTCCGCACCATCGCCGAGGACCGCCTCCACCTGCTCGCGGGCGACCGCCCGGATGGGGACCTGCGCGGTCACGACGGTCAGCGTCGAGCCCCCGGCCACGACAAGAGCCGCAGCCGTTCCGCGGTCATATATCTGCATCTGACACCCCGTAAGTCGCTTTCGATGACGTACTGAAGGACGGGACGCGGCTGCGGCGCCGGAACTCACGGACTGAGGACACGGGCGATCCCCGTACACCGCCGTCGGCTTCCCCGGCTCCTCCGCCCCCCACGCGTTGACGAACACCACACCTGGGGGCACGAGTTCGAGACCCTCGAAGAACCGCTCCACCTCCGGCCGTGTCCGGGGCCGCAGCGGGATGCCGCCCTTGGCGTACACCGCCGCGGCCTTGGCCCCCTCCTCGGGGTGGGCGTCCGCGGTGGCGTGCGAGAGCACGACGTAGCTACCGGGCGCGAGCGGGTCCACGAGGGCGCGGACGATGCCGTACGGGTCCTCGTCATCCGGGATGAAATGCATGAGGCCCACAAGGGACAGCACGATCGGCCGCCCGAAATCCAGAACCTTGCCATCGCGGACCGCTTCGAGGATCGCGCCCGGCGCGCGTACGTCTTCCTGGATGAAGTCCGTCCGGCCCTCAGACGTGCTCGCCAGCAGCGCCTCGGCGTGCCGCAGCACGATCGGGTCGTTGTCGACGTAGACGACCCGGGCTGCCGGTTCGAGTTCCTGCACGACCTGATGCAGATTGGGCTCGGTCGGGATCCCGGTACCGATGTCGAGGAACTGGGCCAACCCGTCACCCGCCAGCCAGGCAGCCGTCGCGGCCATGAACGCACGATTCGCCCGCGCACCCTCGCCAGCCACCGCTGGCAGCCGCACCGCGATTTCCTGGTCCACCCGGTAGTTGTCCTTGTCGCCCAGCAGATAGTCGTATACCCGCGCCGGATGCGGCCTGCTTGTGTCAACCTGCGGCTTGGGGATGCGATCAGTCATGTTTTGCTCTCTCAAGCGACTGGAATGCGGCGGATGCCGACTGACGGGAGTGACGTTGCGTCGGCATACCCAGGGATAGTCGGAAGGGGAAGGCGCGGTGAGCCCCGCCCCGCCTGGACGAGTCTGGGAGCAGCGAAGGCCGCCGGCCATCTCTGAAGCGATATCTCTGCGGAGATATCGCGCCAGCGAATACTCTGTAAGAGGCCAGCCAACTTCCATTAGTGCGATGGGTGCCGCCATGAAGTCGCCGAACCGTACGTGCAGCTCCTGCGGAAGCGGACTCAGCAAGTACAACTCGGCCAGAACCTGTGCGCCGTGCTCCCGCCTGCGTCGGGTCCCGGACAGGGCATGGCGTGACCGGGAAGTCCACCATGCGCTCGCCACTTGGGAGTTCGGCGATCTGGTGAGGCGGCTGCGGCAACGTTCGGGGCTATCCCAGACGGACGTGAGTGAGCTGACAGGGCTTGCCCAGTCCTTCATCTCCGCGTTGGAGAGCGGCCGGAAGCGGTTGGGGAGTCCCGAGGTACTCATCGACTTCCTTAACGGCCTTGATCTGCCGACGGACCTGAAACCGCTGCTCCTGAGCCCCTTCAAGGTTGCAGATCCGCAATCGCCAGACGTCCTAGACCCCGCATTGCCGTGGACAGTGGACCGTATGGTGACGTCACTGGAAACGGCAGCCGGAGGATCCACAGTGAAACGTCGAAGAGCGCTGACAGCCCTGAGCGGCGCAAGCATCACGCACTGGGTCTTGCAGTCGGCGGTTGCCTCCACAGAGCAGGTGGCGGCACCGGCCTCCGGAGGCACGGTGGTGACTCCGCCGTTTGTCGATGCGCTCCAGAGCGTTACCGACGGCCTGCGCCAGATGGATGCGAGTAGCGGTAGTGGGGACCTGGCCGACACCGCGCGTCCCCACCTGAAGTTGTTGCTCGGGTTGATGAAACGAGGAAAGTACGACGAACGAACGGGTCGTCACCTCGCTGCCGTGATCGCAGATACCGCGATCCAGACCGGTTGGTACACCTTCGATGGGGGGTCCTACGAGGAAGCAGAGGGGTTCTTCCTCGGCGCGCTGCGCGCTGCTCACGCTTCGGGAGACATGCGACTCAAAGCCGGCGCCTTGTCTTACCTCGCCATTCACGGCTACTCGGTGGGTAACCCGCACACAGCTGTCAGCGCCGCGCGAACGGCACGGCAACTGACCAGTGACCAGGACTCCCCTTCGCTGCACGCGATGCTGCTTACACGACAGGCTCGTGGGCACGCTCGGCTGGGCGAGGAACGCCGGGCGCGTGCTGCCCTCGACGAGGCGCGGATCCTCTGTGACCGTGGCGGAGGCGAAGACGATCCGCACTGGTTGTACTGGGTCAATCCAGGTGAAATCCTCGGCCAGAAGGGCAGTTGTTACTTGGACTTGGGCCAGCCTGCAAAAGCGGTCGCCGCTTTCACTGAGGCCCGAGAATTCCTGAAACGCGACGAGACCCGAACCCATGCCCAGTTCCTCTCCCGCGCCGCCACCGCGCAACTACGGGCCGGGGATGCCGATGCTGGATGTGCCACGGGTCAGGAAGTTCTCTCTCTCGTCGATGGCGTTCGCTCGGCTCGTTTGGATGACCATCTTTACTCCATGCTCCGCGAAGCTCGTCACTTCAATGACGCAGCACCAGCGCAGTCTTTCCTGGAGCGAGGGCGAACAATTCTGAAGGAGCGCAGAGTTATATGATTCTAGTGCTGTGGGATATCGATCGGACGCTGCTATACGCGGGTGACATTGACCGGCGCGTCTATCGTGAAGTATTTAGAGATGTTGTAGGCCGAGAAGCACGCGTGCTACCTGCGAGGGGAACCGGTGTCACCATGCCACTGGCCGTGCTTGAACTCCTCATATCGAATGGAGTACCGAAGGCGGATGAGGAACGTCTGGCTCGTCAAATCGTTGACCGTCTGCCGGAGCGCCTGAATTGTCATCGAGAGGCACTCCGTACCGAAGGGCGCCTCATGCCTGGCGCGCTTACCGCTCTCACTGCCGTGCGACGATCCGAGTCCTTCATTCCGACGATCGTCACAGGAAATCTTCGGGGAAGCGCCGAGACTAAGTTGTCTGCCCTCGGCCTGGCTCCGTACGTTGACACCAGCGTGGGTGGTTACGCATCAGACGACTCACACCGACCTGCGTTGGTGCGTATCGCACAGCGGAGAGCAGAGAAAGCTTACGGACACAAGTTCACCCGCGCGAACACAGTGATCATTGGTGATTCTCTCCAGGACGTCCTCAGTGGACGTGAAGGGGGTGCCAAAGTCATCGGCGTAGCCTCCGGAACCACTTCAGCGCTGGACCTGGTGACCGAGGGCGCCGATCACGTCATTCCCGATCTGCGGGATGCTGATGGACTGATCCAGCTGATCAGAATTGCTGCCGACGGCCAGTGATAGCTGTACGGCAACCAAGCGGTTAGCGAGCTGGCGCTCTCGTGCAATCATGCTACATAAGACAAAGGCTCTGGTGCGGGTGCTGGACATTGCGAAAGACCACCGGCTCGCACTCGTCAGACATCGAATGCTGGACCTGACCGCGGAACTGGGCCACGTCCGTGCGGGCGACCGTGGTGCTGAATTGCGAGTGAAGATCCGCACATGGTGTCGTGGGTCTGCTGCTCTCTCGTCAGGCCCGGGTGGCACCTGAGAGGATCACGGGCCATGGGTACCCCTGACGAAGCGATGCGAGATCACTGGTGGTGGCGGCCGGGATGGAACGTCGGCCGCCGCTTCTACACCTGGCACCTCACGTTCGAGGGCCAAGAGGATATTCACCGATTGGCCGGAGAGTACCGAGACCGCCTCGCCGATGTACCTCGCCTCACGCTGATTCCCGATCGATGGCTGCATCTGACCATGCAGGGCGTCGGGTTCGTCGGAGAGGTGAGCGAACAGACGGTCCGGGACATCGGCGCCACCGCAGCGGCCAGGCTCGCGAAGATCCGGGCTTTCGATATCGAAGTCGGCCCGGCGGTCATCGATCCGGAGGCTGTTCTCCTGCCCGTGTCCCCGGCCGAACCCGTCCGGGCTGTCCGAGACGCAATCCGTGCAGCCATCCATGATGTCATGCAATCGATCCCTGAGCAGGCAGAGGGGTTTCGTCCACACGTATCGGTGGCTTACAGCGCAGGAACAGGACCTTCGGAGCTAATCAAACAGAGCCTGGCTGCGCTCACTGTCCGTTCCGCGACGGCGCGAATCACTTCTGCCGAACTCATCGTCCTCCACCGGGACAACCACATGTATGAGTGGACTCCGTATGCGCAGGTGGAACTCGGTGAGTAACAGGCCCCACTGACTCCACCGTCACCGCTCTGCTGTCATACAGGGTGCGGCTTCGGTGGCGCCAAGGCGGAAAGCCTGAACAGGCCTTCACGTTGCCAGCTCTGGCAGGGGCTCCTACCACCAGCACGGTACGGCCGTACGGCCGTCCGCCGCCTGCGGCACCGAGGTCAGCACGGGACGCAGCCGGGCCACCGCGATCCGTCCCTGGTTGAGGCCGGTGTACGGGGCCCCGTCTCCGCGGCGGTGTTCCGGCGCGGGCGCCAGGTCGACCGGCGTCTGCACCGGCCCGTCCGTGCATAACGGCGCCGCAACCTGCACGGCCGGGAGGCACTCCACAGCTCCGCGGAGCCCAGCCGACTGAGAAGGGGGAGTGCGGGGGGGGGGCCCCGCCGGGGGCCCGGGGCCCCCGGGGGGGGGGGCGCCGCGGGGGGCCGGGGCCGGGGGGCGGGGGCGGGGGCGCGGGGGGGGGGCCGACCGGGCGG
>NZ_JBHXRM010000043.1:0-75255 GCF_042716895.1 Streptomyces sp. NPDC058653 | reverse complement strand
GTGGATCACCACCGCGCGGCCCCCGCGCGCTGCGCGCTCGCTTCCGGGCCTGCTCCGGGCGACCATTGACGGGGCCCGGATCGAACCGATTAACTTCACCATGCGGATGATGCATTCCGTATGGTGGAAACTTAGCGTGATGCATGGAGGCGTGGAATGGGTCAGGGGCAGCAGGAGAAGGTCGCGACGAGCCTCGCGGACGCGGTCGGTGCGAGCATCGGCGCCTCACTCGCACCCGTCGACGCGGAACTCGCCCGCCGCTACCCGGGAGACCCCGGCACCCGCCAGCCCGTCCACACCGTCTACGTCCCCGCGGACGCCTTCGACGCCGGCACCGTCCGCTCCTGGGGCGAGCGGGCCCTCTCCGCACTCGACGAACACGCCCCCGACGCCGACTCGTTGGCGCGCGCCCTCGGCCTCTCCGGCGAACTGGCCGGCCCGGTGTACGAGCGGGTCCGGGCCAAGCTGGAGCGCGAGCCCGTCGAGGACCTGCGGATCGACTTCGAGGACGGCTACGGCGCCCACTCCGACGCCGAGGAGGACATCGCCGCCGCCCGCGCCGCGCGCCTCGTCCACCGGGCGTACGAAGACGGCACCGCCGCCCCGTACATGGGCATTCGGATGAAGTGCCTGGAGGCACCCGTACGCGACCGGGCCATCCGTACGCTCGACATCTTCCTCACCGGACTGATGGAGGCCGGCGGGCTCCCCGAAGGGCTCGTCCTCACCCTGCCGAAGGTGACCTATCCCGAACAGGTCACCGCGATGGCGCGGTTGGCCGGGGAGTTCGAGAAGGCGCGCGGTCTCCGGCCCGGCCGGATCGGCTTCGAGATCCAGATCGAGACCAGTCAGTCCATCCTCGCCGCCGACGGCACCGCCGCCGTGGCCCGGATGATCGTCGCCGCCGACGGCCGTGCCACCGGACTGCACTACGGCACCTTCGACTACAGCGCCTGCGTCGGGGTCAGCGCCGCCTACCAGTCCAGCGACCACCCGGCCGCCGACCACGCCAAGGCCGTCATGCAGGTCGCCGCCGCCGGCACCGGCGTACGGGTATGCGACGGCTCCACCAACGTCCTGCCCGTCGGCCCCACCAGCCAGGTCCACGAGGCATGGCGGCTCCACTACGGGCTCACCCGCCGGGCCCTGGCCCGCGCCTACTACCAGGGCTGGGACATGCACCCCGGCCATCTGCCCACGCGGTACGCCGCGGTCTACGCCTTCTACCGAGAGGGCCTGGAGCCCGCCGCCGCGCGACTCGCCGCGTACGTCGCGAAGGCCGGGGGCGATGTGATGGACGAACCGGCCACCGCCAAGGCACTCAGCGGCTATCTGCTGCGCGGACTGGACTGCGGAGCCCTCGACGCCGACGAGGTCACCCGCCTCACCGGTCTCACCCGCGCCGACCTGGAGGGCTTCTCGGCCCCACGCCGCGCGGCCCTCACGGTCTCGACGCCCTGAGGCCCGGCCGCACCGACTCCCGCACGTACCGGCCCGTCCCACCCGCCACAGTTGCTACAGCCGCCCCTTAGGCTGTCCCTCACCCCAACGAGACCGCGACCACGGTCCCGTACGGGTGGCCGGAACCAGCGACGCGCGACAGCAACACGCGAGGCAAGGGGCAAGTGGTGTCTACGGGGGAACACGGCGGCGACGAGGGAGCGGGGCGACTGCTCGCGGGCCGCTATCGGGTGCTCGCGCGGTTGGGGCGGGGCGGCATGGGCGTCGTGTGGCGCGCCATGGACGAGGTCCTCGGCCGCGAGGTCGCCGTCAAGGAACTGCGCACCTTCACCGACGCCGCCGGGCCCGAACTCGCCGACCTGCGTGTACGGATGCGGCGCGAGGCGCGCGCCGCCGCCCGGATCAAACACCCCGGCGTGGTGGCCGTCCACGACGTCGCCGACGAGGGCGGCCGTCCCGTCATCGTCATGGAGCTGATCGACGGCCCCTCGCTCGACGACGTGCTGACCCGGCAGGGAGTGATGGACCCGCGCGAGGCGGCCCGTATCGGCGCCCAGGTGATGGAGGCGCTCGGCGCCGCCCACCGCGCCGGAGTGCTGCACCGCGACGTCAAGCCTGGCAACGTGCTGCTCGACCCCGGCGGGCGCGTGGTCCTCACCGACTTCGGCATCGCCGCGATGGACGATCCCGGCGACGGCGCCGGCACCCGTCTCACCCGCAGCGGTGAACTTGTCGGCTCGCTCGACTACTTGGCGCCCGAGCGGGCCCAGGGCCAGGAGCCGGGACCGGCGTCCGACGTCTGGGCTCTCGGCGCGACCCTGTACGCCGCCGTCGAGGGCAACTCGCCCTTCCGCCGTACGTCGACCTGGTCGACGCTCACGGCGATCGTCGTGGACCCGCTGCCCGAGGCCCGGCGTGCGGGCCCGCTCGGCCCCGTACTCCACCAGCTGATGCACAAGGACCCGGCGCTGCGGCCGGACGCCGAGACGGCGGCGCGGCTGCTCGCGGCCGTCGCGGGGGACAGTGGCGCGATCACCGCGCCGATCGGACTCGGCGGACACGGCCCCGGCGCCGTATCCGGCGGTGACCGGGGCCCCGCCCAGGCGCCGCACGTGGCGACCGAGATCAACCCGATGCCGCATCGCCCGGAGGGATTCGGCCCTCGGGAACCGGTCCCGGCGCCGTACGACGCACAGCGACAGGGCGCGCCCGCGGGGCAGTTCGGCCGGCCGGCACCGGGAGCCGGCCCCGCCGAGCCGTCGGGCCCCGGCGTGACGTCCCGGCATCGGGTGGTCCCCGGTGACGGCCGGGGCGGCCGGGGCCGTAAGAAGTCGAGCCTGCTCGTCGCCGCCGGGATCGCGGCCGTCCTGCTCGCCGGGGGCGGCGTGACCTACCTGCTCGTCGACCGGGGCGGCTCCACCGCCGGCGACGACGTGGCCGGGGGCGGGCCGGCGCGGTCCGACAAGGGCCCGGACGGCCGGCTGCTCGATCCGGGTGCGGCCACGCCCGGGGACAAGAGCCCGGACGCGGAGCCGGAGGAGCAGGGAGACAAGAAGAGGAAGTCCCCGGAGGACGAAGGGAAGTCGCCCGAGTCCGGCGGCGGCAGTGGCGGCACGGACTCGGACGACAAGGCCGACGGCGCGCCCGACAGCGGTTCCGACGGCGGTGGTTCAGGATCCGGCGGCGGCGGCTCGAACAGCGGTGGCGCGGACGGTACGGACCGGGCCCCCGCGCCCGTGTGCCACCCGATCGGCGGCGGCAAGTACAACTGCCAGGTCTGGGCCCGGGCCGCCTCGTACACCGCCGACGGCACCGAGGTCGGCGTCCTGAACAAGGGCACCAACTACTTCTACTGCCAGCAGAACCTCGGCCGCCGCGAGACGTCCGGGCAGTGGACCAACGTCTGGTGGGCCAGGACCGATGACGACAGCGGCAACACCGGAGTCTTCGTCAGCGACGTCTACATCTCGGGCGGCGACAACGATCAGCCGCTGCCGGGCCTACCGGTCTGCTGAGGGCGGCAGCTCGCCGGAACCGCGCGCGATCAGCCTGGTGGGCACCACCACCTGGCTCGGGGCCTCGGCCGCCCCGTCCAGCCGGCGGAACAGCCGCTCCGCCGCCGTACGCCCGAGGGTGGCCGCGTCCTGAGCGATGACCGAGACCCCGGGGTCCAGCAGATCGGCCAGCTCGATGTCGTCGAAGCCGACCAGGGCGACCGGCCGGTCGTGCGCGGCGAGCGCCCGTACGACCGTGACCGTGACCCGGTTGTTGCCGGTGAGGATCGCCGTGACCGGCTCGGGGGCCTTGAGCATCGACACGACGGCCTCGTGGACACGCTCGGGGACGGTCGTGCCCAGCGACACCCACGATCCGTCCACGGGCAGGCCGGCTTCCGCCATCGCGGCACGGTAGCCGCGCAGGCGCTCCACGGCCGTGTGGATCCGGGGCTGGTCACCGATGAAGCCGATCCGCCGGTGGCCGTGCGCGACCAGATGGGCAGTGCCAGAGCGCGCGCCGCCGAAGCTGTCGGAGAGCACGGCGTCCGCGTCGATCTTTCCCGCGGGGCGGTCGACGAAGACCGTCGCGACCCCGGCCTTGATCTCCGGCTCCAGATAACGGTGGTCGTGACCGGCGGGAATGATGATCAGACCGTCCACGCGGCGCGCGCAGAGGGCGAGGACCAGTTCCTGCTCGCGGTCCGGGTCCTCCGCGCTCGACCCGTTGATCAGCAGCGCGCCGTGGGCGCGCGCGACCTCCTCGACCGCGCGGTTCAGCGGGCCGTAGAACGGGTCGGCGAGATCCTCCAGGACCAGACCGATACTGGCCGTACGGCCCTTGCGCAGCACGCGTGCCGAGTCGTTGCGGCGGAAGCCCAGCGCGTCGATCGCTTCCTGTACACGCCGCTCGGTGTCGGGCGTCACCCCGGGCTCCGCGTTGACCACCCGGGACACCGTCTTGAGTCCGACACCGGCCCTGGCTGCCACATCTTTCATGGTGGGCCGATTACCGTAGCGGGGCTCGGGGTGACGGGCGGTGTCTGCCACTGTGCGCTGTCCTGTCGTCGTTCGGTTGCCTTCAAGACTTGTGGCGTTGAGCATAGGCCCTGGACAACGTTGTCAGGTGAATGGAGACTGTTCCACGAACCCGCAGGTCCCCCGCGCGTCCCCACCACCCCCGCCCGCGGGGACCCTCTCGTCCACTGGAGATCCGACACAGATGCATACCGACCTAGTCGCCGCTCTCGACATCGGCGGTACCAAGATCGCCGGCGCCTTGGTGGACGGTGACGGGACGATCCTCGTGGGGTCCCGTCGGCCGACCCCGGCGACCGAGGACGGCGAGTCGGTGATGCGCGCGGTCACGGAGGTGCTGGACGAGATCGGCGCGTCCCCGCTCTGGCCCCGTGCGACCGCCGTGGGTATCGGCAGCGCGGGCCCCGTGGAGGCGGCGGCCGGCACCGTCAGCCCGGTGAACGTCCCCGGCTGGCGCGGCTTCCCTCTGGTGGAGCGGGTCCGGCAGGCCACCGGCGGACTCCCGGTGACGCTCGTGGGCGACGGCGTCGCCATGACGGCGGCCGAGCACTGGCAGGGCGCCGCCCGCGGCTACGACAACGCGCTGTGCATGGTGGTCTCCACCGGTGTCGGCGGCGGTCTGGTCCTCGGCGGCAAGCTGCACCCCGGTCCCTCGGGCAACGCCGGCCATATCGGCCACATCAGTGTGGATCTCGACGGCGACCTCTGCCCCTGCGGCGGACGCGGCTGCGTCGAACGCATCGCCAGCGGCCCCAACATCGCCCGTCGCGCGCTGGAGGGCGGCTGGCGGCCCGGTCCGGACGGAGACACCTCGGCGGCGGCCGTCGCCGAGGCGGCGCGCGCGGGCGACGCGGTCGCCATCGCCTCGTTCGAGCGGGCCGCGCAGGCGCTGGCCGCAGGGATCGCCGCGACGGCGACGCTCGTGGAGATCGGCATCGCGGTCGTCGGCGGGGGAGTGGCGAACGCGGGTGACGTGCTCTTCCTGCCGCTGCGCCGTTCGCTGCGCGAGTACGCGACGCTCTCGTTCGTCCGAAACCTCACCGTGGCACCGGCGCTGACCGGTACGAACGCGGGTCTGGTGGGCGCGGCGGCGGCCGCGTCGCTGGGACGCGGGCCCGCCGTGCCGAGCGACAACAACCAGGCGATGACGGCCCCGACGAGCATGTGACAGCCCGTCGCGCGAACGGCGAACGGCGAACGGCGAACGGCGCACGGCGAACGACGAACGGCGAACGGCGGTCGTGCGACGGCCGGTTGACGGTCCGTCAGAACACCTTCGCCGTACGCGTCTTCACGTCTGTGTCATTACGCGCGTTCGCGGTAGAGCCTGTTCGGCTCTGTTGAATGAACCCGGTAACGGTTGTTCGATATCCCGTCAGAACCCTTGACGACTCCCTCTCAGGGGAGTGAGATCCCAACCCTCGCGTTCGGTTGTGTTGGGTCGCACCCCTGAGGAGGGGGACATGTCTCAGTCTCCGTTCAACGGTTCGGTGATACCGGCGAGTCAGGCCGGGCACCGGATCTCCCGGCGAAACCTCCTGCGCGGCGCGGCGGCCGGCGCGGGTGCGATCGCACTGCCGTCGCTGCTCACCGCGTGCGGCGGCGGCCCCGGCGGTGACGGAAAGACCGTCACGATGGGGTCGAACGCATCCGACCCCGTCCCCAAGAAGGCGTTCGCCCAGGCCTTCGACGCGTACGAGAAGCAGTCCGGGGAGAAGCGGAAGGTCGACGTCAACACCGTCGACCACAACAGCTTCCAGGAGAACATCAGCCGCTATCTGCAGAGCAAGCCGGACGACGTCTTCATGTGGTTCGCCGGCTACCGGATGCGGTTCTTCGCCGAGAAGGGGCTGCTGCACGACATCAGCGACCTGTGGGGCGACTACACCGGCTTCTCCGAGGCGCTGAAGGCCCAGTCCACCGGCTCCGACGACAAGCAGTACCTCACGCCGTACTACTACTATCCGTGGGCCGTCTTCCACCGCAAGAGCGTCTTCGAGGAGCACGGCTACGAGGCGCCGCGCACCCTGGACGAGTATCTGGCGCTCGCCGGGCGGATGAAGAAGGACAAGCTCATCCCCATCGCGTTCTGCGACAAGGACGGCTGGCCCGCGATGGGCACCTTCGACTACATCAACATGCGAAGCAACGGCTACGAGTTCCACCGTGCGCTGATGGCGGGCGAGGAGGCCTGGACGGACAAGCGCGTCAAGGATGTCTTCGACACCTGGCGGAGCATCCTTCCCTACTGCCAGCCGGGCGCCAACGGCCGTACGTGGCAGGAGGCCGCGACCAGCCTCCAGAAGGGAGAGACGGGGATGGCCGTCTTCGGACTCCCGCACCCCGGCCAGCAGTTCGGCGAGGACGAGCAGGACGACATCGACTTCTTCCCCTTCCCGGAGATCAACCCCGAGCACGGACAGGACGCGGTCGAGGCGCCCATCGACGGATTCCTGCTGGCGAGGAACTCCAAGAGCCTGAAGAACGACCGGACCATGGAGAGCGCCAGGGACCTGCTGTCCTGGCTCGCCACCGGAGAGGCCGAGGACCACTATCTCGCCGGTGACCCCAACAACGTCGCCGTCAGCGAGGAGGCCGACACCTCCAGGTATTCACCGCTCCAGAAGAAGGCGGTGGACCTGATCGCCGGCGCCAAGCAGATATCGCAGTTCATGGACCGTGACACCCGGCCCGACTTCGCCTCCACGGTGATGATCCAGGCCATCCAGAGCTTCATCAACGAGCCGGACGACGTGGACGGGCTGGTCAACGGGATCGAGCGGCAGAAGAAGACGCTCTTCGCGTCCGACGCCGGCGGCTGAGCCCGGGCGCCGCTTCCTCTCCCCTGTCCTGTCCCGCGCTTTCCCGCATCGCCTGCCCCCGCATCGCCTGTCCGCGCCTCACCTGCCCCCTTCTCCTGTGCCCGCCTCTCGCAGGTCCTGCCCGACAACTCCGACCGGGAGCTCTGATCCGTGGCGTTCTTCACGACGCGTCGCACCCGGCGGCGCGGCCCCCGGCGGTTCTCCGCCCGGGACCGTGCCGTCCTCTGCGTGCTGCTGGGAGTACCCCTCCTGCTCGATCTCGTCATCGTGTGGGGCCCGACCGTCGCCTCGATCGTGCTGTCCTTCTCCAGCTGGGACGGGATCAGCGACATCGAGTGGGTCGGCACGGAGAACTACGAGAACCTCTTCACCAACTACCCGCAGTTCTGGCCCGCCGTCCGGCACAACCTCCTGTGGCTGGGCTTCCTCGCGCTGATCGCCACCCCGTTCGGGCTGCTCCTCGCCGTACTGATCGACCGGGGCGTGCGCTTCAGCCGTTTCTACCAGTCGACGATCTATCTGCCGGTCGTGCTCTCCCTCGCCATCGTCGGCTTCATCGCCCAGCTCGTCTTCTCCCGCGACCAGGGCGCGCTCAACGCGATCCTCGGCGACACCGAGAATCCCACCGACTGGCTCGGTGATCCGGACCTGAACATCTGGATGGTCCTGCTGGCCGCCGCCTGGCGGCACACCGGCTATGTGATGATCCTCTATCTGGCAGGGCTCAAGGCCGTCGACGCCTCTCTCAAGGAGGCCGCGGCCATCGACGGCGCGAGCGAGACTCAGACATTCTTCCGGGTGGTCTTCCCGACCATGCGACCGGTGAACGTCATCGTCGGCGTGATCACGGTCATCGAGGGACTGCGCGCCTTCGACATCGTCTACGCCGTCAACAAGGGCAGAAACGGGCTCGAACTGCTCTCGGTGCTCGTCACGGACAACATCATCGGAGAGGCGAGCCGGATCGGCTTCGGATCGGCCATCGCCGTCGTCCTGCTCGTGGTCTCCATGGGCTTCGTCGTGACGTATCTGGTCCAGGAGATCCGAGGGGAGAAGACCCGATGAGCATCCACGCCGACGCCCCCGCCCCGGGCCCGCCCGCGTCCACACCCGCCGTCGGCGGCGGTCCGGTCCCGCATGGGCGGCCCGCCCGCGGACGGCGCGTCACCCCAGGCCGGCTCGGCGTGCACGCCTTTCTGATGGCGGTCTCGCTGGGGTTTCTCGCGCCGCTGCTGCTGGCCGCGTACGCCTCGCTCAGGCCGTACGACGAGACGGCCGAGCGTGGCTACTTCTCGCTGCCCGACAAGCTGTCCCTCGACTACTACCGGCAGGCTTTCACCGATTCCGGGATGACGAGATACTTCGTCAACACCCTGCTCATCGCCGTCCCGGGCGTGCTTCTCGCGCTCTTCCTGGCCTCGTTCGTGGCCTTCGCCGTGGCACGCCTGCGCATGCGCGGATCGATCGTGCTGCTGATGCTGTTCACGGCGGGCAATCTGCTGCCGCAGCAGGTGATCATCACGCCGCTGTACGTGCTGTTCAACCGCGTCCCGCTGCCGTACTGGATGTCCGACTCGATGACGATGTACGACTCGTACTGGGCCGTCGTCGCCGTCCAGGTCGGCTTCCAGATGGGTTTCTGCGTCTTCGTCCTCGCCAACTTCATGCGCACGCTGCCGATCGAGATCCTGGAGGCGGCGATCGTCGACGGCGCGGGAGTCTGGGCGCAGTACTGGCGGATCACCCTGCCGCTGTGCCGGCCGGCCCTCGCGGCCCTCGGCACACTCCAGTTCACCTGGATGTACAACGACTTCCTGTGGGCGCTCGTCTTCATCTCCGACGGCGACAAACTGCCGGTGACCTCGGCGCTCAACAATCTGCGCGGTCAATTCTTCACCGACTACAACCTGTTGGCCGCCGGCTCGATCATCGTCGCGCTGCCCACGATCATCGTCTTCCTGCTGCTCCAGCGGCACTTCATCGCCGGCCTCACCCTCGGGTCGAGCAAAGGATGAGGCCGGGCGCCGGAAAGAGGCTCCCCGCGCGGCGACTTCCTCAGGGGGCGCTCTCTCTGGTCTGCTGGGGCACCACCACCACAAGGAAGTGGTCCGACTCCAGATCCATCACCACCTCGGCCGGGGTGCCTTCGTCCCGGCGCGCCCGCGCGAACTCCTCGGCGCGCCAGCTCCCTCGCGGATCCCCCGCCGGGAACCTCTCCAGTACGTCACGGTGCATCGCGAACCCCCTCGGTCACAACCGTCTCCAACGACCTTCTGTCCGCATGTGTTACGGCTCCGGCTTAAAACGCTCCGTGAAACAGGACGCGCCGGGGCTTCGGTGAGAGGTGGCGAACAGGCCACGAACCGGCAACAGCCGGGTGTCGACGGGTCAGCCGGAATCGGCCACGTGTTTCCACTGCCGGGTGTTGCGGGCAATCCACATGGGGCTACGGAAGAGGGGGAACCGTGATCGTCTGGATCAACGGTGCGTTCGGAGCGGGCAAGACCAGTACGGCGCGCGAACTGATCGACATGATCCCTAACAGCACCTTGTACGACCCCGGACTCATCGGCTCCGGGCTGCGGGAACTGCTGCCGCAGAAGAGACTCGCCGAAGTGAGCGACTATCAGGACCTGCCCATCTGGCGCCGGCTGGTGGTGGACACGGCCGCCGCGCTGCTCGCGGATGTCGGCGGCGTCCTCGTCGTTCCGATGACGCTGCTGCGTCAGGAGTACCGGGACGAGATATTCGGGGGGCTGGCGGCCCGGCGCATTCCCGTCAGGCATGTGCTTCTGACCTTGGACGAAACGATTTTGCGCGATCGGATAGCGGACCGTGACCCCGGTGCGGCGGCCGACGACGACCCGGCCCGGACCGAACGCGCCAGGCAGTGGGCGTACGAACACATCGAGCCGTACGGCGCCGCCCTCGGCTGGCTCACCACCGACGCGCTGGTCATAGACACCGGGGGGCTCACGCCGGCGCAGACCGCGGCGGTCGTCGCCGAGGCCGTGCACGCGGGCTCGGCGGGCCTCTGCGAGATCGTGCAGACACCCGAGCCGACGGCGGAGACCGTCGCGGCCGGGGTCCTCCTGTTCGACGAACGGGACCGGGTGCTGCTCGTCGATCCCACGTACAAACCGGGGTGGGAGTTCCCCGGTGGTGTGGTCGAGCGGGGCGAGGCGCCCGCGCGCGCGGGCATGCGCGAGGTCACCGAGGAGATCGGGATAGAGCTCAACGACGTGCCCACGCTGCTGGTGGTCGACTGGGAGCCGCCGAGACCGCCCGGCTTCGGCGGTCTGCGGCTGATCTTCGACGGCGGCCGGCTGCCCGACCGGGACGCCGGGCGGTTGCTGCTGCCCGGCTCCGAGCTGCGAGGGTGGCGTTTCGTCACCGAGGACGAGGCGGCGTCGATGCTGCCGCCCGCCCGCTACGAACGGCTGCGCTGGGCGCTACGGGCCCGGGAGCGGCGGACCGTGCTCAATCTGGAGGCCGGTGTCCCGGTCGGCTGACACGTGCAACACGGCGGCGGCGTCCGTCAGTTCGTCCGTGACGAGAGGATCGCCATGGCCGAAACAGACGGTCGAGGGAGCGAGGGCCGCGAGCCGGATCATGGACCGTTTGGCGCTCTCACGGTTGACGTTGAACACGCCCAGCATCACGCGGCGTTCGGCCTCGGCCACGGCGTCACCCGTGAACAGCACCCCGTGGTACGGCAGATGGACGGCGATGGAGCCGTACGTGTGCCCCGGGACATGCACCACCCGCGCGCCGTCGCCGAAGGGCAGCACGTCGCCGTCCTCCAGCTCGCGGTCCACCCGGGTGGGCGGCGCGGGCGGCACGGTCAGCCCGCGCTCGTACAGCGGGATCTCCCACTCCAGGAGCAGCGGATCGGGGACCGGCCACTCACCGCGGATGATCGGCGCGTCGAGCCGGTGCGCCATCACCTCGGCGCCGTACCGCCCGGCCAGTTCCTGCGCCGAGCCCACATGGTCGCGGTGGCAGTGGGTGAGGACGATACGGCGCAGACCTGCCGGGGTGAGACCGAGATCGCGGATGGCGTGTTCGATCTCGGGTCCCGCGTAGAGATGACCGGAGTCGATGAGAGTCAGCTCGTTCTCGTCCTGCCACAAGTACGCCTGACCGATGGGGAAACGGAGCATATGCAGCCGTGGACTGATCGCAACGAGATCCATATGTCGAATGTATGCAGTGTGGAACGGCTGTGCGCGTCACTTCGCTGACGGCGATTTCCGCTTTCCGCAGAAACCGGGACCGAACCTCCTGCCGGACTCTTCCGTCCGGCCGTGCGGTCCGACCGGCGCCGGTCCCGTACGGGCTCAGCCCCGCCTGGACCGGGCGTAGTTGACCAGGAAGTGCGCCTCGGCCACGGACAGCCGCTCCAACTCCTCAGGGGAGACACTCTCGTTGACCGCGTGGATCTGCGCCTCCGGCTCGCTGAGCCCGATCAGCAGGATCTCCGCGGCCGGGTACAGCGCGGCCAACGTGTCGCACAGGGGGATGGAGCCGCCCATGCCGGCGGTCTGCATCTCCTCGCCCGGATAGGCGACGCGCATCGCCTCGGCCATCGAGGTGTACGCGGGGCTCGCGGTGTCCGCGCGGAACGGCTGGCCCTGACCGACCTGCTCGACCGAGACCCGGGCACCCCACGGGGTGTGTGCGTGGAGATGCGCGGTCAGCAGCTTCGTGGCGTGGTCGGCGTCCTCGCCCGGCGGCACCCGCAGGCTGATCTGGGCGCGGGCGCTCGCCTGCAGCGACGGCGTCGCGCCGACCACGGGCGGGCAGTCGATGCCCATGACGGTGACGGCGGGACGGGCCCAGACCCGGTCGGCCACGGAGCCCTTGCCGATCAGCCGGACCCCGTTCAGCACCTTGGCGTCCTTGGCGAAGTCGGCCTCGGGATAGTCGAGTCCGTCCCAGTCGGCGTCGGCGGCCAGACCGTCCACGGTCGTCGAACCGTCGTCGGCCCGCAGCGAGGCCAGCAGATGGATGAGCGCGGCGAGCGCGTCCGGGGCCGCGCCGCCGAACTGGCCCGAGTGCAGGTTGCCTTCGAGGGTGTCGAGCTGCACGCGCAGCATGGTCATGCCGCGCAGCGTCGCCGTGACGGTCGGCAGCCCGACCCGGAAGTTGCCGGTGTCACCGATGACGATCGTGTCGGCGGCCAGCAACTCGGGGTGCTCCTCCGCGTACCGCTGGAGACCGCCGGTGCCCTGCTCCTCCGAGCCCTCCGCTATCACCTTGACGCTCACGGGCACCCCGCCCGCCGCCTTGAGGGCGCGCAGGGCGAGCAGATGCATCACAAAGCCGCCCTTGCAGTCGGCGGCCCCGCGTCCGTACCAACGGCCGTTCCGGTCGGTCAGCTCGAACGGCGGGGTGGCCCAGGCGCTCTCGTCGAGCGGCGGCTGCACGTCGTAGTGCGCGTACAGAAGCACCGTCGGGGCCCCTTCGGGGCCGGGCAGGAGGCCGTAGACGGACTGGGAGCCGTCGGGGGTGTCCAGCGCCGCGACGTCACTGAAGCCCTCGGCCCGCAGGGCGTCCGCCACCCACGCGGCGGCGGCCTCGCACTCGCTGCGGGGGAACTGGGCCGGGTCCGCGACCGACCGGAACGCCACCAGCTCCGCGAGTTCCGCCCGTGCGCGCGGCATCAGCGAGGCGACGGTTTCTGCGATCGGAGTGACGGACATGGGCACGCTCCTGGCGGGTGCGACGTTGTGTGTTTGTGTGGGTGTCGAAGACAGGGCCGATCCTGCCACAACGGACCGGGCCCGCAGGCGCCGTAGGATGCCGTGCGACAGCAAGGGCCACCGGTCGGATCAGGAGCAGAAGCACATCGTGAGCAGCGAGAACGCAGACGCCGGAAGTGAATCTGGAAGCGCGCCCGGGACCGGTCCCGAAGCCGGTCCCGAGGCCGGTCCGGCGGGTGAGCACGACCGGTCGGTGTGGGACGTCGTCGTGGTCGGCGCGGGCCCGGCGGGAGCGTCCGCGGCCTACGCGGCGGCGGTCGCGGGCCGTCAGGTGCTGCTCCTGGAGAAGGCGGAGTTGCCCCGGTACAAGACCTGCGGAGGCGGCATCATCGGCCCCTCGCGCGATTCGCTGCCACCCGGCTTCGAACTGCCGCTGCGCGACCGGGTGCACGCGGTCACGTTCTCGATGAACGGCCGGCTGGCCCGGACCCGGCGCTCCAAGCGCATGCTCTTCGGGCTGATCAACAGGCCCGAGTTCGACGCCAGCCTGGTGGAGCACGCGCAGAAGGCCGGCGCCGTGCTCCGTACCGGCGCGTCCGTCTCGCGGGTCCAGCAGCACGGCCCGGCCGTGCCCGACCGCCGTACGGTCGCCGTGGTCCTGTCCGACGGCGAGACCGTCCTGGCCCGCGCGGTCGTCGGCGCCGACGGCAGCGCGGGCCGGATAGGCGCTCATGTCGGGGTGAAGCTCGACCAGGTGGATCTTGGTCTGGAGCTGGAGATCCCGGTGCCGCCCACGGTCGCCGAGGACTGGGCCGGACGGGTCCTCATCGACTGGGGGCCGCTGCCGGGGAGTTACGGCTGGGTGTTCCCCAAGGGGGACACGCTCACGGTGGGTGTCATCTCCGCGCGCGGTGACGGGGCGGCGACGAAGCGCTATCTGGAGGACTTCGTCGCCAAGCAGGGGCTGGCCGGGTTCGAGCCCGCGATCTCGTCGGGCCATCTGACGCGCTGCCGCAGCGACGACTCGCCGCTCTCGCGCGGCCGGGTGCTGGTGTGCGGGGACGCGGCGGGTCTGCTGGAGCCCTGGACCAGGGAGGGGATCTCCTTCGCGCTGCGTTCGGGACGGCTCGCGGGGGAGTGGGCGGTACGGATCTCGGAGGCGCACGACGCGGTGGACGCGCGTCGCCAGGCGCTGAACTACGCCTTCGCGATCAAGGCGGGGCTCGGTGTCGAGATGAGCGTCGGCCGCCGGATGCTCTCCGTCTTCGAACGCAGGCCGGGGGTGCTGCATGCGGCGATCACCGGTTTCCGGCCCGCGTGGAAGGCGTTCGCCGACATCACGCGCGGGGCGACCTCGCTGGGCGGTCTGGTACGGACCCACCCGCTGGCCCGCCGAGCCCTGGACCTGCTCGACCGCCAGAAACCCCCGACGCCGCACCCGACGGACCAGGGCAACGAGCCCCCGGACCCCCCTCGGGACGACGACCGCGACAAGGACCCGAAGGACGACGCGGTGAGGCCGTAGCGGGTCCTGAGCACGGGGTGGTGAGGCCCGGGGGGACGACGCGCGGAGGCCCGGCGCACCGGTGATCCAGCCGGGTCTCCCGCGCTGCGGGGGACCGGGCCTCGTGGGTTCGTGCCCGTGGCGCTGGCCGGTGCACGGGACTTCAGCCCACCGCATTGGCGCTCTCGCAGGGTCTCCCGGGGTTCGCGCGCGTCGCGCTGCCCGGTGTACGGGGTGGGTAGCCCACGGCCTTGCGCCTTCGGCGTTCTCGCTGGTCTCCCGGGCCTCTCGGGCGTCCCGGGGCCCGGGCCCTGCGGGTTCGCGCCGGTGGCGCTGCGCGGCGTACGGGTGGGCTGCTCACGGTGTTCCGCTTCTGGCGTTTCGGCGTGGTGTCCCGCGCCGCCCGGGCGTCGCGGGGATCCGGGGCCGTCCCCCGTACTCCAGTGGGAGTACGGGGGATCGCCACGCCCGGTGGACGCATGGGACCCGGCGGCCGGTTTAGCGTGGCCGGTATGGAAGAGCACATCAGGCGTGTCGGGTTCGGTCCGCCCTGGATCAGGGGGCCGTACCTGTCCGGCGCCGACGACGGTCGGGGGGTGTGGCGGCTGCCCTGGTTCAGCAGCGTGCTGGTCGCCGTCTTCGTCTCGATCGGTTCCGGCTTCGCCGCCCACGCGCAGCAGGACCGGGAGTCGCTCGATGCCCTCGCCCGCGCCCTGCTGCTCGTCGGCCCCGCGCTGCTCGTGGTGCGATACAGGTATCCCGTCCTCTGCGTCATCGGCGTCGCCCTCTCGGCGACCCTCTACCTCGGCGCCGGGTACGCCTACGGCCCGATCTTCGTCACCGTCGCCGTCGCCTGCTTCGCCGCGGTCGTCTCAGGACACCGGAAAGCGGCCTGGTCGGCGATCGGTCTCCTCTGGGCCGGCCATCTGCTGGTCGGACATCTGCTCTACCGGTATCTGCCCCCGAGCGGTGACGTCGGCGCGCCCTGGGGCCCCGAACTGGGCGTCGCCGCCTGGGTCGCGGCCGTACTCGTCGGTTCCGAGCTCGTCAGGGTGCGCCGGGAGCAGTGGCTCCACGACCGGCGGGAGCGCGCCGCCGCCGAGGCGCGCCGTGCCGACGAGGAGCGGCTGCGCATCGCGCGCGAACTCCACGACGTGCTCGCCCACTCGATCTCGGTCATCAACGTCCAGGCCGGCGTGGGCCTCGCGCTCCTCGACTCCGACCGCGAACAGGCCCGTACCGCCCTCACCACCATCAAGGCCGCGAGCAAAGAGGCACTGGGCGAGGTACGACAGGTCCTCGACACCCTCAGGACCTCCGGTGACGCCCCCCGCACGCCCGCGCCGGGGCTCGACCGGCTCCCCGAACTCGTCGAGCAGGCGGCCGGCGCCGGGCTCGGCGTCGAGCTGGAGACCGAGGGCGACCCCGTCGCGCTGTCGCCCGGGGCGGATCTCGCGGCCTTCCGTATCGTCCAGGAAGCCCTCACCAACGTGGTGCGCCACTCCGGCTCCCGTACCGCCCGCGTCCGGGTCGGCTACGGAGACGGTCTTCTTACCCTCCGTATCGACGACGCGGGACCCGCCACCGGTGACGAGGCCGGCGGCAGCGGCAACGGACTCGTCGGAATGCGGGAGCGGGCCGCCGCGCTCGGTGGCACCATCGACGCGGGCCCACGCCCGGACGGGGGCTTCCGCGTACGGGCGTCCCTTCCCCTGAAGCCCAAGGAGACCCCGTGATCCGTGTCCTGCTCGCCGACGACCAGTCGCTGGTACGGGCGGGCTTCCGCGCGCTGCTCGACGCCCAGCCGGACATCGAGGTCGTCGGCGAGGCGGCCGACGGCGCGGAGGCGCTGCACAAGATACGTGAACTCGCCCCTGACGTGGTCCTGATGGACATCCGGATGCCGGTGATGGACGGACTCGACGCCACGCGCAGGATCACCCAGGACGGCGGCCTCGACGAGGTGAAGGTGGTCATGCTCACCACCTTCGAACTCGACGAGTACGTCTTCGAGGCGCTCCGCTCCGGGGCGTCGGGCTTTCTCGTCAAGGACACCGAGCCTGAGGAACTGCTGCGCGCCGTACGGGCCGTGGTGGACGGCGACGCGCTGCTGTCGCCCGGTGTGACACGGCGGCTGATCGCGGAGTTCGCCTCACGCTCCAAGGTGCCCCTGTCCATGGACGGTCTCGGCGAACTCACCGAACGGGAGCGGGAGGTGATGGCTCTCGTCGGCATCGGGCTCTCGAACGAGGAGATCGCCCGCAGGCTGGTCGTCAGCCCGCTCACGGCCAAGACGCATGTGAGCCGCACGATGGTCAAGCTCGGCGCCCGCGACCGGGCCCAACTCGTGGTCAGGGCCTATGAGTCGGGGCTCGTACGGCCCGGCTGGCTCGGCTGACGGGACGTCAGGCCTTCGTGGGCGCGTGCGCGTGACCGGTCCGGTCGCTCAGTACCCGCACGAACGCCCCGATGGCCGCCGCCTGGATGAGTACCGAGGCGATGAGCGCCACGTAGCCGAAGGCGGACGACGAGGCGAACGAGTCGCCTATCAGCGATCCGCCGGCGAAGAAGAGGAAGACGGTCGGCGCCGCGAGGAAGAACAGCCAGACACCCGCGAACGACGCGTCCTCGTGGTGCACGAACAGGGTGTCGACGGCGACGAGGACCGCTGTGGCGGCGACGGCCGCGAGATAGATCCGGGAGGCCCGGTTGCCGTAGATCAGCCGGGCGGGGCCCTGGGCGAGCCGGGCCAGTGCGTTCAGGCGTCCTGACTTCATGGTGCGTTCTCCCGTGTCGGTTGGATGCCTCCATCGTGGGACGGGCCGAACTGATGTGCCTGAGTACCGCTACTCATCCTGTGTGGTGTGCCGAGCGGGCCGGACCGTCCGAGGGGACGCCTGCCCGGACCTGGCCGGCTGAGACATCCGCCGGGACATCCGCCGGGACGCCTGTCGGGACATCCGCCGGGACCGACAGCGGCGCGGCGGCTCCCGTCGGCTCGTGCGCCGAGACGTTACGCGCGGAGTACGCGATGAGCGCCGCGGCGGCGGCCAGCAGGGCGACCGTGGTCAGCGCGACGGGCAGCGAGAGCCAGTCGGCGAGGAAGCCGATCGCGGGCGGTCCCAGCAGCATGCCCCCGTATCCCAGCGTGGACGCGGCGGCGACACCGCTCGGGCCCGCGAGCGCACCGGCCCTGGCGACGGCGACCGGAAATATGTTGGCCAGGCCGAGTCCGGTGATCGCGAAGCCGAGCAGTGCGAGCCAGGTCGTCGGCGCGAGCGCCCCGAGCAGCATGCCGAGCGCGGCGAGCACCCCGCCGGCGACCAGGGTGCGGGTCTGGCCGAGCCGTTCGAGCAGGGCCGTACCGGACAGGCGGCCGACCGTCATGGCGAGGGCGAAGAGCGAGTACCCGGCGGCGGCGAGCCCCGGGTGGGCGTGCAGGTCCTGGGCGAGGTGCAAGGCGCCCCAGTCGGCGAGAGCGCCTTCTCCGTACGCGGTGCACAGCGCGATCACCCCGAAGAGGACGACCAGCCCGCGCGTGCGCCGGTCGAGTCGCCGAGGGGCCGCCGCGCCCTTCGGGCCGTCCTCCACGGCGGGCGGGAGTGCGGGGGCCGGATCTGTAGCCACGGGCGCGGGCGCGGGCACCGAGTGGCGCAGCAGCGAGGGCCCGGCGAGCGCCGTGAAGACCAGGCCGACGCCGGTGAGGGCGAGGAGGTGCGTCGACGCGGAGAGACTGCCGGCCACCAGCCCGCCGAGTCCCGCGCCCGCCATGCCGCCCAGGCTGAACGCGGCGTGGAAGCTCGACATCACGGGACGGCGCATCGCGGCGACGAGATCGACGGCCGCGCTGTTCATCGAGACGTTGAGCGAGCCGTACGCGGCGCCAAAAGCGAGCAGCACCAGGCCCAGCGTCAGCGCCGAGTGCGTCTGCGCGGGAAGCGCGATGCTCAGCGCCAGCAGCAGCGAGCTGACCACGGTCACCGGGTGACTGCCGAACCTCCTGCACATCCGCCCCGTGAACATCATCGTCACCACGGCACCGGCGGAGACCCCGAGGAGGGCCAGACCGAGGTCGCTCGCCGACGCGCCGGTCTGCTCCTTGATGGCGGGGATACGGACGACCCAGCCGGCGAAGAGGAAGCCGTCCAGGGCGAAGAACAAGGTCAGAGTGGTACGGAGGCGTGTGAGCCCGGCCCGTGAGGGGTCGGTGGCGGGATCTCCGCGACGACCTCCCGACAGGACCGTACGGAGTTTGTTTAGAATCGGCACAAAAGAAGGATAGGGGCTCCGGACCGATCCGTACAAGGCGACGGTTCACGGGCGGGATCATGGGAGACTCACCCATATGAACGGCAAGGCAACGACGACCCGCACACGACTGGAGAGAGGCCGCGGCGCGCTGGGCCCCGCACTCGAACTGGTGCACACAGGCCGCGCGCCCACCCGGGCCGTGCTCACGTCGGAACTGGGCGTCACCCGCGCGACGGCCGGCGCCGTCGCCGCCGAACTGGAAGCGCTCGGGCTGATCCGGGTCGACTCCCGCCCCGGCGCGGCGGCCGGCTCCCAGGGCCGCCCCTCGCACCGCCTCGCCGTCGACGACACCGGCCCCGTCGTCCTCGCGGCCCAGGTCCACGCCGACGGCTTCCGCGCCGCCCTGGTCGCACTCGGCGGCCGTACCGTCGCCACGGCACCCGGCTGTGTCACGGTCTCGTCCGACCCCGCCCAGGTGCTCGGCGAGGTCGTCGCCGAGGGCGCCGCGCTGCTGCGCGAGAGCGGCCGGCGCTGTGTCGGCGCCGGACTCGCAGTCCCCTCGGCCGTCGCCGAACCGGAGGGCACCGCGCTCAACCCGCTCCATATCGCCTGGCCGGCGGGCGCCCCCGTACGGGACCTCTTCGTCGAGCAGGTACGCGCCGCCGGCATCGAGGGCCCCGCCTTCACTGGCAACGACGTCAACCTGGCGGCCCTCGCCGAACACCGGCACGGCGCGGGGCGCGGGGCCACCCAACTCCTCTGCGTCGCCACCGGACATCGCGGCGTCGGCGGCGCGCTCGTCGTGGACGGCCGGCTGCACACGGGCAGTTCGGGACTGGCTCTCGAAGTCGGCCATCTGACCGTGAACCCCGAGGGCAGGCCCTGCCACTGCGGCAGCCGGGGCTGTCTCGACGTCGAGACCGACCCGCTGGCGTTCCTCGACGCGGCCGGCCGGGACCCCGGCCCCGAGGTGTCGCTGCTGGAGCAGTCGCGGGACCTGCTCCGTACGGAGTACGCCGACCGCTCCGTACGGGCGGCGGCCGAGGAACTGATCGACCGGCTCGGACTCGGTCTCGCCGGACTCGTCAACATCCTCAACCCGGACCGCGTCATCCTCGGCGGTCTGCACCGTGAACTGCTCGACGCCGACCCCGCCCGGCTGCGCGCCGTCGTCGCCGACCGCAGTCTGTGGGGGCGCAGCGGAAGCGTCCCGATCCTCGCGTGCGCGCTCGACCACAACAGCCTGGTCGGCGCCGCCGAACTGGCCTGGCAGCCGGTCCTGGACGACCCTCTGGCCGCACTGACCTGACCCGGGGCCCGCCTGCCCCGACCGCGCCCCCGGCTCCGGCCCGGCGACGACCCGGCGCACCCGCCACCCGTCCGGCCGCACCACCGACGGTTCACCACCCCATCGCGGGTAGGTCACCACCCATGACCGAGAAGCCGTCCGGTGCGGAAAGCCCTCCGCCGCCCCCGCCGCGCTGGTTCCGGCGCCTCGACCGGTGGCTGCGGGCCTCGCCGCTCGGGCTCGCCTGGAGCCGTGGGCGCGACATGGAGCTGATGCACCGGTCCATGGGTTTCGCGGCGCTCGGCTTCCTCACGCTCGTCCCGGTGCTGGTCCTCGTCGCTGCGGCCGAACCCGCCAGCGGCCAGGGCTTCGCGCGCTGGCTCGGCCAGGCGATCGGTGTCAGCCAGGAGTCGCAGACGCAGGTCGAGCGGCTGTTCGGGGTACCGGACACGGCGCTCCAGCGCACCACCGCGTTCGGTCTCGCCGCGCTCGCCGTCTTCGGTCTGACCTTCGGCTCAGCCGTACAGACCGGCTACGAGAAGGTCTGGGACCTGCCCACCGCGCGCTGGCACACCTTGTGGCGCCATGTCATCTTCCTCGCCCTGCTGGTCCTCGCACTGCTCGGCTTCACCAACACCCCCAGCCCCGACGAGCCCGTCATCGGACCCCTCGTGGTCATCGTGCTGGACGTCATCGGCACGTTCCTGTTCTTCTGGATCTCCCAGCGCCTGCTGCTGGGCGGGCGCGTCCGCTGGATCGCGCTGCTGCCCGGCGCCGCGGCCACCGCGATCGGCATGCTCGGCCTGCGGGGCTTCTCGCAGATCGTCTTCTCGCCGCTGATCGCCTCCAGCGCCGTCACGTACGGCCCTTTCGGTACCGTCCTGGTCCTCCAGTCCTGGCTCGTCGGCGTCGGAGTCGTCGTCTACGGAGGCGCGCTCGTCGGCCGCCTCGCCCACGAGGGCCGGGTCTTCCGCCGGCTGAAGGACCTCGACGAGGACTGAACGCGCCAGGGCCGGACCTGGGCCCGGCCGCCCCGTCGGCAGCGCCCTCGGGAGCAGCGCCGCCGGGCCCGCGTACTCCCCGGGAGGTACCCGTACTGCCGCTGGCCGTACGACGACCCGGACCCCCTCCCGGCACGACTCTCGGAAGCGACACAGAAGTCGTGGGATCACGAGATCCACGAATTTCACGAGAGTCGCGAACCGAGGAGTCGATCAGGATGAACCCCCTTGCGCACAGTGGCGGACCCGGCCCCTGGATCCTGCTGTTCCCGCTCGTCTGGGCAGCCGTGATCGTCGGCGGCGTCACCCTCCTGCGCCGCACCACCCGGCAGGGGCGCCGGGGCGGACCCCCGTGGCGGTCCGGCGACTTCGGCCGGGACGCACGGGACGCACGGGACACACGAGACCCCCGCGATCCGTCCGACCCGCAGTCGCCGATCGCGATGCTGGGCCGGCGGTTCGCCTCCGGTGAGATCGAGGAGGACGAGTACTGGCGTCGGCTCTCCGTCCTGGACGAGCAGTTCGGCCGTACGGGCAATGGCGGTGCGGCGTGACCACCACGACCACGGCGGCCACCACCACCGCCAACGCCGCCCGCGTCGTCGACGCCGTGAAGGTCTACGGCAGGGGCGACACGGAGGTGAGGGCCCTGGACGGGGTGAGCGTCGATTTCCCGGTCGGCCGCTTCGTCGCGATCATGGGGCCCTCGGGCTCCGGCAAGTCCACGCTCATGCACTGCGCCGCCGGACTCGACACCCTCACCTCCGGCTCCGCGCTCATCGGCGACACCGACCTGAGCACGCTCGACGACCGCCGGCTCACCCTGCTGCGCCGCGAGCGCGTGGGCTTCGTCTTCCAGGCCTTCAACCTCATACCGACCCTCACCGTCGCCGAGAACATCACCCTCCCGACGGACCTCGCGGGAGCCGCGCGGGACGAGGAGTGGTACGACGCCCTCGTCGACGTCGTCGGTCTGCGTGACCGCCTGCACCACCGGCCCGGCGAGCTCTCCGGCGGCCAGCAGCAGCGCGTCGCGGTGGCCCGCGCCTTCGCGGGCAGCCCCGACGTCGTCTTCGCGGACGAGCCCACCGGCAATCTCGACTCCCGCTCGGGCGAGGAGGTCCTGCGGCTGCTGGGCGGCACGGTGCGCCGTACGCGTCGCACCGTCGTGATGGTCACGCACGACCCGGTCGCCGCCGCCCACGCGGACGAGGTCGTCTTCCTGGCGGACGGACGCCTGGTGGACCGGATGCCGGACCCGACGGCCGAGCGGGTGCTCGACCGGCTGAAGGACTTCGACAGCAGGACGTTCGGCGCGCCCGCAGGAGGTACGTCCACGGTCGGCGCGTCCTCGGGCGGTACGTCCGCGAGCGGCGCTTCCCCGGGCGGTACGTCCGCAGGAGGTACGTCCGCGAGTGGCGGCCCGAGTGGCGGCGCCGGCGGTACGGCGGCCGGCCCGGTGGTGCGCTCATGAGCGGGACCCGCGCCTCGTTGCGTATCAGCGTCTCCTCCCTCCGCGCGCACAAGCGCCGCTTCGCCGGCACCTTCACCGCCGTCCTGCTCGGCGTCGCCTTCCTGACGGGCACCCTCGTCATGGGCGACACCCTGCGCGGCAGCTTCGACACCATGTTCGGCGAGGCGGCGGGCGGCACCGACGCCGTCGTCCGCGGCGCGAACGTCGTGACCGTGCCCGGCGACTCGCTCGGCACCCGTGAGCCGGTCGACACCGCCCTGATCGAGAGGATCGAGCGGGTCCCCGGTGTCGCGGCCGTCGCACCCAAGATCGAAGGTGCCGGACAGCTCGTCGGCTCCGACGGCGAGCCCGTCGGCGGCCAGGGCCCGCCCACCGTCGCCGGCAACTGGATCGACGACGACCAGCTCAACCCGTACCGGCTCGCCGACGGCCGGCTGCCCGCGAGGACCGGCGAGGTCGTGCTCAACCGCGGTGCCGCCGAGGCCGGCAAGCTGAGGATCGGCGACACCACCGTGCTGCGCACGCCCGATCCCGTACGGGTGACGATCGTCGGCCTCGCGACCTTCGGCGGCGAGGACGGCATGGCGCAGGTCACCTACACGGGCATGACCAGGGCCGACGCGGAGAAGTACCTCACCCCGAAACCGGGCGAGGCGGCGAGCATCCAGGTGCGCGCCGGCCCCGGCACCGGCCAGGAGGAACTGGTGGAGTCCCTCGGCGCGGTCCTGCCGTCCGGCGTGGAGGCGATCACCGGACAGGAGTCCGCCGACGAGAACCAGGAGATGATCTCCGGTCAGTTCCTGAGCCTGTTCACCACGCTGCTCCTCGTCTTCTCCGGCATCGTGCTGCTCGTCGCCGTCTTCTCCATCCACAACACCTTCGCCATCGTGGTGGCCCAGCGCACCCGTGAGAACGCCCTGCTGCGGGCCCTCGGCGCCTCCCGCCGCCAGGTCGTGGGCGCCACGCTCGCCGAGGCGAGCGTCGTCGCGCTGGTCGCGTCGGCCGCGGGCCTGCTCGGCGGCATCGGTATCGCCGCCGGGCTCGGTGCCCTCTTCCCGGTCATCGGATTCCCCTTCCCGGAGGGGCCGTTGGTGATCAGCGCGCTCTCCATGCTGCTGCCGCTCGCCGTCGGCGTGGTCGTCTGTCTCGGCTCGGCCCTCCTGCCCGCCGTACGCGCCGGGCGCACGGCACCGCTGGCGGCGCTGCGCGAGACGGCCGTGGACGACTCGGGCGCCTCCAGGACCAGGGCCGTCGTCGGTACGGTGCTGGGCCTGGCCGGCCTCGGCACCATCCTGGTCGGCGTCCTCGCCGCCCCCTCCGTCCTCCTCGCGGGAGCGGGAGCCGTCCTCGCCCTCGCCGCGTTCGTGGTGCTCGGGCCGGTGGCCGCCTCGGCCGCCGTACGGCTCCTGGGCGGGCCCCTGGACCGGCTGCGCGGCATCTCGGGCGCCCTGGCCAAGCGCAACGCCCTGCGCAGCCCCAAGCGCACGGCGGCGACCGCCACCGCGCTGATGATCGGTGTCGCCGTGGTGTCCCTCTTCACCGTCTTCGGCGCCTCGCTGAAGGCGACGATGGACCAGACGGTGTCACGTTCCTTCGCGGGAGACCTCGCCATCAGCGTGCCCGCGTTCGGCGGCGGAGGCAGCGGGCTGAGCCCCAGGCTCACGCCCGCCCTGGCCGAACTCCCCGAAGTGGGCTCGGCCGTGGGGCTCGGCAGGGGAGTGGCCGAGGTCGACGGGGACGGCCGTCAGCTGACCGTCACCGATCCGGCCGCGCTCGCCAAGGGCTTCGATCTCGGGCCGGTGGACGGCTCGTTCGACGGATTCGGCAGCAAGGACATCGCCGTGTCGCGGGCGGGGGCCGACGACCGGAAGCTGCGCACGGGCGGTACGACCCAACTCACCTTCACCGACGGCCGGAAGGAGACTTTCACGGTCAAGACGGTCTACGAGCGGTCCGAACTCGCGGGCGACTACGTCATCACCCGCGCGGCCTGGGCCCCGCACCGTACCCAGGACGCCGACACGCTCGTCTCCGTCACCTTCGCGGACGGCGTGCCCACCGCCGACGCGACGGCCGCCGTGGAGAAGGCGGCGGCGCCGTTCGGGAATCCGGAGGTGCAGACGCGCGACGAGTACGCGGAGACCTCCGCGGGAGCCATCGACATGATGCTCACGCTGATCTACGCGCTGCTCGCCCTCGCCGTCGTCATCGCGCTCCTGGGCATCGCCAACACCCTCACCCTCGCCGTCCACGAACGCACGCGGGAACTGGGCCTGTTGCGCGCGGTCGGCCAGACCAGGGCGCAACTGCGGGCCATGGTCCGCTGGGAGTCCGTACTGGTGGCCGCCTTCGGTACGGCGGGCGGACTGGCGCTCGGCGGGCTGCTCGGCTGGGTCGTCGTCAAGGCGTCGGAGGGCGCGGGAGACACCGCGTTCGCCTTCGCCGTGCCGCCGGCGCAGCTGGTGCTCGTCGGGGTGGTCGGGCTGACGGCCGGCGCGATCGCCGGCTGGCGGCCCGCGCGCAGGGCGGCACGGCTGGACGTACTGCGCGCCATCGCCACCGAGTGACACGGTCCCCCGGGCCGTGGCGGACCCCCGCCCGGTCAGCCGACGACGGCTGACCGGGCGGCGGTGTGGTCGCGCTTCCCGGCCACGGTCCGGATGCCGGCGAAGGGGCTGTCCGCGAAGGAGGACCCCAGGAAGGAAGCGCCGGGGAACGGCCCGTCGGTCGTCGCGCCGTACAGCGGGTTCCGGGGCGGAGCGTCGCCCGCCGGGGCGGGCAGGGTGAACCAGATGACCTTCCCCGCGTCACCCTCCGCGCGCACACCCCAGCTCTCGCTGACCGCCTCGATCAGGGCGAGCCCGCGCCCGCACACATCGAGCGGATCGGCCTCCTTGATGGTCGGCAGGCGTGGGTCGTGGTCGTGGACCGCGACCGTCAGCCGGTCGAGCAGCAGTCGGATGTCGACGGTGCACATCTTGTCCGGCTGTGCGTGCCGGTGGACGTTGGTCAGCAGCTCGGTCACGCCGAGCGCGGCTTGGTCGATGAGTGGGTCGAGCTGCCAGTAGCGCAGTTGCGCAGAAACGATTCTGCGGACCTGGCGGATCCGCGACGGCAGGGCCTGGAGCTCCACCGTGCACTGCCTGTTCGGCTGGCTGATCACGGCTGCGACTCCCCGATTGAGGTCCGGAGGAAGGCATGGGATCACATCCAGCAGCTCACTCGCGAGGCTCGCTGCTGTCGTGCCCGGTGGGGCTGGATCGCAGCGTCACCACCGGTTCACCCTGAGTGATGTACACCAGAGTGAACCATGTGGTACGGGACCGCAACTCGCGGCTCCCGGCGTCAGGTCTTCGCCGCGCCCGCCCTCCGCACGGCCTCCAGGAACCGCCCGGCCAGCAGCCGTCCCTCCGGCCTGCGGCCGGCCCTGCCCATGGTCAGCCGGTAGCGGGTGCCGTTCACCGTCGCCACCGTGCTGTCGTCGCCGCGGAACCACGGCTTCTCCGCCTGTACCGCCCGTAGCGGCGCGCTGTCGATGACCCGCCCGTAACTGGTCAGAAGCGCCAGTCTGCCGTCCTGGATGAGGACCCGGCCCGCTTTGGTGAGCGAGCGCGGCCAGCGCTCTATCTCGACGCCGCTGGCACTGAACTCCGGTTCCGCCATGGCTGATCCGCCCCCTTCGTGCTACTCCCTGTAGGAAGTCTGCACAACTCGTCGCGTGGACGCCAGAGCGACTTCCCCGGAGATCTCCGAAGACGCGTCGACAGCCCGTCCGCGGCGCGTCCGGGGTGCCTCCGAAACCGCGCCCGGCCCCCGCCCGGCCCTTGCCCCAAGGCGTGGCTATGGATACCCAAAGGCATGGTTTGCGCAGGTCGAGGGCTTATCGTGGCGCGGGACCGGAGCGGGCGGGCGTACGCGGACCCGGCCAGAGGCGGGACGAAGGGCGGCGCGCATGACGGAGCGGCAGCAGACCATCGACGTAGACCGCGGGGACCCCGCGTACCGCGCCTGGCTCAAGGAGGCCGTACGCAAGGTACAGGCCGATGCCAACCGCTCGGCCGACACCCACCTCCTGCTCTTCCCGCTGCCCGAGCGGTGGGGCATCGACCTGTACATGAAGGACGAGTCCACCCACCCGACCGGGAGCCTCAAGCACCGCCTCGCCCGCTCGCTGTTCCTGTACGGGCTCTGCAACGGCTGGATCCGCCCCGGTAAGCCCGTCATCGAGGCGTCCAGCGGGTCGACCGCGGTGTCGGAGGCGTACTTCGCGAAGCTGATCGGCGTCCCGTTCATCGCCGTCATGCCGCGCACCACCAGTCCCGAGAAGTGCCGGCTCATCGAATTCCACGGCGGGCGCTGCCACTTCGTGGACGACTCGCGCAGGATGTACGAGGAGTCGGCCGGCCTCGCCGCGGAGACCGGCGGGCACTACATGGACCAGTTCACCTACGCGGAGCGGGCCACCGACTGGCGGGGCAACAACAACATCGCCGAATCGATGTACCAGCAGCTGCGGTTGGAGCGCTACCCGGAACCCGCGTGGATCGTGGCGACCGCCGGCACCGGCGGTACGTCGGCGACCATCGCCCGCTATGTGCGCTACATGCAGTACGACACCATGATCTGCGTCCCGGACCCGGAGAACTCCTGTTTCTTCGACGGCTGGACCCGCCAGGATCCCCAGGCGTCCGGTGACCGCGGTTCCCGGATCGAGGGCATCGGCAGACCCCGGATGGAACCGAGCTTCGTGACCGGCGCCATCGACCGGATGATGAAGGTCCCGGACGCGGCGAGCATCGCCGCCGTACGCGTGCTGGAGCACAACATCGGCCGGAAGGCGGGCGGTTCGACCGGCACCGGGCTGTGGAGCGCGCTGAAGATCGTCTCCGAGATGGTCGCCGAGGGCCGCAGGGGCAGTGTGGTGACCCTGATCTGCGACCCGGGCGAGCGCTATCTCGACAAGTACTACTCCGACGACTGGCTGGCCGCGCAGGGCATCGACATCGCGCCCTACACCGGAACGATCGAGCGCTTCCTGCGGAGCGGGGACTGGCAGAGCTGACGAGCGTCGTCCCCGCCCCCGGCTCGGATCAGCGGGCCGACGGCGCGGCCAGCCGACGGTCCAGCCGGCGCATGGACACGGTGAACGTGCGCGCCAGTCCCGGGCGGGACGCCTTGAGCAGGAGCAGGAAGGGCCTGCTGCCGTCCGCCGCGAACGTCCAGCTCACGCGGGTGCCGCCGCCGGCCGGCGTCAGCCGCCAGTCCTCGACCCCGGCCAGCGGCCCGGGCGTGGTCGAGGTGTCGACGCGGTAGGTGTAGCGGGTGTCCGGCTCGGCGCGGAGGATCGTCTCGGTGAACCTCCCGCCCATCCGCAGACGGACCTCACGACCGCCGGGCGTCGGCCGTGCCGCGCTCACGGCGGTGAACCAACGGGGCCAGGCCTCGGTCTCGTCGGCCAGCGCCCGGTAGACGGCCCCGGGCGGCGCGGCCAGCTCGCCGCTGAACACCAGGCGCACGGGCGCGGACTCGGCGAACCCGGCGTCGACGGGACGCAGCTGACGGACGGTCATGAACATCACGTCCCAAGGAGGCTGACGGAGAGTCGTAACGGCGGAGCATACTCGCCGACCGAATCGGCGCTGCCTCCGGCCCCGGGTCGGCGCACTCACGACGCGAGCGGTGCCTCCGGCCCGGAGTCAGCTCTCCCGGACGCGCAGAAGCCCGTCCACCACCCGGCCGAAGACGACACGTCCCGCCCGTGCGACCACACCGTCGAGGAAGCGGGGGAGGAAGGCGACACGCAGCTCCTCCGACCAGCGGACCAGCGTCCGATCGCCGTCCTCAGGGCCCGTCCGCGCCACCTCGATCTCGGCCCAGCCCGTGATCACCCTGCCGCGCTTCTCCAGCCGGCAGTGGCCGGGGCGCCCCTCCGCGGGCGGCTCCCAGCGCACGACCTCCATCGGGTCGTCGAACCGCAGCCGCCCCACGCCCGTTCGCGCCACGAACACCGTCCCCGTCCCGGTCGGACCCGGCGTCTCCACCAGTATCCGCGTCAACGGGACCCGGCGGCCGTGCGCCGGCCAGTCGGTGACCCGTCGCCAGGCCTCCTCGGGCGGCAGCGGCGTACGGCGGGCGAGGGAGAAGACGGTCACCGGTCACCCGATTCCCCGGCGACCACCAGACCGGGAAGGTGTTCGATGATCTCCTCGCGCACCTCGGGCGACAGCCCCGCGTCCGTGACCAGGGTGTCGACCTGGTCCAGCGTCGCGAACGAACTCAGGCCCACCGTCCCCCACTTGGTGTGGTCCGCCACGACCACCACCCGGCGCGCCGACCGCACGAAACGGCGGTTGGTCTCCGCCTCGGCCAGATTCGGAGTGGAGAGACCGGCCTCGGCGGAGATCCCGTGCACCCCGAGGAACAGCACGTCGAAGTGGAGCGAGCGGATCGCCTGGTCGGCGACCGGGCCGACCAGCGAGTCCGACGGTGTACGGACACCGCCCGTGAGCACGACGGTGGCGGCGCCCGCGCGCTGACCGCCCGACGTACCGGCGGGCTGCGCGGCGTGGAACACGTCGGCGACCCGCACCGAGTTCGTCACCACCGTCAGATCGGGCACGTCCAGCAGATGGTGCGCCAGCGCGTACGTGGTCGTCCCGCCCGACAGGGCGATCGCCCGGCCGGGCACCGCCATGGCCGCCGCGGTCCGCGCGATGTCCTCCTTGGCGCTCAGCTCCAGCTCCGACTTGGCCTCGAAGCCCGGTTCGTGGGTGCTCGCCTCGACCACGGGGACGGCGCCGCCGTGCACCTTCTCGATGACGCCGAGCCGGGCGAGCGCGTCGAGGTCCCTGCGGACCGTCATGTCGGAGACGTTGAGCTTGCGCGTCAGTTCGTTGACGCGGATACCGCCGCGCCGGCGTACCTCGTCGAGGATCAGGGCTCGGCGCTGTTCCGCGAGGAGGTTCTGGTTGTCGCTCACCACCGGGGCCTGTCCTTCCACGTCGGCGTCGTGCGCGGCCGCCGTACACAGCTGATCATCAGGGTTCCTCATCCTCCCACGCTGTTGGGCCCCGTACGCAGGTGTCGGCCCGCCCCGGCCCGGGGAGAGTCGCTGGGGGCGGACACCGCCCGACGGCGTGTGCCGGGCGCGACCACCCCACACGCCCTGGACGCCGGCTGAGAGCGAGTCATCGACGTGTCCCCTGAGCCCACCGCCGACCGCGGCGGAGGCGCCGCGCTCGAACTGCTGGTCCACGGAGTGGGCGGCGCCACCCCGCAGGCGATGCTGGCCGATCCGTACACCGTCCGGATCACCGGCGACGAGACGGCGGCCATCCACCGGCGTCCCGACGACGTGGACGCCGAGGCACACCCCGAGCGGTACGAGGACGGGCCGGTGCCCGAGGCGTACTGCTGGTCCAACCTCACCTCCGGCAACGCAGGCCGGGCCCTGTGGCTGCTGCTGCTTCCCTTCATGGTCGTCAACCTCGCGCACTGGATGCGCCCGGCGACCAACGGACTCGCCCGGACCCAGCGGCTCTACGGGCTGCTCGTGCGGCTGCTCGCCCTCACGCTCACGGTGCTGCTGACCGCCGCCGTCTGCGAGGTCGCCCTCGATCTGGTGGCCTGGCAGTGCGCGGGCTCCGCCGGCTGCGCGGACGACCGGTCCTGGCTGGGCTTCCTGTCGGCCACGGGCGACGGCTGGTGGACCCAGCCCGGCCGTAGGCTCGCGCTCGCCGCACTCGTACCGGCCGCGCTGGTGGGCCTCCTGTGGTATCTCTCCAACCGGACCTGGAGCGCCTACGAGGCCCAGCGCCCGCCGACCGACGGCGCCCCGGGCGGTCTCCGCCCCGAGCCCGGCGCCGACGCCCCGACGGCCACCAGTGCGGACGCCGCCCCCGCGACGGACCCCTACCGCCCCGCACTCGCCAGGCCCGGCTTCTGGTACGGCCGCAGGCTCGTCGCGCGCCTGCGCGCCGCGCACACCGCCGCCGGATTCCTCACCGTCGCGGCCGCCGTCACCGGCGCCGCCGCCCGCTACGACCGGGGCGCCCCGAGCGCCACCCGGGAGATCGTCGGCTGGCTGCTCCAGGCAACTCTGGCCACCGGCGCGCTCGTTGTGATCTGGGTGGTGTGCAGCAGAGGGCGCAGCGAACGCAAGAGCGACGGCACGCTCGACAGGGCGCTCATCACCCGGCTGCCGTCCGTCTCGCTGGCCCTGGTCGGGGTCTCGGTGGTGTACGCCGCCTGGTCCCGCCCCGACTGGGTCTCCTCCGGCACCCTGCCCGGCTCCGTCACCTTCCCCGTGCTGGTGATAGCCCAGGCCGTTCTCGTCGTCGCTCTCGCGGCGGCGGCGTTCGCCCTGCACCGCCGCGCCCCGCACGAGCGGATCGTGCTCCAGGGCCTCGGCGGCCCCGCCGTCGCCATGCTGGCCTGCGCCCTCGGCGGCGTGATGACCGGTGGCGTGGCCCAGCGTGTCGCCGACTGGCTCGACGGACCCGGCACGCCGGGCATGGGGGAGGGGGTCATCGCCGGACCGCCGGTGCTGCTGAGCTGGCAGGCCGCCGTCATCCCCGTCCTGCTGGTGCTGCTGGTGATCCCCGTCGTCGTCCTGGCCGTCCGCACCGTGCGCACCGGCCGCCGTCTGGCGCCCCTCGTGGAGGCGGAGTACGCGCCCCGGGGGTCGAAGGTCACCCCGGACCCCGCCCGCAGCCGGCAGATCGCCGGGGCCCGCGCCCGCGCCCGGCTCACCGACGCGGTGCCCTGGCTGGTCGGACTCGTCTCCGGCGCCACACTCGTGCTCGGCGCAGGCGCCGTCGTCGGCGCCTGGCTGAGCGGGGACGTGCCCGGCCGGGCCGCCGAGGGCGGACCCGCGCCGATCCAGTCGATCGCCGACACCGCGCAGGCGCTCGGCTCCTGGCTGATCGGCTTCGGCTTCATACTCTTCGTCACCTGGGGCCGGCGCGCCTACCGCGACGCCTCCGCCCGGCGCACCATCGGCATCCTCTGGGACGTCGGCACCTTCTGGCCACGCGCCTCGCACCCCTTCGCGCCGCCCTGCTACGCGGAACGCGCCGTACCGGACCTCACCTGGCGCATGGCCTCCTGGACCGCCCGCACCGGCGGACGCCTCGTCATCTCCGGCCATTCGCAGGGCAGCGTGCTGGCCGCCGCCGCGGTCTGGCAGCTGCCCGAGAGCACCCGCCACCAAGTGGCGCTGCTGACCTACGGATCACCGCTGGAGCGGCTGTACGGCCGCTGGTTCCCCGCCTACTTCGGCGCCGCGCCGCTCCGTGACCTGGACAGGGAGGTGCACTGCTGGCGCAATCTGTGGCGCGCCACCGACCCGATCGGCGGCCCGGTGCGGCTCGACGCCGGAGACGGACCGGCCGTGGACCAGGAGCCCCTCAAGGACCCGCTCGCCTACGGCCGTACGGCGCGCCATCCGCTGCCCGAAGCGATCCTCGGCCACTCCAAGTACCAGGACGATCCCGTCTTCGCCGAGGAACGCGCCGCACTGCTCGACCGGTTGCCGCCCGCACTGCCGGCGCAGCGCCACGGCGGCACCTCGGACGGGATGGGCGGGCCGCGCGGAGAGGCGGCGGATCAGGGGAGTTCGGGCAGATCGTCCGCGTAGAGCAGCGTCAGGTCGTCCGTGCTGGTCTCCGGCAGCTGGGCGACCCTGCTCGCGTGCTGTTCCACCATCGACTCGAACGTCTGACGCGCGGTACGGCCGTTGCCGAACGCCGGCCCCTTGGGCAGCACGGCGAAGTACTTGAGCAGGGCCTCGGCCGTGCCCGCGCCCAGCCGGTACTCGTGCTCCTCGGCCTGCTGCTCCACGATCCGCAGCAGCTCGTCCGCCTCGTAGTCGTCGAAGGTGATGGTGCGTGAGAAACGGGACGCCACACCGGGGTTGACGGCCAGGAACCGCTCCATCTCCACCGTGTACCCGGCGACGATCACCACCACCGCCTCCCGGTGGTCCTCCATCAGCTTCACCAGCGTGTCGATGGCCTCACGGCCGAAGTCGCGCCCCGAGTCCTCGGGCGACAGCGCGTACGCCTCGTCGATGAACAGCACACCGCCGCGCGCCCGGTCGAAGGCCTCCTGCGTACGGATCGCGGTGGAGCCGATGTGCTCGCCCACCAGATCCACCCGGGAGACCTCCACGAGATGACCGCGCTCCAGCACCCCGAGCGAGGCCAGGATCTCGCCGTAGAGCCTGGCCACCGTCGTCTTGCCGGTGCCGGGGGAGCCGGTGAAGACCAGATGGCGGCGGGCGGAGGCGGCCTTGAGCCCGGCCTGCTGCCTGCGCCTGCCGACCTCGATCATGTTGGTGAGGGCCCGGACCTCGCGCTTGACGCTCTCCAGCCCGACCAGCGCGTCCAGTTCACCGAGGACCTTGCCCGGCTCCCGTACCGGCTTGGCCGGCGGCGCCTCCGGCACGGCCGTGGCGCCCTGGGCCGGGACCGCGCCCAGCAGCCCGGTCGTCTGGGTGGCGGTCAGCGCGGCCGTCGGCTGCGGGGGCGCGACCAGCACACCGCTCTCGTCGCTGGTGCAGTCCTCCACGGTCGGCCCGGGGCCTTCGGCGCCCGACGTGCCGCCCTCGGGGAACTCGTACCCCCCGCGCGCGCAACGCTCGGTGCGGCAGCGCGTCAGTGTCGTACGGCAGCCGTCCATCACATGGAAGCCGTAACCGCCGCTGCCCGTCACCCGGCAGTCGTGGAAGGTGCCCCGGCCCTCGGCGGAGACGTAGAAACCGGCCTCGGCGGGCGAGGTGATCGTGCAGCGCTCGATGGTGGGGTCGGCGCCCTTGGTGACGATGACACCGGTCTGCACACCGTCGATGGTGCAGGAGTTGAGCGTGCCGCCGCTCCCGTGGTCCCGGAACCAGGCGCCGGTCGCGGCCTCCCGGATACGGCAGTCGTCGAGCTGCGCGGTGGCGCCGTCGCTCACCGACACGGCGGTGTTGCGGACCTGGGAGAGATCGCTGTCCACGACGTCCGCGCGCGATCCCCGGTCGAGGACGAACAGCGCGTCCGGCACGTCGTGCACGCGGCACGAGTCGAGGACCACCGTCGCCCCGTCGCTCACCCAGACCGCCGGGTAGTCGCCCGTACTGTCATGTATCTCGCACTGGTTGGCGTCCACCCGGGTGCCCGGGTCCCAGACCGACAGCCCGTTACGGCCGAAGCGCCGCACCGTGGAGCGGGTCAGCGTCAGCACGGAACGGGAGCGCAGATCGACCGCGTTCTCCGGGATGTCGTGGATGTCGCAGTCGGAGAGCGTCAGCACCGCGTCGGTGTCGAGCGTGATGCCGTCCGCCGATGTGCGGTGCACGCTGGAGTCGGTGAGATGGGCCGCCGCGCGTGAGGCGATCTGCACGCCGGTGCCCTTGATCTCGTACACCTCGCAGCCGACGGCCTCCAGACCGCTGCCCTCGCCGGTGACGGTCAGTCCACCGCCCGACGCGTGGTGGATCCGGCACCGTTCGAGCCGGGGATGCGCCCCGCCGCGTACGGAGACGCCCGACTGCCCGGCCGCGACCACCTCGCAGTCCTCGAAGACCCCGCCGGCGCCGTCGAGTACGGCCACACCGACCCCGGCCGGGTTGTCGACGGTGCAGCGGCGGACGGTGGGACGCGCGGCGCCGCGCACCTCGATCCCGGCGGCCGAGCGGGTGACGATCCGCAGATCCGTCAGCTCCGGGGTGCCGTCCTCCACGAGCAGCGCGGGGGCGGTGCTGTCCTGGCCCTCCACATGCAGGTCATGGACGGTCGCGGAGGCGCGCACCGTGAGCGGCACGCCGTCCGGCGGAGCGATCCGCACCGAGCCCGACGAACCCTCGGGCCCGCGCAGCGTGACGGCGCGCGTGACGACGAGGTTCTCCCGGTAGGTCCCCGGCGCGACGGTGAGTATGTCGCCGTCGCCCGCGGCCTCCAGGGCCGCGCCGAGGGAGGCGTACTCGCCGGTACGGCGGCGCCAACGCGAGGTGCCGGTGTGCGTCACCTGGACGGTGCCCTGTGCCATGGTGTTGTTCTGTCCCCACCTCGTGCGCCTGCGCGTCTGTGCCGACCGGACCCGCTGAGGGGCCAACTCAAGGAAGTCCCGGTCGTCACAGAGAACCGGGTCGCACCACCGTAGCGCGCGCGGCACCGCGGAGTTGACCCAAGAGCCGTTCCCGGTGCTTCCGGCCGCCGGGAGAAGCGCCGCCCGCCCGCTGCCGCTCAGCTGCCCGCGCCCGTACGGCCCCAGTCCGGACCGGCCTTGGCCCAGGCCAGGTCGAGCCGCGCGTACCGCCGCCGCTGGAGTCTCCACACGATCAGCCGCCGGCCGGCCTCGATCAGACCGGCGGCCACGGCGGCCACCCCGATCCCCGCCAGCACGGCGTGCGTACGGGCCGTGGTGAGATCCACCGGACGCCTGGCGAGCCGCCCCTCGGCGTCCGTCCAGACCGGGAAGGTCTCGCCCGGCCGGATACGCGGCGGCGCCGACCGGACGACCCCCGTCCGCCGACTTCCGTCCGGGGCCGTCCATCCGGCGATCACCGGCCGGCCGGCGTCGCGCGCGGCCGAGGTCTCGGGGTCGAACGTCACCCGGGCCGTCGCCGTGGCATGACGGACCACCAGGGCCTGTGTGCGGTGGCGTTCCTCGTGCTGCGCCTGGATCGTCCGGCGGAACGCCCCGTCGGTCAGGGCGCCCGAGATCCAGCCAATCGCCGGCACACCGAGGATCATCAGGAGCAGGGCGCCGAGCGCGACCCATGCCTCGACGAGATCGGTCTTTCTGCGCAGCGGGTTGTGCCGCCAGCGCCGGAGTCCCACGACCGCTCGCATCGCGCCGCACCCCTTCCGGTTTCGATCCGTTCCCCAGTCCGTGATAGCCCCGAGGAAGGCGCGGCACGCGCGAAAGGGCCGAAGGGAGAGCGAAATCACCCCTCCGTCCGACGGGCCGGATCCGGCTCCCGCTACGCGGTGAGCACCTTCACCGCGTCTCCGACCTGCACCGTTCCGGTGTTCTCCGGTACCAGATTCTGCCCGAAGATCAGCCGGCCGCCGAACCGGCGGTGCCGGGCCAGGGTGCGCAGGGGCTCCTTGCCGCGCTCGGCCGTCCGCTGGTCGGTCGTGGTGATCACACAGCGCCCGCAGGGCTTGGCGACCCGGAACGTGACCTCGCCGACGGTGACCCGGACCCACTCGTCCTCGGCCCAGGGAGCCGTCCCCGCGACGACGAGATTCGGCCGGAAGCGGTTCAGCGGCAGCGGGCCCTCGTCCGCGTGGTCGCCCTGCGCGATCAGGGAGTTGAGGGCGTCGAGCGAGGAGAGGGAGACGGCGAGGAGGGGGTAGCCGTCGGCGAAGCTGACGGTCTCGCCGGGAAGGCCGTAGCGGGGATCGATCGGCCGGGCGCCCACCGGGTCGCTCAGATGTACCAGCCGGACCTCCACCCCGAGATGGCGGCTGAACCACTCGTGCGCCCGGGCGTCGACGAGTGAGGCGTCAACTCTCGTACCGAAAACGTCCACCACGATGTCATTCGTATGAGCGTCCACCGGGGTGACACCAACGCCCGTTTCCGCTCCGTCTGTTCGCGGGTCGCCCGTACGTACGGCGTTTACTCCCGCACCACTTCTCCCCTGGCCGCCCCTCCGTCGGCCGTCCGCGGGCAACGCGTCCCCTCCGGGGGGCGCCACCTCAAGCCGTTCCCGGCCGGGCGCGTACAGCACGAGACCGCCGCCCGGCAGCAGTTCGGCGCGGGCGAGCGCGAGTCGTGGCTGCTCGCGCTGCGTCACCACGCTGCCCGACTCGTCCACCAGCGTCCATCGGCGGTCGCCCGCCAGACCCCAGGGCTCCACGACCGCGCTGTCGGCCGAGAAACCTCCCACCGATTTCACCGGATGAACGCGCAGCGCACGCAGGACTGGAGAGGACGGCTGAGGCATACGGCCATCCTGCCAGCAGCCCCGGCCTCCCCGGCCGCCTCCTCCCGTCCCGGATTCCCCGGCGCCTACGGCCCTCCAGGGCCGCCCGGTGTCAGTAACCCCGGCTCTGGTAGGGCCGGTTGTAGGGGTCGTCGTACTGCACCGGCGCGGGCGCCGGACGCGGTGCGGCGGGTCGCATCGCCTCGTACCCCGTCGGCGACGCCGGCCGCTGCTGCTGCGGCGGCCTGGGCTGCTGGGGACGCGGCTGCTGAGGCTGCTGCTGGGCCGGGTAGGGCTGGGCGCCCTGGTAGCCGCGGGGCTGCGGGGCCTGCTGCGGGATGTAGGGCGCCGGGGCGTTCTGGAGCGGCACCGGGTGCTGCGCCGGCTGCGGCTGGTACCCGCCGTAGGACGGCGTGGGCTGCGAAGGAGCCGCCGGAAGCGCGGGAAGCGCCGAAGGCAGCGCCGGCAGATAGCTGTTGCTCTGGTAGCTGCTGCCGGTGTCGTAGGCGGAAGGCACTCGGATCGGGGCGATCTGAGGCGTGCCCCGCTCCGCGACCAGTGAGTCGTAGATAGGGGTGTCCGGGAACGACGGCGCGGTGTAGTAACCGCCGCCGTAGGTGGCGCGGGGGGAGGTCATGGAACATAAGTTAAGCCCACGATGTGCTGTCTGGGGAGTCCGATTAGGGGGTTCTTTCGGGAGCTCTGGGCGACTTCGGATCCCCAATGCGAGCGAACTTGGGAAAATCGGTCGTCCGGCGGCGTAGTGATCGTGTAAAGGGCAAGCTCCAAGGGGGTTACCCGTCGGTCCGCCCGGGCGCGACGGCCGCGTCAGCGATTAGGTTTGGCGCAACGGAAAACTCTGGGTCACCTGACTCTCGATGGGGGCGAGCATGTCCATGCTTAAAGGAGCCAATGTTCCGGTGTCGGCACCGAGCGTGCGTGTCGAATTGGGATGGCGTTCAGCGCCCGGGACGCCGGACGTCGACGCGTCGGCGCTCCTGCTGAAGGCGGACAAGGTCCGTTCGGACGCGGACTTCGTTTTCTACAACCAGCCGTCGCACGCGTCCGGCGCGGTCCGGTACGACGGAAAGGGCACAGGCCCCGGCACGGTGACCAACACCCTGTCCGTCGATCTGACCCGGGTGGAGGCCGACATCGAGCGCATCGTCGTCGCCGCGTCGGCGGACGGCGGCAACTTCGGCCGGGTGCCCGGTCTCTACGTACGGGTCGTCGACGCCGCGACCGGCGCCGAGATCGCGCGGTACGACAGCCAGGACGCGACCGTCGAGACGGCGTTCGTCCTCGGCGAGCTCTACCGCCGGCAGGGCGCCTGGAAGTTCCGCTCGGTCGGCCAGGGCTACAGCAGCGGACTGGAGGGCCTGGCAACGGACTTCGGCATCAGCGTCGACGAGCCGCAGCAGGCCGCGCCCGTGCCCCCCGCGCGGCCCGCCCCGGTCGCGGCCCCCACCCCGCCGACGTACACCCCGCCCGCCCCGCCGGCGCCGCCCGCGCCCCCCGTGGCGGCCCCGACGCCCGTGCGGCTCAGCAAGGTCACGCTGACCAAGGACGCGCCGTCGGTCTCCCTGTCGAAGCAGGGCGGCAACTCCGGCGAGATGCGCGTCAATCTCAGCTGGCAGATGCGCAAGCAGTTCAAGGGATGGGGCGCGAAGCTGGGCCGGGCCGTCGCGATGCACGGCGACCTCGACCTCGACCTGTGCGCTCTCTATGAACTCACCGACGGCCGCAAAGGCGTCGTCCAGGCACTCGGTAATGCCTTCGGGGCCCTTCACCAGCCGCCGTTCATCCATCTCGACGGTGACGACCGCACCGGAGGTTCGGCGAACGGCGAGAATCTCAGCATCAACCTCGATCACAAGCACCAACTGCGCCGCGTGGTCATCTTCGTGACGATCTACGAAGGGGCGCGCAGCTTCGCCGATCTCGACGCCACGGTCACACTCCAGCCGCAGAACGGCGCCGCGATCGACTTCTCGCTCGGTGAGTGCACAGTTCCCTCCACGGTCTGCTCGCTGGCATTGATCACCAATACCGGTTCCGATCTCGTGGTCCAGCGCGAAGCGCGTTTCCTCGTACCGGAACGGGGCGTCAGCCCGCAGCGCACCATCGACTACGCCTACGGCTGGGGCATGAACTGGACGCCCGGCCGTAAGTGACCCGGCCCCTCGCGGCCATGCGTCTCAGCGCTCCGGTGCGGCCTCAGGGCGGGCGTACGTACGCCCCTTCCAGGCCGCACCGCGGCCCCGGTAGTGCCGCACGGCCGAGTCGACGGTCATCAGGAGGTAGAGCAGGGCGGTGAAGGGCAGCAGGGGGGCGAGCCAGAGCGACTGCCGGTAGTACCGCAGCATCGGTACGTACGTCCCGGCCATCACCGCCCACGCCCCGCCGCCCAGCAGACCGGCCGGAGCGTCGCCCCCCGACAGGCCCGCGTACACCCCGACCGGCGGCGCCAGATAGACGACCGCGAGCCCGGCCACCGTGCCGACCAGCAGCAGCGGGTTGTGCAGGAGCTGGGCGTACGCGCTCCGCGCCACCATCCGCCACAGATCGGCCAGCCGGGGATAGGGGCGCACGCTGTCCACCCGATCCGCGAGGCCGAGCCAGATCCGGCCCCCGGCCCTTCGCACCGTGCGCGCCAGCGACACGTCGTCGATCACGGCCTGCCGGATGGAGTCGGGGATACGCGCCCGCTCCGCGATCTCCGTCCGCAGGAGCACACAGCCGCCGGCCGCAGCGGCGGTCCTGGCGCCCGGCCTGTTGACCCGGCGGAACGGATACAGCTGCGAGAAGAAGTAGACGAAGGCGGGCACGATCAGCCGCTCCCACGGGCTCGCCACCCGGAGCCTGGCCATCTGCGAGACCAGGTCGAGCCCGTTCGTCCGCGCGGCGGCCACCAGTTCACGCAGACTGTCCGGCTCGTGCGCGATGTCGGCATCCGTAAGGAGGAGGTAGTCCGGGGCTTCCGCGCGTGCCTGTTCGATGCCGTGCCGCAGCGCCCACAGCTTTCCCGTCCAGCCGGGCGCGGGCTCCGGCGGGGAGAGCACCGTCAGCGGAAGCCCGCCCAGCCGGTCGGCCAACTCCCGGGCCAGCGCGCCTGTGCCGTCCGTGCTGGAGTCGTCCACGAGGAAGATCTCCGCCCGCCCCGGATAGTCCTGGGCCAGCAGCGACGGCAGACTCACCGGCAGCATCTCCGCCTCGTCGCGCGCCGGTACGACCACGGCGACCGACGGCCACGTGGACGGAGCCACCCGGGTGGACGGGGCCTCACGCGGCGGCAGCCGCTGATCCGTACGCCAGAAGAACCCCTGACCCAGCAGCAGAAATCCCCACGCGGCGAGCGAGGCCGCGGCGATCCAGGCGATGGTGCTCATTCGCCGCAGTCTGCCCCACATCGGCGGTACCGCAAGGGCGGTCGTCTATGGTGACCGGGTGAAGATCGCGCTGATGGACTCCGGTCTCGGGCTGCTCGCAGCGGCCGCCGCCATGCGCCGGCTGCGGCCGGACGCCGGTCTCGTGCTCTCCTCGGACCCCGGCAGCATGCCCTGGGGACCCCGCACACCGGAGGACGTCGTCGGGCGCGCGCTCACGGTCGCCCGTGCCGCCGCCGCGCACCGTCCCGACGCGCTGATCGTCGCCTGCAACACCGCGTCCGTGCACGCCCTGCCCGCGCTGCGCGCCGCCCTGGAGCCCGGACTTCCCGTCATCGGCACGGTCCCGGCGATCAAGCCGGCGGCGGCCGGGGGAGGGCCGGTCGCGATCTGGGCCACCCCGGCCACCACGGGCAGCCCCTACCAGCGTGACCTCATCGTCACGTTCGCCGCCTCGGTCGACGTCACCGAGGTGCCGTGTCCGGGTCTCGCGGACGCGGTGGAGCACGCCGACGAGGAGGGCATCGCCCGCGCCGTCGCGGCGGCGGCGGCCCGCACTCCGCGTGAGGTAAAAACCGTCGTCCTGGGCTGCACCCATTACGAGCTGGTGGGTGAGCGCATCCGGGAGGCCCTGCGGCACCCCGGTCTGCCGGAGGTGACCCTGCACGGCTCCGCCGGCGCCGTCGCCGCGCAGGCGCTGCGCCGCCTCGGAGCCACCGCCACGCCCGGGACCACGGCCGCCATCGCCGAAGAGCCCGGCGAGCTGACCGTCCTGCTCGGCGGGCAGCGCGCCTCGCTGCCGGACGCGGCCCTCACCTACGCGGAGGGCAGGCTGCTCGCCGAGGCCACGCGCGTGCATCAGTAGGAGACCTCCACCGCGGAAGCGCCGACGGACAACGGCGCGGTTCACCCGGGTGGACCGTTTGCGGGCCTCACGCGCGGATCGTCACGGCGGGGCGGGAAGGGGGCGCCGTCGTGACGGCGCAAGGCGAACATCCCCTCCGCGTCCCCACTCCGGTTACCGCCGCAGCGGTGCCCGCCCGGCGGATCGTGAGTACGCTGCAACCATGACGGAGCACCCCCGGCGAGGGGGGCCTGGCACAGTGCCCCTCCCCGAAGTCTGGACCGGTAGAGCGCACAACCGCATTCAGTGGCTGTTCGCCGTGGTGGGCGTCGCCTGCCTCGCCCTCGGCATCGAGCTGGCTGTCCAGTCCTCCTGGGAGACCGGCATCATCGCGCTGGCCGCGTCGGTGGTCGGCTGTGTCGCCGCCGGGCTGCTGATCCTCTTCGGCACGCTCGCCTTCGTACACGTCGCGGTCAAGGTCGACCACGAGCACCTGGAGGTGCGCTGCGGCCACGCCGGGCTGCCACGCCGCCGTATCCCGCTCGCCCATGTGACCGGCGCCGACTTCGAACCCAGCGTCACACCACGGCAGTGGGGCGGCTGGGGCTACCGCTGGCGGCCCGAGCAGGGCACCGCCGTGGTCGTACGGCGCGGCGAGGGACTGGTGCTGAGCCTCGGCGACGGCAGGACGTTCACGGTGACCGTCGACAACGCGGAGGCGGCCGTCCGCGTCATCCGCGACCGGCTCCGCACGGCGGCCACCGGCAAGGTGACACTCGGCAAGCAGCACCGCGGCACGACGCGGCAGGGCGGAACAGCGCTGGGCGGGTCCGCCGAGTCCTGACCCGAGAGCTCCGTCCCCGTCCCTTGGCGTTGGCGCCGCTTCCGTTCCCGACATCAGACCGGTTCCCGCTCCGGCGACACCTCGTCGGGTGTGCGCGCCGTCGCCAGCCCCGCGAGGAGCCCCGCGCCCGCCGTCACCGGTGTGAAACTCAGGGCGTTGCCCACCGTCGCCACAGCGGCCAGCGCCGTCAGCGCGGCTCCGGCGGTCAGAACGACGGGAGTGGCGCGGGGCGAGCGCCACAGGGCGTACAGAAGCCAGCCGAAGGCCGCCCCCAGCAGCAGTACCCCCGCGACCCCCTGCTCCGCCGCCAGTTGGAACAGCGCCGAGTGCGGCTTGCCGTCCGAGTCCAGCGACTCCATCGCGGTCGGGCTCAGATCGCCGAACCGGTCGGGGCCCGCGCCCAGCAGCGGATTCGCCTGTACGAGATCCACCGCGTCCTCCCACAGAAGAACCCGGTGCGCCGTGAGCTGCCCCTCCAGCGCGGACGCCAGCCCCACGGGCAGCGCCTGTACGGCCACCGCCCAGAAGACGCCGGCCATCAGACACGTCGCGCCCGCGAAACCCGCCAGCCCCAGCAATCGGTGGCGCATCCTCGCCGCGGCGAGTGAGCACAGCAGCACGCCGACGGCCGCCGCCATCCCCGCGACGGAACCGAGCACGGGACCACTGAGGGCGCCCGCGCCCGCGAGTACCAGCAGCGTGTTCCGCCGTCTCGTCGTCCCCGCGGCGGCCGCCGCGCAGCAGGCGGCGCCCACGGCCAGGATCAGCAGCGCCGCGACCGCTCCCGTGTCCCCCGGCGGGGCCGCGCTCTCGGCGGTGTCGCCCGCCGCCAGTTGAAGGCGAGCAGCGCGTCGGCGGACAGGAACGACGGCAGATCCGAACCGCCCTGGTCGGCCGGTCCGCCCCCGCGCGTGTCGCCCTCCGCTCCGGTGGTCCCGTCCGGCGTGTCGCCCGGCGGGCCGATGACGGCGCGCGCCGTCAGCTTGCGCGCCAGCGCCTTCGGCCAGTGCACCTGAACTCCGGTGGCGGCCAGTGCCCGCGACGCCTCCCCGAGCAGTTCGGTGACCTCCTCGTCGGCGAGGTCGATGGCGTCGGGCACCGTGGCGGACAGGAGCGGGGTGAGCGGTGGCCAGGCGCGCGCGGCGCGTCTGAGGGCCAGCAGGGCGTCCATCCGGGCCCGGGGGCCGAAGGCCTCTCCCGAGCCGTCCACGGCCTCCCTGCCGGCCCACACGTCGCCCGCGTCGGCGACGACCGCCGGGTCGCTGACGCTGTGCATCTGGAGGACGGCACGGAAGGCGGAGGCCGACACGGAGCCGTCGCCGTCCGTGGCCCCGCTGTCGGCGGCGGCTCCGGCCGCCACGGCGGCCAGACCGGGCAACTCGACCCGGAGCGACAGCCGTACGCCCGCGTCGTGCCCCGCGGCCACGTCGGCGGCCCAGCCGCGCAGTTCGGGCAGCCTGCGGGGCTCCGGCGCGGCGAACGCGGGAGACCCGGCGGCGATCGGCGCGGCGGGCGTGCGGACGAGACCGTCGGCGACCGCGTCGAGGAACTGCCGCAGCAGTCGCTCGGGTCGGGGCAGCAGCAATGGACCCGTCGTGGTCGCGTCGAGCGGCACGGCGTGCGCGCCGGGCGGCATCGAGGCGGCGAGCGCGCGGACGCGCTCCAGGTCGTCCGGCGTGAGGGGACCGGCCCGCCACGCGTCGTGACCGGTCGCCGAGAGACCGGGCAACAGCCTCCCGCGCGCCGCGAGTTGCAGGGCCAGCAGCGACGCGGCGCCCCAGAAGGCGGTGGCGGGGGAGGCGTGCGCGGTGGCCCTGGCGCGGGTCAGCACGGGCAGCGCGTCCCGTACGGGCAGCGAGAGGGCCCTGACGGTGCGCGGGAGCAGGTCGTCGCCGACCACGGTCAGGTCCCCGACGGAAGCGGCCGATGCCGCCGGCGCGGCCGGCGCGGTCTGTCGAGCGGACGTCGCCGTTCCCGTCGAGGTCGGCGTGTCCGACGCGGCGGGCCAGTCCGGCGGCGCGGCGCCGTCCGGGTCCAGGAAGGCGATCCGGCCGTCCCGGGGCGGGTCGCCGGGCAGGAACAGAGCGTCGCGGCGGGCGAGTTGGGCAATCTGGGAGGGCGTAGCCGCAGGGGGCCTGTGTACGGCGATGACACGTTCCTCAAGTTTGACTAGTGAAGGTGCAGCGGCCGAGGGTACCTCGCCCGGGCCGCGCGCGGACCGGCCCGGACGGTGACAAGAATCATGCCCGCGCCGGGGGGTGTAGGCAGCACCACCCCCTCGGTCGGGAAAAGCCCCCCATCCCCTCCGGGTGTTGGCCGCATGGCTTTGGAGGCCCAACTCCGCGTACGTTTCTCCCCGTCGGCGCGATCAAGCTCCATCCGCGCCACTCGAACGGCCCCCACAGACCTGCCAATTTCCAGCTAAACGATCTACACGATCGTCGGCCTACAGATCCGGAGACCGACATGTCCCAGGCCCCCGCAGAAGTCGCGGAGACCACCACCCCCGGCCCCACGGCCGCCCGTACAGGCGGAAGCGACTTCGCTCCCCTGCTGCGGACGGTCAGGGAGCAGGGCCTCCTCGAACGGCGGACCGCCTGGTACGCCCGCGGAATCGCCGTCAACCTGATCGAGATGGCGGCGATCGTGGTCGGGATGGTGCTGATCGGGGAGTCCTGGTGGGCGCTGCTCCTGGCTCCGGCGCTGGCGCTCGTGTCGTCCCAGATGTCGTTCATCGCGCACGACGCCGGCCACGCGCAGATATTCTCCACGCGCGGGAAGAACCGCGCCGTACAGCTTTTCCACGCCAATCTTCTGCTCGGAATGAGCCAGGACTGGTGGAACGACAAGCACAACCGGCACCACGCGAACCCGAACCATCTGGAGAAGGACCCGGACGTCGGCGCCGACATCCTCGTCTTCGCGCAGCACCAGACCGGGGACCGCACGGGCTTCCGCCGCTGGCTCACCCGCCACCAGGCCGTGATGTTCTTCCCGCTGACGACCCTGGAGGGCATCGCCCTCAAGGTGTACGGATTCCGGTCCGTCTTCTCGCGCGCCACCCAGCGCCAGACGCCGCGTGAGCGCCTCCTCGAAGGCTCGCTGCTCGTGGTGCACGTCGTCGCCTACCTCGCGCTGCTCTTCACGACGCTCACCGTCGGCCAGGCCATCGCCTTCCTGCTGATCCACCAGATGATCTACGGCCTCCACCTGGGCATGGCGTTCGCGCCGAACCACAAGGGCATGAAGATCCCGACCGAGGAGGAGTTCGCGAGCTGGGGGCATCTGCGCCGGCAGGTCCTCACCTCCCGCAACATCCGGGGCGGATTCGTCACCGACTGGTTCCTCGGCGGCCTGAACTACCAGGTCGAGCACCATCTCTTCCCGAGCATGCCCCGCCCGCACCTGAAGCTGGCCCAGCCGCTGGTCCGCGCGTACTGCGAGGAGATGGAGGTCTCCTACGTGGAGACGAGCCTGGTCGACTCCTACCGGCAGGCGCTCGGGCACCTGCACGAGGTCGGGGCCCCGCTGCGCGCCGCCGCCTGACCCCGCGATACGGAACGCCGCTCACCGGCGCATCGGACGCGCGGAGACCGCATAGTGGAACTGGCGGACGTTCGCGAGCGTTCTATCTGCAGTGAGCGGCTTCGGCCGCGAAGGAGGCGTCGAAAATGTCGAGTAGGGCAAAGATCGCTGTCGGGGGAGTGGCCGTCGGTCTTCTCCTGATCCCATTCATCGGATTCTGGATGTCGCTGCTGGTGGTGCTCGGCGTGCCCGCCGTGGCCTATCTGATGCTCGACCCTTCGCAGCGCCGTCGGCTCAAGCGCATAACGCGCAAGGAGATCGGCCGCTGACGCCTCGCTGACCTGCGGAGAAGCCCCCGTACTCACACCCCGACCCATGATGTGGTCGCGGACCGTACGGGGGCTCGTGGGCCCTGGAGCCGGTCAGGACGGGCGGAGAGCGATTCCGTCCAGCGCGTCGAGGAGCTTCGGCAGCTCCGGTCCCCGGCCGACGGGCAGCACTTCGTTCGGTTCGTCGTCCAGCAGGATGTAGGCGATGTCGTCCGTTCTGGCGACGAGCGACCAGCCGGGGCCGTCGGCCCGCAGCATCCGCGCACCGGCGGGCGCGAAGCCGGAGCGAATCCTGCCCGGTGGCGGTGATGACTCCAGGTAGCCACGCAGTTCCTTCAGGACGCGACGAACCCCGTCGTGAAGGGCTTCCGTGCCGTCCAGCCCGCCGCCGTCCCCGCCTCCGCCCCCGGCGTCGTCCGATTCGGTCTTCTTCGCGGGAGCCCCGCCCCGGTCGTCGGCGGAAGCGGCACTCGCACGCGCACCGGCCTTCGCACCGGCGTCCGCGTCGGCACGCTGCTCCGCCTCCTCGGAGTCGAACTGTTCACGCCAGGCCTCCCACTGGAGCGCGATCTCGTCCGCCCCGAGACGGCGCTGCGCCGACCCCCACCTCGTCGTGTCGGGCGGCGTGAGCGGCGGTCTCGCCCCGTCGTCCTCTCCCGGCTCCGGACCGGGATCGTGCGGGTCCGGAATGCCCGGTGCCGCGACGGCGAGGGCCACCGGCCAGCCGGGAAGCGCCGCCACCACCGTGCGCTCGTCGGGCGACAGGTCGTACTCCATCCCGCAGTCCCACGCGGCGATGGCGACGGCCACCAGTGACACGTCGTCGACGGCCACGGTCCAGCGCGCGCCGCCGCCGTCCTGGCCGAGCACCAGACCGTATCCGCGGTCGTACGGCTCCAGCCCGAGAGCCGCGCACGCCTCGGGGAAGTCGTCGCCGAGGACGCTGGGGAACTGCGCCGGTGTCAGCAGGAGGGCCGACAGTACAAACAGCGCGTCCTCATCGGCGGATTCGTCCGTACCTGTCACGGCACCTACCCATCCGAACGGTCGTGTCCGATCAGTCGTCGGCGCACCTTAGCCAGTCGGCCGCCCGGCCGTCGAGAGGTCGGAGGTCACCCACGTACGTCCGGACCGCCCCGCCGGGCCGCCGGCAGCCCGAGAAGGCTGCGCGCCACCTGGTCGGGCGTCTCGTCCCGCTCGCGCGCCAGCGCTATCACCGCACGGCAGGCAAGCTCACTGACACCGAAGGACAGCGCCTCGGGAGAGACCCAACCGGACGCCTCGTCCATCCGGTCCTGGTCGTCGTCGGCGGTCGCCGCCACGTAGGAGGCCGCCGCCTCGAACAGGTTGTGCTGCCGTGTCTTGGTACGGGGGGACGCCGCAGGCTCGGCGACCGGTGTGGCGGTGCGGCCCGGTACGAGCAGCCGACGCAGTTTGTCGAACATCGTCCGTCCACCTTTCGCCCATCCCTCGGGACCCCCGCCTCCTACCAGGGTTCGATACCCGTTCATGTGATGGTGCACTCGGCGCGTCCGTGCGTACTACCCGGCCGTCGTGGGGGCTCTCCCCGGGGCTCAGTCCTCCCGTAGGGCGAGTGCGAGGAAGCGGGCGTCCTCGTCCACGTACGAGATCAGCCGCCAGCCGGCGCCGGCGAGCAGGGGACGCAGCGTGCCCTCGGCGCGCAGATCGTCCGGTGTGATCCGCCGACCCTGCCGGGCGGCCAGCGCGGCGCGCCCGATCGGGTGGAAGAGCGCCAGCCGGCCACCGGGCCGTACGACCCGTGCCAGCTCCCGCAGATTCGTCGCCGGCTCGGGCAGGTGCGCGATCAGTCCGGCGGCGAAGACCGCGTCGAGGGAGCCCGTGCGCAGAGGCAGGCGTGCCACGTCCGCGAGCAGCAGGGCGCCGACGGCGTCACGACCGCTCCGTACGGCCGCCGTGAGCATCTCGGGCGTGAGATCGGCCCCCAGCACCCTGCCCCGGGGCCCCACGACGTCACGCAGGGCCGTCAGGGCCCTCCCGGTGCCGCACCCCGCGTCCAGGACGCTGTCACCGGGACGCAGCCCCATGCCGGCCGCCGCGGCGGCGTAGGCGGGGCCGTCGTCCGGGAAGCGCGCGTCCCAGTCCGCCGCCCGGACGCCGAAGAATTCCTGTACGTGCGCGTGGTCGTCGGCCATGGGCACATGATCCCCCGCCGGGGACCACCCGCACCCCGCCCGCCGCGTACCGCCCACGTGGGGGCGAGGCGTGCGTACGCGCGCGCCGGGTACCCGGACGGCCGCCGCGCCCGCGTTGCGGGCCCGCCCGTACCGCGCGAGTGTCGGAGAAAACCGAGTCAGAGGAGGCTTGTCCCATGCCCATCGCCACGGTCAATCCCGCCACCGGCGAGACCCTCAAGACGTTCGACGCCATGGGGTCCGACGAGATCGAGCGGCGCCTGGCCGCGGCTGCCACCGCCTTCGACCGGTACCGCCTGACGGACTTCGACGACCGGGCGGCGATGATGAACCGCGCCGCCGACCTCCTTGAGGAGGACCAGGACGAGATCGCCCGCACCATGACCACCGAGATGGGCAAGCCGATCGCCGCCGCACGCGCGGAGGCGGCGAAGTGTGCCAAGTCGATGCGCTGGTACGCGCGGCACGCGAGCCGGCTGCTCGCCGACGAGCACCCGTCGGACGCCGACGTACGGGACTCGGGGGCGGCGCGCGCGTACGTGCGCTACCGGCCGCTCGGCGTCGTGCTGGCGGTCATGCCGTGGAACTTCCCGCTCTGGCAGGTCGTCCGGTTCGCCGCGCCCGCCCTGATGGCGGGCAACGTCGGACTGCTCAAGCACGCGTCGAACGTCCCGCAGACCGCGCTGTATCTGGGCGACCTCTTCAGGAGGGCGGGCTTCCCCGAGGGCTGCTTCCAGACGCTGCTCGTAGGGTCCCGCGCGGTAGAGGCCGTCCTGCGCGACCGTCGGGTGGCGGCGGCGACCCTCACGGGCAGTGAGCCCGCCGGGCGCTCGGTCGCCGCGGTGGCCGGCGACGAGGTGAAGCGGACCGTACTCGAACTCGGCGGCAGCGACCCGTACATCGTGATGCCGTCGGCGGACATCGACCGCGCCGCGCGGGTCGCGGTGACCGCCCGCGTACAGAACAACGGGCAGTCCTGCATCGCGGCCAAGCGTTTCATCGTGCACGCCGACGTCTACGACGCGTTCGGTGAACGCTTCGTCGCCGGGATGCGGAAGCTGACGGTCGGCGACCCCATGGACGAGTCCACCGACGTCGGCCCCCTCTCCAGCGAACAGGGCCGCACGGACCTGGAGGAGCTGGTCGACGACGCGGTCAACCGCGGCGCCATGGCCCGCTGCGGCGGGCGGCGCCCCGACGGGCTCGGCGGCGGCTGGTACTACGAACCCACCGTCCTTACGGATGTCTCCGCCGACATGCGCATCCACCACGAGGAGGCGTTCGGTCCGGTCGCCACCATGTACCGCGTCGACGGTCTCGACGAGGCGGTGGGCGTCGCCAACGACACGCCGTTCGGCCTGAGTTCCAATGTGTGGACGCGCGACGACGAGGAGGTACTCCGCTTCGTACGCGACCTCCAGGCGGGCGGTGTCTTCTTCAACGGGATGACCGCCTCCCACCCCGCGCTTCCCTTCGGCGGCGTCAAGTGCTCCGGCTACGGGCGGGAGTTGTCGGACCACGGGATCCGCGAGTTCTGCAACGTCACGACCGTCTGGCACGGTGCCGAGCCCGACGGGGACAGCTGAGAAGTCCCGCCACAGCTCTCGAATGCCGGGCTGTGCCCCTGAACACCCCTTGTTTGCAGGGGGTGTTCAGGGGCACACGCAGTTCGTGCTTCGGACAGGAGGCACGTCCGTGGAGCGGCGTACCGCTCCGGGCGTCGCCCGGCGGCCGGCCGTGCGCTCCCCCGGTGACGACGGCCGCGTCGAGCGAGGAGCTGAAGAGCATCATGACCCCTCGGGTGATGGCCTACCGGGTGAGGCACGAGGATGTCCCTGACACCTCCGAGGCCTTCGAGCGGGCCGTCCGGCTGCCGGACGGGCCCGAGAGAATCCGGGAGCGCGGGGAGATCGTCTGCGCGTGGCTCCCGATGGCCGACAGGCTGGCCGGACGGTTCCGGCACCGGGGCGAGGCGCTGGAGGATCTGAGGCAGGTCGCGGCCATCGGACTCGTGAAGGCCGTGGAGCGCTACGACCCGCACCGGGGCACCGCGTTCGAGAGTTTCGCCGTGCCCACGATCACCGGGGAGCTCAAGCGGCACTTCCGTGACCGCCTCTGGTCGGTCCATGTGCCGCGGCGGGTGCAGGAGCTACGGGGCCGTGTACGGGACGCCCGGGACGAACTGGCCCAGCGGCACGGGGTCCTGGCACCGACGGTCGAGGAGATCGCCCTGCACGCGGGAATGACCGAGGACGAGGTGGTCATGGGCGTCGAGGCGATGGACTGCTTCAGCGTGCTGTCGCTCGACGCGAGTCCCGCCTCCCCGGAGGAGGGACCGACGCTCGGTGACTCCCTCGGCGCGCCGGACAAGGCGCTGGACGCGGTGATCGACCGCGAGGCGGTCAAGCCGCGGCTGCGCCGGCTTCCCGACCGCGAGAAGAAGATCCTCTATCTGAGGTTCTTCCGGGGGATGACGCAGAGCAGCATCGCCGAGGACCTCGGCATCTCGCAGATGCATGTCTCGCGGCTGATCAACGACTCCTGCGCGCGTATCCGTAGGGATGTGATGCGCGACGCCGCCTAGGTAGGAGGCGGGGGCGCGGCGGCAAGGCGCCGCGCCCGGTCCTCCGGCGCCGGACCGGCTGTCCGGCCCAGGAGGACGGACCCGCGCGCTCAGGACGGGGTCGCCCCGGCTCCGTCCTGGTGCGGAATCCCGGTCCCGGCGCCCGCCCCGTGGCCGTACTGCTCCGCCTGCATGTGGAACATCGCGGCGTATCTGCCGTTCTCCGCCAACAGGCTCTCGTGGTCGCCCTGTTCGACGAGCCGGCCCTCGTGCAGTACGTAGATGAGGTCGGCGTACCGCACGCCCGACATGCGGTGGGTGACGAGCACGACGGCCCTCCGCTCGTCGGCCAGCCCTCTGATCCGGTCGAAGGCCGCGATCTCCGCCTCCGGGTCGAGGGCCGATGTGGGCTCGTCCACCACGATCACCTGGGCGTCCCGGTAGTGCGCGCGGGCCAGGCCGAACTTCTGCCACTGCCCGCCGGACAGTTCGGAGGCGCCCCGGAACACCCGGGCCAGCAGGGTCCGGAAGCCGTTCGGCAGAGACTCGGCGACCAGGTCCGCACCCGAGTACCGGGCCGCCGCCTCCAGATCACCGTCGGCGGCGTCCGGCCGGCCGATCTCGATGTTGGCAGCCGCCGTCACCGGCCAGCGCTCGAAGTCCTGTGTGAGCAGCGCCACCCGGTCGAAGATCTGCTCGCGGTCCGCCTCGGCGATGTCGACACCGTCCCACGCCAGCCGCCCGCTGTCGGGCAGGTGAAGGCCCGCGAGCAGCTTCACGAGCGTGCTCTTGCCGGAGCCGTTCTCACCGACCAGGGCGACCACCGAGCCCACCGGGATCACCAGGGAGAGGTCCGAGAGCGCGGGCGTCTCCCGGTCCGGATACCTGAAGCAGACCCCCTCCAGGGTGATCACCTCCGTCGGTTCGGGGACCGGGAGCCCGCCCGACGGGATGGACCTGTCGGCGGCCTCCGCGAGAAACCTCTCCATGTCGCGTACGTACAGGGACTCCTCGTGCAGCGAGTTCGTGTTCATCACCAGGGCGCCCAGGCTCGCCGAGCCCGCGCGGACGGCGACCACCGCCGTGCCCGCGACGGCCAGGTCCATCCGGCCCGACATGATGAGCGCCGCCATCGCCCCGTACGTGATGAGCGAGGCCACTCCCGACAGGGCGGCGGCGAGCAGTTCGGTGACGGCCTTGTCCTTGGCCAGGCGCGTCGCCTCGGCCTCGGCGCTGTCAGCCATGTTGCGGTAGTGCCGCAGGAGGAAGGGGCCCACGGCGTGCACCCGGATCTCGTGCGCGGCCGAGCGGGACGTGAGCAGTGCGGCGATGAGGCGGCTCGCGCGAAGGTGCTCGACCCAGGACATCACCGACACGTACCGCCGCTGCGACACCCGCATCGCGCCCCAGCCGCGCGGCGCCGCGATCAGCAGGAGCATCGGCAGCAGCAGCGGGTGCAGCACGGTCAGTACGCCGCCGACGGCGAGCAGCGAGATGATCCCGTTCATGGTGGCGACGCAGGCGCCGATCATCTCCCGCGCCGAGGGCGGGCCGAACTGCGCGGTGTCGATCAGACGACGGAACTCGCCGTCCTCGATCGCCTCCAGCTCCACTCCTGCGGCGGCGCGTAAGTACTGCTCGTTCGCGGCCCGTTCGACCTTCGGCTCCAGCCGGCCGGCCGCCGATGTCGACCACGACGCCAGGAGCGCGCCCACCACCGCGACCAGCGCGCCGACGATCAGGGCGGGCAGCGCGTCGGAGACCCGGTCGGCGGCGCTTCCGCCGGCCAGCAGTGAGCCGAGCACCGAGTTGACCACCAGCAGACCGAGCGCGGCCGTAAGCCCCTGCCCGGCCTCCGCGACGCCGACGGACACCAGCGCAGGCCGGTCCGTCCGCCAGGCGAGGCGCAGAGTGCCCGCGACCATTCTCGGCATCGCGCGCACGGCGGAGAGCAGGCTGAGTTCGAGCGAGGCCCACTCGTGGTCGGCCCAGCCCTTGTCGTAGCGGAGCGGTCCGCCGAACAGTTCGCGTTCGCTGTCCGACACCACGTTCTCGGGGGGCTTGGGGCGCTTCAGCAGTCTCACGCGGCGTCACCCCGGACTTCCCCTCGGGCGTCTCGGTATTCGTCAACCGGACGCATCGGGGGTGGGGCCGAGATCAGCGGTTCTTCGAACGTGGGGTGAACGGCGAAGGGCGTGGAGACGAGCTTCATGGGTCCTCCAGGAGCGACGTCGATGTGCCGGGCGTGGGATGAACGCTGCTGATTAAGCGGTCGTAACGGGGGAGCGAGGCGAATTCTCGACGGGAAGGTCCGAGCCTGGGGCGGTGGCGGGTCGTTCTCCGGGAAAGTGGCCGTAATCCTGTGTTCGTTTAACTCATGTGTCGGCGGAGCCTCGATCGAGTGAGTGCGTTGCGGCGGTGAATTGACTTAAGGCCCGGCTCGGCGCCGGACGCTGGGGAGGGCGCGCGGTCTGTCGCCATAGGCGGGCCGAGGCGTTGCGAACGCACACGGCCGAACCGATGGTGATCGTTCCGATTGGCGGGAACGGCCGGTTCCGTGTGATGTTTCCAGGCCGCTGGACCGCTTGCCCGTGAGCATTCGGTGCGCGAGGCTGGCGACCGGCAGGGGAGATACGGGGCACAGGGCGCGGTACCTGTCTGAACGGGGAGAGTGGACATCAATGGCGTTGGAAGACGGACTTGACTGGCTTCTGGAGGATCTGACCGGTCGGGTCGAGCCGATACGGCACGCGCTTGTGCTGTCCAACGACGGGCTGGTGACAGGAGCGAGTTCCGGTCTGGAGCGCGAGGACGCGGAACATCTGGCGGCGGTCTCTTCCGGTCTGCACAGCCTCGCGCGGGGATCCGGGCGGCACTTCAACGCCGGCATGGCGCGGCAGACCATGATCGAGTTCGATGAGGCGCTGCTGTTCGTGACCGCCGCGGGGGACGGCAGTTGCCTGTGCGTGCTGAGCGACGCGGAGGCCGACGTCGGTCAGATCGCGTATGAGATGACTCTGATGGTGAACCGTGTCGGCGAGCATCTCGGCATCGCGGTACGGCAGTCGGCGCCCACGCACTCGACGGTCACGGACGCCTGAGAGACGCCGTCCTGGAGTGCTGCCCGAGATGTTCTGGAGTTGTCCTGGAGTCCGTCCGAGACCCCTGTCTAAGAGCCCTGTCCGAGAGGCTCGGGAGAGTTATCCACAGGGCATGCGGGATTCTTGACCCGGAGATACGGTTGTCACCGAGAGTAGTCAATCGCTCACGGGGGAGACCGTCGATGTCTGTCATGGAAAGCTCGGAGACACTGGCCGCCGGCCGGGCCGCTCTGGAACTGCGCCTGAAGCGGGGCGAGTTCGAGCTGGCGACCCAGTTGGGTCATGTCCGCACGGTCGGTGGGGCCGTAAGTGGCCGCCGGAGGGTGGCGCGCGGGGAGGTCGAGCGGCTTCGGCGGGCGGCGGGCTTTCCGGACGCGCTGCGCGAGCGGGTGCGGACGGTGGGCACGGCCGAGGCGGCGGAGCTGATGGAGATCAGCGTCGGCCGCTTCACCCGGCTCGCGCGTGCGGGGTATCTGGTGCCGGTGCGCTTCTATCTCAATCGCTATCGGGCCGTCGTCTGGCTCTATCTGGCCGAGGAGCTACGGGCGTTCGCGAGCGGTGAACCGGGCCTGCTGACGGGTCGGTTGCCACAGACGCAGTCGCGGACACCAATCGATCCGCCGGACGCCGACGCCGACGCGAACGCCGGGACCGGGGGTGATGGGGCGGAGTCCGGGGCGAAGGCAGGGACGGTGGAGGACTGTCGTCCACGTAACTGGCGGGGCCGCCGGATCGGTCTGCTGCTGCACGAGAGCGACGACCGGTGGGAGCGCGCGGCGATCGTCGCTTCCGTACTCGATCCGATCCAACTTGCCGAGCTTGTGCCGGATCCGTACGAGCGGGCGTGTCTGAACCGGCTCCGGCCCGATCTCGCGCCGGGCCGGCCGGGATCGGAGGCGGGGCGCGAGACCGTACGGCGGTTGCTGACCGCCGACCATCAGGACGAGATCGACTGGCACCGCTCCAGCCTGACCGCGCTGCTGGCCGACGCCCGTCGCGATCGCCAGGCGCCGCGCCCGAGCGGTACGACTCCCCTTGAGGGACGTGCCCCCGAACAGCCACGGGCCACAGAACCGCCATTCGCCGCAGATCCGCCACGGACATCCGTGCCGGAAGTGGCAACGGACCGGGACCCGGCGCCCGGGCAGACACGGACGTCCGTGCCGCTGCGGACAGTTGGACCGGTTCCGCACGGGGGTGGGCGAGGGCGTCCGCTGCTGACCCGGCTGAGGATCAGGCGAAACCGGGGAAGGGAGACCGCGGCCGGGCCCGTCGTCGCCGGAGCGGACAGGCCCTAGCCGGAGGGCCGGGCTATCAGACCCAGCCCAGCCCAGCCCGGCCCGGTCAGGACTCGGCTTCGCCGGTGACCACGGTGAGTTCGGGGGAGAAGCTGCCCCACTCCCCGTCCGGCAGCTTCGCGCGGATCTTCACCTTGTACGAGACGCCGGGCTTCTTGCCGGCGAACACGCTCTCCGTGGTCCTGCCCACCGGGGCCTTGTTGCCCCAGACCAGCGTGGTGGTCAGCTTCCCGTTGAGATGGATCTCGTACGAGGGCACCTCACCCTCGACCTTCGGCGGCAGCCAGGAGATGTCGAGGTAGTACGCGCCCTCCTGGAGGTTCTTGTGCCGTGCGGCCTTGAAGCTGATCGGGGCCGTGTCCGGGTCGTCGCCCGGGCCCTTCGGGGTGCTGATCTCCAGCGGCTTGCTGGCCGGTGAGGTGTTGTCGGCCGCGTCGCGCGCCTGGAGCGTGAACGAGTAGTCGGTGCCCGGGCGTAGCCCGGTGACCTCGGCCTCGGTCGCGTCGCCGCCGACGCTGTGGATCTTCGAGCCGCCCTGGAGGATGTCGTACGAGGTGATGCCCTCGTCCTTGGCCGGTGCGCTCCAGCTGAGCTGGGCGCCCTTCGACCCCTTGTGCTTGCCCCGCAGTTTGACCGGCCGAGTCGGCGCCTTCTTGTCCGCGGCGGTCACCGCGGGCGTGGTGACGGGCTTCTTCTGGCTGTGCGGCGAGACGTTCCCGGCCGCGTCCTTGGCCCGCACGGAGAACGAGTAGGCGGTGGACGGCTTCAGGCCCGTGATGTCGATCATCAGGGTCTCCGGCGGGACGTCCTTGACCTTGTCCTTGCCCCGGTACACCGCGTAGCCGCTGACCGCGACATTGTCCTTGGCCGCTTCCCACATGACGTGTGCGGACAGCGCGCTGCCGGCCTGGACGCTGAGACCGGTCGGCGCCGATGGCGCCTCCGAGTCCTTGTCGTCACCGCCACCGCAGGCGACGAGAGTGAGGGCGGTAGCGGTAACGAGCGCGACCTGGGTGGGGGTCCGTCGCACGATCGTCTCCTCCGTCGAAAGCAAGGGGCAATGGTCTAGACATATATGACACAGTGTCGGGTTCACTTCAAGAGGTGGTGCCTGTCGGAATTCGAAATCGACGCCCGCCGTCGGGTGGCGGAACCGCGCCGGCCGCGCCGCGCGCCGGCCCCTTGGCGCCCGCCCGCGCGCACAATGACCTTGGCCCACCGGACAGCTGAAAGGAACCGAACGTGCGGATCGACCTCACAGGCAGGACCGCTCTGGTCACCGCCTCCACCAACGGGATCGGGGCGGCGATCGCGACCGGACTCGCCCGCGCCGGCGCCCGTGTCGCGGTGAACGGGCGTTCCGAGAAGTCCGTCGCCGCCGCTCTCGAACGCCAGCGTGCCGCGTCTCCCGACGGCGAGTTCGTGGCCGCACCCGGTGACGTCTCCACCGAGGCCGGCGCGGACCAGGTCCTCGAAGCCGTGCCGGAGGTGGACATCCTCATCAACAATCTGGGCGTCTACGGCGTACGGCCCGCGATGGAGATCGACGACGACGAGTGGCGCCGCTACTTCGAGGTCAACGTCCTCTCCGCCGTCCGGCTCACGCGTGGCTGTCTCAGCGGGATGATCGAACGCGGCTGGGGGCGGGTCCAGTACATCGCCAGCGACTCGGCGATCGTCACTCCCGCCGAGATGATCCACTACGGCGTCTCCAAGACCGCGCTGCTCGGAGTCTCCCGGGGCTTCGCGAAGACGGCGTCGGGTACCGGGGTGACCGTGAACTGCGTGATCGCGGGGCCCACCCACACCGGCGGTGTGGAGGACTTCGTCTACGAGCTCGTCGACAAGTCCGTTCCCTGGGAGGAGGCCCAGCACGAGTTCATGGTGAAGCACCGGCCCCAGTCGCTGATTCAGCGGCTGATCGAGCCCGAGGAGATCGCGAACATGGTCGTGTACCTCAGTTCGCCTTTCGCGTCGGCCACGACCGGCGCGGCGGTGCGGGTCGACGGTGGTTACGTGGACTCGATCGTTCCCTGAACTCTGATTGATGACAGGATGGCTGGCTGTGCAGACCAACACACTTGTCGTCCGTCGCGCGACACCCGCCGACGCGTCCGACATCTCCGGACTGTGGCTCAGATCCTTTGCCGCTGCCCTCCCGAGTGTCACCCGGCCCCACAGCGAGCAGCAGGTGCACGCGTGGATCCGGGACATCGTCCTGCCGACCCAGGAGACCTGGGTGGCGACCACCGGGGACATGGTCGTCGGCATGATGGTGATCGAGGGAGGGGACGTCGACCAGCTGTATCTCGATCCGGACCACCGCGGCTGCGGCATCGGCGCACGGCTGCTCGACCTGGCGAAGCGCCGCCGACCGGAGGGGCTGTCGCTCTGGACGTTCCAGGTCAACGGGCCGGCGCGGCGGTTCTACGAGCGCCACGGGTTCGTTCCGGTCGAGAAGACCGACGGTCGGGGCAACGAGGAGAACGAGCCGGACGTCCGCTACAGCTGGCACCCCTGACGGAGGGCGACGGCGACCGGCTCCGGGGTCGCGCACCACGGAGCCGCCCTCCGCCGGGGAGCCGGTGACTCCGCGTCGGCTGACCAAGGGCGAGATCGCGTCACATCTGAGGCGCGGTCGGGCTTCGCGCGGCCTCGGGCCGTCGCGAGTTGCCGGGTACGACCCCCCGGCGTCCGCGCGAGGCGCGACGGACAAGTCCTGCTCATCCCTGTCGAGAGCCGCCACGCGCCGGCCGATCCGGGGGTGAGGGGTCGAAACTGGCCAGTTGGTCTAGACCTTGACAGGTAATGAGGATTCCGGTTTGGTTCCCTCACCCCCATGGCGGCCGTCGCTCACCGACGGCCGCGAAGAAGGAGTGAGTCGTTTGCGTCAGCGAATCCTTGCACTGTTCACCGCCCTGGTCTCGGCCATGGCCCTGGCGGTTCTCCTGCCCGCCTCGACCTCGGCGGCGGCCACCTCGGCCGCCGCGTGCGCCACCGGCTGGAACGCGTCCACCGTCTACTGGGGCGGCGACACCGCGTCGTACAACGGCCGCAACTACACCGCCAAGTGGTGGACCCAGAACGAAAGACCCGGCACGGTCGACGTATGGGCCGACAACGGCGCCTGTGGTGGCGGCGGGACGGACCCCAGTGGCTTCGTGGTCAGCGAGTCGCAGTTCAACCAGATGTTCCCGAGCCGGAATTCCTTCTACACCTACAACGGTCTCAAGGCCGCGCTGAGCGCCTACCCGGCCTTCGCGAACACCGGCAGCGACACCATCAAGCGCCAGGAGGCCGCGGCCTTCCTCGCCAACGTGAGCCACGAGACCGGCGGTCTCGTCCACATCGTCGAGCAGAACACGGCCAACTACCCGCACTACTGCGACACCTCGCAGTCGTACGGCTGTCCGGCCGGCCAGGCCGCGTACTACGGCCGCGGTCCGATCCAGCTCAGCTGGAACTTCAACTACAAGGCCGCCGGTGACGCGCTCGGCATCGACCTGCTGCGCAACCCCTGGCTCGTCCAGAACGACGCGGCCGTCGCCTGGAAGACCGGTCTCTGGTACTGGAACACCCAGAACGGTCCCGGCACCATGACCCCGCACAACGCGATGGTCAACAGCCGTGGCTTCGGTGAGACCATCCGCAGCATCAACGGCAGTCTCGAATGCAACGGCGGCAACCCCGGCCAGGTCCAGAGCCGGATCGCCAAGTACCAGGCGTTCGTCCAGATCCTGGGCACCACGCCCGGTGGCAACCTCAGCTGCTGACCCCCCGGCTTCACTACGACAATCGGATGTAGTTCAGAGAACCCTTCTGCGACCTCCTCGTTGACTGGTTCGGGGCAGAGAGCCATCTGCCCCGAACCGATCAGTGTCCGTACCCCGCCGCATCCGTGCGGCGGGGTACGGCCGACGAGTGGAGGCTCGCCATGGCAGGCGGTACCAAGCTGGAGCCGGGGCCCGACCTCGGGGCACGGCCCACGGAGGCTCTGGCCCTTGTGCCACCTCGGTCGCACCGGCCCCCCGAACCCCCCGGCGCCGGGACCGACGCCGTCGCGTCCACCGGAGTGACCACCCCTCCGCCCGCGCCGTCACCGTCACCTACGTCACTCCCCGCGGAACCAACGCCCGGCCGCACCCGACGTCTCTTCCTGCGCGCGATGTTCGCCCTCGGGGTGATCGGCGGTACGGCGGCGGCTCTGACGCCCATTCTTCGGACCGGCCCCCGCAAGCCGGCCCCGCCCGGCGCGGGTGCGGACGCGGCGGGCCCGCCGGCGGCGGAGCTCTTCGACGAGATGTACGGGGGCCGGCACATCAAGGGAACGGAAGCCGGAGTCACTATCGACGGTCGGCCCCTGCACATGATGCGTCGCGCCGACGGGAGTTACGTCAGTGTCGTCAACCATTTCGAGTCGTTCCCGACCGCCCTCGCGACCGCCCGCGCGGCGGTGGACGACCTCGGCGCCACCCGCCTCGCGCTCGCCGGCCCGGCACTTCACTGACGCAGGGGAGGACCCTCCACGGTGCACATCAGAAAGAATCAGCGGAATCTCACCAGCGCGGAGAAGAAGCGCTTCGTCACCACGCTCCTGGAGCTCAAACGCCAGGGCGGTTACGACGAGTTCGTCCGTCAGCATGTCCGGTACTACCGGGCCGACGGAGACGACGGACCGAGGACCGGCCACATGGCGCCGTCGTTCCTGCCGTGGCACCGCAAGTATCTGCTGGAGTTCGAGCGGGCGCTCCAGCGCATCGACCCCAAGGTGACGGTGCCGTACTGGGACTGGACCACCGACAACACGCCGGCCGCCTCCCTCTGGTCGGAGGACTTCCTCGGCGGTGACGGCCGTTCGGCCGACGGGCAGGTCATGACGGGGGCGTTCGCCTACGAGGCGGGCAACTGGACCATCAACGACGGGGTGCTGGAGCGCAAGTTCCTCGTCCGCGCCTTCGGCCGCCCCACCTCCCCGATCGCGCTGCCCACGAAGGACGAACTGGCCTGGGCGATGAACGAGTCCGTCTACGACGCCGCTCCCTGGGACTCCACGGTCACCCGCGGTTTCCGTAACCGCCTCGAAGGCTGGACGGCCGGCAGCGACAAGACACGGTGGCGCAATCACAACCGTGTCCATCGCTGGGTCGGCGGTCAGATGCTGGGCGCGACCGCGCCCCACGACCCGGTCTTCTGGCTCCACCACGCCTTCGTCGACCTGCTCTGGGACCGCTGGCAGCACAAGCACCCCAAGGCGACCTATCTGCCGCGCCGGAAGCTGGACGCAGACGATCCGCAGTCGGGCCGGGCCATCAGCCTGGACGAGCCGATGCCGCCGTGGCGGACGAAGCCGTCGGAGCTGCTCGGCCACAAGAGTCTGTACCGCTACGAATCCTGAGCCGTGCCACTCGGCGCGGCCCGGGGACTCACGCTTGACCTCGACCCCACGCGCAACGGCCTCCCGCATCGTATGCGGGAGGCCGTTGTCCCATGCCTCAGTCAAGAACCCGCGTCAGGGACGCGCGTCGACGACGTACATCCCGGTGCCGGAGGCTCAGCGGCCGTAGCCGCCGCCGTGGTGCTTGCCGTCGGCGTTGACGCAGGTGTTGCCGAACGCCGGGTTGAGCAGACCGATCACGTCGACGGTGTTGCCGCAGAGGTTGACCGGGATGTGCACGGGCACCTGGATCAGGTTGCCGGAAAGGACTCCGGGCGAACCGACGGCCGCCGCCTCGGCGCCGGCGTCGGCAGCGGCCATACCGGCACCGCCGGCCAGCACGGCGCCCGTGCCGGCGAGAACAGCAGCTGCCTTCGCGATACGCGACATCAAGTTTCTCCTTGAACGTTTCGAGCCCAGCCGCACGATGCGCGGCCTTCACGCACGTTCAACGCGCAAACTCACCCTCGGTAACGAAATTGATCCAATTGGTGAGAGACGGGCATGTGACAAAGGGGTGCACGCGTGTTTACCCTCGGGGTGAACGCTTGTGCACCCCCCATCGGCGGATCCACGGAGAGCAGATGCCCGCAGCGCACATACCGGGGCCGACCCCGGAGCTGGCCCCGGAGTCAGCCCCGGACCCGGCCCCGGAGTCAGGTTCGCGATCAAGGTCGGGGAGCAGCCGCTTCCTCGTCGCCGTCCTGGCCTTCTGCGGTGTCGTGGTCGCCGTGATGCAGACGCTCGTCGTGCCCCTGCTCCCGCACGTCCCCTCCCTGACCGGCAGCACCCCGGCGGCGGCGAGCTGGCTCGTCACGATCACCCTGCTGACGGGTGCGGTCTTCACGCCCGTACTCGGCCGCGTCGGCGACATGTACGGGAAGCGGAGAGTCCTCGTCGCCTCGCTCGGTGTGCTCGTCGTCGGTTCGGTCATGTGCGCCCTCAGCTCCCAGATCGGTGTGCTGATCGCGGGAAGGGCGCTCCAGGGCGCGGCGCTCGCCGTCGTACCGCTCGGCATCAGCATCATGCGCGACGAACTCCCGCCCGCGCGGCTGCTGTCCTCCGTCGCCCTGATGAGCTCGACCCTCGGGATCGGCGCGGCCGTCGGACTGCCGGTGGCCGCACTCGTCGTCCAGAACTTCGACTGGCACACCATGTTCTGGGCCTCCGGTGTCCTCGGGCTGATCGACATCCTGCTCGTCCTGTGGTTCGTCCCGGAGTCGCCCCTCCGCTCCCGAGGCCGGTTCGACGCCGTCGGCACGCTCGGTCTCTCCGTCACGCTCGTCAGCCTGCTGCTCGCCGTCACCCAGGGGGCGGGCTGGGGCTGGACCTCCCCACGCACCCTCGGCCTGCTCGTGCTCGCGCTCGTCGTCGGTCTGCTCTGGGGCGCGTACGAGCTGCGCACCACGTCCCCGATGGTCGATCTGCGGGTGTCCGCGCGCCCCGCCGTGCTGCTGACGAACATCGCCGCCCTGCTCATCGGCTTCGCCTTCTACGCGAACTCCCTGGTGACCGCCCAGATGGTGCAGGAGCCCACCAGCACCGGCTACGGACTGGGCGCGTCGATAGTCGTGGGCGGGCTCTGCCTGCTGCCCGGCGGGCTGGCGATGGTGGCGCTGTCGCCGGTGTCCGCGAGGATCTCCGCGAAGTACGGCCCCAGGACGGCCCTGGCGCTCGCCGCCGCCGTGATGGCCGTCGGGTACGTGGTGCGCTTCTTCACCAGTCACAGTCTGTGGCCGATCATCGGCGGCGCGACCGTCGTGGCGGCCGGTACCGCCATCGCCTACTCGGCCCTGCCGGCCCTGGTCATGCGCTCGGTGCCCCCGGGCGAGACCGGTGCGGCCAACGGCCTCAACACCCTGATGCGCTCCGTCGGACAGGCCTTCTGCAGCGCGGTGGTCGCCGCCGTCCTCGCCAACATCACCTTCCGGGCCGGGGGCCGTACCGCACCCACCCTCCACGCGTATCTGCTGGTCTTCCTCATCGCCGCGGGCGCGGCGCTGCTCGCTTTGGCGGTCACCCTGTGCCTGCCGGGCCGTGCCTCGGCGGCCAAGGCGGGTACGGTCGGGAAGGAGCAGGCCGCACGCCGCAGATTCGCCGAGGAGGGCGCATGACGACCGGACATGCCGCCGCGGCCGACGAGGCGACGGACGAGGCGACGGACGCGACGACGGGCGAGGTGCCGGACGAGGTCTCGGGCGAGGTCTCGGACGAGGCGAGCCGCGAAGCCGCCGACGAGGCGAGCGACGCGGACACCGCCCCCGGTGCCGCCCAGGACACAGCCCCCCGCGCCGAATCCGGCGCCGACCCCGGCACCGGTCGTTTCGCGATTCTGCGGGCCGCCCGCCGCGCGTTCACCCAGCGCCCGTACGCCGAGGTGACCATGCGCGGCATCGCCGCCGACGCCGGTGTCAGCGCCTCGCTCATCGTCAAACGCTTCGGCACCAAGGAGCGGCTCTTCAACACCGTCGCCGACTTCGGCCCGGCCGCCGACAGACTCTTCGCCGTGCCGCCCGAGGACCTCGGCCGCCACCTCGTGCTGACCGTCGTCCGGCTGCGCCGCGAGAACCTCTCCGACCCCCTGCTCCGCGTCGTCTTCTCCCTCGGCAACATGGACGAGCGGACCCTGCTGCGGGAGCGCTTCCGCGAGCAGGTCACCGCCCGGCTGGCCGGTCTCGTCGAGGGGCCGCAGAAGGAGCTGCGGGCGGAGCTGATCACCGGCCAGCTCCTGGGACTCGGCGCGACACTCAGCCTCCACCGCCCCGGCGGCGCCGGCGAGCTCGCCACCGCCGAACAGCTCGCGGACCTCTACGCCCCCGCTCTCCAGCTGTTGATCACCGGGCATCCCGACCACTCCGACGGCGCCCGGCCCGCCGCGGAGCCCGGGGAAGCGGATCGCTGAGCGGTCGCGGAACCTCGCGGTGCCTCGTACCGTTTCGTACCGACCCCCACAGTCCGCTTGCGGTTCATATGGGTGATGCGCGCACAATTGATACCAGAAGCCGCAGAACGCAGCCGACCCGCCGACCCCGCGACTGGGAATGAGGGGCCCGTGAGTGCCGATCAGCCGCCCGGCCCTCCTCCTCCCGGGTCCACCGACCCGTCCGAACCGGACTGGCCGGCCGACCCGGGTCTCACCCTCGCGATCAACCGCATGGGCAGCTTCGACATCGACCTGCACAGCAGGGCGATGCATCTGGACCCCGGTGCGCTGGAGGTGTTCGACCTGCGCCCCGACGAGTACGACGGCGACATGGCCGTCGCCAACCGGGTGCCCCCCGAGGAGCTGGAGCGCCTGGACACGCTGATCGCTCCGTCACTGAGGGGCGGCAAGGACGTCTACGGGGCGTACTTCCAGATCCACTGCCGCGACGGCACGCCCCGCTGGCTGCATACGCAGGGCCATGTCCTGCGCAACGCGGATCGGGTCGCGTACCGGGTCATCGGCATAGTGCGCGATGCCACCAGGGAGCTGGACGACGCCGCGAAGCGCATCGAGCTGGTCGAGACCCGTCGCCGCCTCACCGGAATGGTCCGCCGGGTCACCGCCCTGCTGGCGCGCGCGACGACCGTCAGCGACGTCACCGACGCGCTGAAGGACAGCGAGGCGCTCAGCAATCTCGGTGCGGTCAGCGTGACGCTCGGCATCGTCGACAAGGGGCGCGTCCATCTCGTCAGCGAGGGGCGCATCGGACTGTACGTCCCGGAGCTCCAGTACACGCGGGTCGACGGACAGTTCCCGATGAGCGAGGCGGTCCGTACGCTGCGTCCGCGCTACATCACCTCGCGCGACGAGTTCAAGCGCGACTTCCCTCCGCTCTGGGAGCACATCGAGCACCTTCCGGTTGCCTCGGGCGCCTACCTCCCGCTGATCGTCCAGGGCAGACCCATCGGCGTGCTCGGCATGCTCTACTCCCGGCACGGGGGCTTCACCGGCGAGGAGCGCAACCTTCTCATCACGCTGAGCAGCAGCATCGCCCAGAGTCTCCAGCGCGCGATGCTCTTCGAGCAGGAGCACGACCTCGCCGAGACCCTTCAGCAGGCCATGCTGCCGCACCACATCCCCGAGGTCCCCGGCTCGCGGATCGCGGTCCGGTACCGCGCGGCCAGGGCCGGGCGTGACGTCGGCGGGGACTGGTACGACGTGATCCCGCTGCCCGGCGACCGGGTGGGCCTGATGATCGGTGACGTCCAGGGCCACGACACGGACGCGGCGGCCGTGATGGGCCAGCTCAGGATCGTGCTCTGGGCGTACATCACCGAGCAGCACTCGCCCGCCACCGCGATGGCCCGCGCCTCCACCTTCCTCCACGAGCTGGACACCGAGCGCTTCGCGACCTGTACGTACGTGGAGGTCGACCTGTCGACAGGAACACTCCAGATCGTCCGGGCCGGACACCTGGAACCGATGGTGCGCCTCGGCGACGGCAGGTGCGTCACCCTCGACACCAAGGGAGGTCTGCCTCTCGGGGTCGCCGACGGTGCCGGCAGGCGCGGGGCGGCCGACTACCCGGTCACGCGGGCGAGCCTCCATCCCGGAGAAACCTTCCTCATCTACACCGACGGTCTGGTCGAGCGGCCCCCGGCCGCGCTCGACACGGGCCTCGACCGGCTGGCGCGGGCCGTGCGGGACGGACCGGACGACATCGAGGAACTGGCCGACCACCTGGGCGACATGGTGGGGGAGCACGGCGGCGGTGACGACATGGCCCTGCTGCTCATGAGCTGGACCCCGCGGGGAACGGCGTACGACCAGAAGGCGACGAGCGCACCGTAGGGGACCGCCGGACGCGCGACACGTGAGGGCCCGCCATGACATCAGGGCGGCCCTCGCACTCTTCTGACGCATCATCAATTACGTGAGTGGGCACGCCCGCACCCCCGAGGGCGGCCCCATGTCACTTCCACGGTGCCCCGTGTTCGCCCCGACGTGTCCGCGAACCTCTGGCGAACCGGGGCACACACGGCGATGCTGGGCGGCTGACAGCGCTTACCACCAGCGCCAACCCCCCGTACAACAGGAGAACTTGTGGGTCCAGGCACTGCCCGCCGATCCGTCGTGCTGCTCGCGGCGGTCACCGCGCTGACGACGGGAGCCATCACCCCGTCCGTCGCCGACTCCACCCCCGATCCTCGTCCCCGCAACGCCGCCGAGGTACTGCGACCCGTCGCGCCACCACCGGCCAGCAGACCCGCGGGCGCACCCAGATCCGTCGTCGACGGCGACGGCATCGAGACGGCGCGCAGCTCCCGGCCCGTCGCGCCGGGCGTCAGCCTCACCTCGTACGACCGTCTCGAATCCGACAAGTGGCTGCGCGTCGACTCGCTCTCGGTCGACCTCGACGGCGGCGGCGTCCGGGCCGACTACCTCTCGTCGGGCAAGGTCGCCGACCGCCGCAGCGTCTCCGAACTGGCCGCCCGGCACGACCCCGGCAAGGGCCGCCGTACCGTCGCCGCCATCAACGCCGACTTCTTCGACATCAACGAGACCGGCGCGCCGCAGGGCCCCGGCATCAAGGACGGCGCGCTCACCCAGTCGCCCGCCGCCGGCGCCAACCGTGCCATCGGTATCGGCCCCGAGAACGCCGGGCGTGTCCTGGAGCTCTACTTCGACGGCACCCTGACGCTGCCGAGCGGCACGCGGCCCCTCGCCGCGTACAACGCCGCGAACGTACCCGCCGGCGGCGTCGGCGCCTACAACGCCGCCTGGGGCCAGGCCAACCGCGCCCTCACCGTGGACACCGCGACACCGGTCGCCGAGGTGGCGGTACGGGACGGCAAGGTCGTCACCGTCTCCGACAAGCCGGGCACCGGCCCGATCGAGCCCGGCACCACCGTCCTGGTCGGCCGGGAGGCCGGCGCCGTACAGCTGGCGGCGCTGCGCCCCGGCGACCCGGTGACCATGGAGTACAGCCCGCGCACCAACGGCGGCCCCGTGCCGCGCACCGCGGTCGGCGGACGTGAACTCCTCGTCGTCGACGGAGTGGCGCGGAACCACGAGGGCCAGGGCAACAACACCGCCGCTCCCCGCACCGCCGTCGGCTTCTCCAAGGACGGCGGCGAGATGCGCGTGATCACCGTCGACGGCCGGCAGGCCGACAGCGGCGGCGTCACCCTCACCGAGCTGGCCGTGATGATGAAGGAGGCCGGCGCGTACAACGCGCTCAACCTCGACGGCGGCGGCTCCTCCACGCTCGTCGCCCGCGAACCGGGCAGCGACGCCCTCCAGGTGGAGAACGCCCCGTCGGACGGCAGCGAGCGCACCGTCCCCAACGGCCTCGCCCTCACCGCGCCCGACGGCAGCGGACGCCTCGACGGTTTCTGGGTCGAGACCCGTACGCCCGCCGGAGCGGCGCCCGGCGACGACCCCGTCAAGGGCGGCCACCCCGAACGCGTCTTCCCCGGACTGACCCGCGCCCTCACCGCCGCGGGACACGACGAGACGTACGGCCCAGCCAAGGGCGAGCCGCGCTGGCGGACCGAACGCCCCTCGGTCGGCCGGGTCGACGACGACGGGCTGTTCACCGCCCGCCGCAGCGGCACGACCGAGGTCCACGCGGAACGCGGACGCGCCGACGGCTCCGTCGAGTTGACGGTCCTCGACGACCTCGCGCGGATCACGCCGACCACCACACGCGTCGGCCTCGCCGACTCCGAGGCGACCGGCACCTTCGGCATCGTCGGCTCCGACGAGCACGGCGCCACCGCCCCCGTCGAGCCGCGCGACGTGACACTCACCTACGACCGCGCCCTCTTCGCCATCGCCGACGACGGCAAGGGCTCCTTCTCCGTGACCTCGAAGACCGGGAGCGGCGGCGGACTCGTCACGGCGAAGGCCGGTGGCGTCACCACCGCGCTCGCGGTGAGCGTCGGGCTTCAGGAGCAGCCGGTCTCGGCCTTCGACGACGCGGCGAACTGGAAGTTCAGCCACGCCCGCGCCGCAGGTTCGGTCGCGGCGACACCCGAGGGCCAGAGCGGAACCGGTCTGACGCTCACGTACGACTTCGGACTCTCGACCGCGACCCGCGCCGCGTACGCGAGCCCGCCGCAGCCGATCCCCGTGCCGGGCCAGCCCCAGTCCTTCACTCTCTGGATCAAGGGCGACGGCAAGGGGTCCTGGCCGACGCTGCACCTCAAGGACGCCGCGGGATCGGACCAGTTGCTCCGCGGACCGTACGTCACCTGGACCGGCTGGCGGCAGGTGACCTTCGCGGTCCCGCAGGGCGCCGCGATGCCGCTGTCCGTCTTCCGCTTCTATCTCGCGGAGACCGCCGCCGACAAGCAGTACACCGGTGAGATCGTCATCGACGGACTGACGGCACAGGTGCCGCCCACCGTCGACGTGCCCGAACAGCGCCCCGCCGCCGACCCGTTGATCGACTCCGCCGCCGAGACCGAGGGCCGGGACTGGCAGTTCGCCGTCATGTCCGACGCCCAGTTCGTGGCGCGCGAGCCGGACAGCGCGATCGTGCGGCAGGCCCGGCGCACGCTGCGCGAGATCAAGGCGGCGGAGCCCGACTTCCTGATCGTCAACGGCGACCTGGTCGACGAGGGTTCGCCCGCGGACCTCGCCTTCGCGCGGACTGTGCTCACCGAGGAGCTGGGTGACGAACTGCCCTGGTACTACGTGCCGGGCAACCACGAGGTGATGGGCGGGAAGATCGACAACTTCGTCGGTGAATTCGGCCCCGCGCAGAGGGTGTTCGACCACGGCGGAACGCGCTTCGTCACCCTCGACACCTCCAGCCTCTCCCTGCGCGGCGGCGGCCACGCCCAGATCAAGGCCCTGCGCGCCCAGTTGGACGCGGCGGCCGACGACGCGCGCGTCGGCTCCGTGATGGTCGTCGAGCACGTACCGCCGCGCGACCCCACCGTGCAGAAGGGCAGCCAGCTCGGCGACCGCAAGGAGGCCGCGCTGCTGGAGAGTTGGCTCGGCGACTTCCGCCGTACGACCGGCAAGGGCGCGGGCTTCATCGGCAGCCACGTCGGGGTCTTCCACGCCTCGCGCGTCGACGGCGTGCCGTATCTGATCAACGGCAACTCCGGCAAGAACCCGTCGGCCCCGGTCGACGAGGGCGGGTTCACCGGCTGGTCGCTCGTCGGCGTGGACAAGGTCTCGCGGAGCGAGCAGTCCGAGGCCCGGCGCGAGCCGTGGGAGGGCGGGCCGGACTGGATCTCCGTACAGACGCGTGCGCACACCGACTCGCTGGCGCTCGACGCGCCCGGGACGCTGGCGCCCGGGGACGAGGCGGCGGCCCGGGCGACGGTCACCCAGGGGACCAGGAAGGTGCCCGTCGGCTTCCCGATGAGCGCGGACTGGGCGGGCTCGCCGAACGTCCACATCGGTGACCCGGACCAGGCGAACCGCCGCGACGTGGCGGCGTTCGACCCGGCCACCGGGACGCTCACGGCACTGCGGCGGGGCTCGGCCACGCTCGCGGTGACGGTCGACGGCGTCATGGAGCGCGCCGAGATCCGGATCGCGGCCGGCGGGGCGGCGGCCGTCAGGCCCGCCGCGTAGTACCCCATGAAGCGGGGCCCGCATCCGGCGCTGGGTGCGGGCCCTTCCTCGTTGCCGGGGCCCGGCACCCCCGGATCGTGCGCGCCGCGCCCGACCGCCCGTACCGCGCTCGACCGCCTCTGCCGGGTCCGACCGCCTGTACCGCGCTCGACCGCCTGTGCCGGGTCCGACCGCCTGTACCGCGCTCGACCGCCTGTACCGCGCTCGACCGCCTGTGCCGGGTCCGACCGCCTGTACCGCGCTCGACCGCCTGTGCCGGGTCCCGCGACCGGCAGCGACCATCTACCGGTCGCCGCCGGGATCACCGGAATCGGAGCGGGCCATCCGGCCGACCCGTACCGCGCTCGGCCGCCCGTGCCGGGTCCGACCGCCCGTACCGCGTCCGGACGCCCGTACCGCGGCCGTCCGCGTCAGCCGGGGAGAAACCCGCGTCAGCCCGGGAGCGCGCGGCTGCGTCCGCGGAACTCGGCCAGCACGTCGTCCCCGCGCGTCACCGTGACGTCGTAGATCCCGCCGCGCCCGAGCCTGGACCGCTCCCGCGCCGTCGCCGTCAGGACGTCACCCTCGTGGGCCGGCCGTACGAAGTCGATGTCGGCGCCCGCCGCGACGGTCACCGGGCCATGGCTGTTGCACGCGCACGCGAAGGCGCTGTCGGCGAGGAGGAAGAGATAGCCGCCGTGGGCCGTGCCGTGCCCGTTCACCATGTCCCCGCGCACGCTCATCCGCACAGTCGCCCTGCCCGGACCGGTGTCCACGAGAGCGATGCCGAGAGACCGCGTGGTCGGATCGGCGGCGAAGTACTCCCGGCCCGATCCGGCGGCGGGGGCCGCGTCGCGACCCGGGCGCTCACCTGCGATGTCCATGCGCCCGATCGTACTGCCGGGCCCCGGACGGTCCACCGGGCCCGAGCCCGCCCGCCGGTATGGACCCGGCCGCCGCTCAGGCGCTCCGCAGCGTCGCGCGCACCGGCCCTCCCGGCTGGAGCGTGAGCCCCGTCTTGGGGTGGATCTCACCCGGATCCAGGTCGAGACGGAACCGCTGCGCCAGCGTGGCCAGCACCAGCACGGCCTCCACGGTCGCGAAGCGGGCGCCGAGACAGGCGCGGGCACCGCCCCCGAACGGGAACCACGCGTGGTCCGGCACCGGCGTCGCGTCCTCGTCCCACCGCTCGGGACGGAACGCGTCCGGCTCGGAGAACCACCGCTCGTCCCGCTGCGCGCTCCACTGGCTCGCGTACAGCACCGTCCCCGCCGGGACCCGCCGCCCGCCCAGCGTCGAGCCCTCCTTCGCGATCCCGGTCATCAGCCACACGGGAGGGTAGAGCCGCAGCGTCTCGCGGATGATCTGCTCCGTCCACCGGAGCTCCTTGAAGTCGTCGAAGCCGGGCGTACGGCCCTTCAGGACCTCGTTCAGCTCCTCGGCGAGCCGGTCCCGCGCCCCGGGGTTGCGTGAGAGCAGGTACCAGGCCCAGGTCAACGTCGTACCCGTCGTCTCGTGCCCCCCGATGTACAGCGTGACGGCCTCGTCCCGGATCTCCTTGTCGGTCAGCCGGTCGCCCTGTTCGTCACGGGCGGCGAGCAGTCTGCTCACGAGGTCGTCGCGGTCCGCTCCGTTGCGGTGCCGCTCCTCGGTGACCCGGTTCACCTCGCTGTCGATGACGGCGACGGCCTTTTTGAGCCGCTGCCGTCCCGGCGTCGGGATCCACGGCGGCAGGAACAGCGTGAGGCCCCGGAACTCGTCGCCGATCGCCGCCTGCGCGATGTCCATGGCCGGGCCGATCGTGTCCTCCCGCCCCGCCGTGTCCGTGCCGAAGAGGGTCCGTACGGCGATGCGCTGCGTCAGGCCCAGCATGTCCCGCCGTACGTCGACGCGCCGGCCCGGCTCCCAGGTGTCGGCCAGCGATGTCGCGCAGTCCGTCATGGTGCTCGCGTACGCGCGGACCTGGCGGGGCCGGACCACGGGCTGGACCAGCGCGCGCTTACGGCGCCACGCGGAGCCCTCGGAGGTGACCACGCCCTCGCCGAGCACCAGCTTGAAGGCCCAGCCGAGCTCCGGGTGGCGGTAGTCCGTCTCGATCCCGGTGAGCAGCTCCCCGATGTGCTCCGGCCGGGAGAGGAACAGCGCGCGCTGCGGGCCCATCCGCCAGGAGACGACATCGCCATGGCCGCGCAGCGTGCGGAAGAAGCCGAGGGGGTCGCGCGAGAAGGCCGGCAGATTGCCGATCAGCGGCAGTTGCCTGGGGCCGGGGACCGGCGTGACGGGAAGGTGCGGTGCGGGCGTGTCATGGCCGGTCGGGGAAGACGTACCGGTGCTCATCTGAAGTCCTTGGAACTGGGGGGAGGCGCACTGATGTCCGTACGGCTGTCAGCCAAGCCGCCACGGGCGGCGGGCGCCAGACGACATTCGGCCCAGTGATCGCGCGGTCACCGGGCCGAACGCGGTGAGGGCAGCCGTTCCGCGCGCCACCGGACGGTGACGCGCGGAACGACTGCCCTCGGACGGTTCCTCCGGACTCAGCTCACGGGGGTCGGCGACGGCTTGTCGCCGTCCGCCACGGCCTGCCTGGCCTCCTCGGCGAGCCGTTCCATACCGCTGGTCGTCTTCAGCGGCTTCTCCTTGATGAACACCACGACCACCAGGGCGAGCGCGGCGAACGGGGCGGCCACCAGGAACAGGTCCGCGGTCGCCAGACCGTACGCGTGCTCCACGATCTCCCGCATCGGCGCGGGGAGCTTCGTCACATCCGGGACGGAATCGCTCGATCCGCCGGACGCGGCACCCTCCGTACCCAGACTCTTGGCCAGCTCCGAGGCCACCCGATTGGCGAGAATCGCGCCCAGGACGCTGGTGCCGATCGTGCCGCCCATGCTGCGGAAGAACGACAGCACGGAGGTGGCGGCGCCCAACTCGGAGGCGGGGACGTCGTTCTGGGCCGCGAGGACCAGGTTCTGCATCAGCAGACCGACACCGATACCGAGAACGGTCATGTAGAGGCTGAGCAGCCCGAAGCCGGTGTTGGCGTCGATGGTCGACAGCAGGGCGAGTCCGGCGGTCATGGTGACGCCGCCCGCGATCAGATACACCTTCCATCGGCCGGTGGCGCTGATGATCTGGCCCGCGACGGTGGACGACACGAGCAGACCCAGGATCATCGGCAGCCCCATCAGCCCCGCGACGGTGGGCGACTTGCCGAGGGCGATCTGGAAGTACTGCGAGAGGAAGACGGTGCCGCCGAACATCGCGACACCGACGAGCAGGCTCGCCACGGTGGTCAGCGTGACGGTGCGGTTGCGGAAGATGGTGAGCGGGATGATCGGTTCCGGCACCCGCGCCTCCACATAGACCGCGGCGACGAGCAGCAGCACACCACCGCCGGTCAGCGCGGCCGTCTGCCAGGACGCCCAGTCGAACTGGTTGCCCGCCAGAGAGGTCCAGATGAGGATCGCCGACACACCGGAGACGATCAGGAACGCGCCCAGGTAGTCGATCTTCACGTCCCTGCGGACGGTGGGCAGGTGCAGCGTGCGCTGGAGCAGCGCGATCGCGATCAGCGCGAACGGCACCCCGATGAAGAAGCACCAGCGCCAGCCGAGCCACGACGTGTCGACCATGACGCCGCCGACGAGCGGTCCGGCGACGGTGCCGACCGCGAACACCGCGCCGAACATGCCGGCGTACTTGCCCAGCCGGCGCGGCGGGATGACCGCCGCCATCACGACCTGCGCGAGCGCGGTCAGACCACCGGCGCCGATGCCCTGCATCACACGGCTGAAGATGAGCAGCTCGACGCCCTGCGAGAAGCCGGCCAGCAGCGAGCCGACGACGAACATGCCGAGCGAGAGCTGGAGCAGCAGCTTCTGGTTGTAGAGGTCGGAGAGCTTGCCCCACAGAGGCACCGTCGCGGTCATCGCGAGCAGTTCGGACGTGATGACCCAGGTGTACGCGGACTGGCTCGCGCCCAGGTCGGCGACGATGCGCGGCAGCGCGTTGGCCACCACGGTGCCCGCCAGGATGGCGACGAACATGCCGGCCATAAGCCCCGACATGGCCTGGAGTATCTGTCGGTTGGTCATGGAGGTGGGCGCCTGGTCGGGCGCCTCGATTGCGGTCAAGGTGGCCTTCTTACGATTCCGTGGAACGGCCGCCGGACGGACGGTCGTCGGTCTCTGCGGGCGGCTGGGGCAGCCCGGCGGACAGGTGGGTGAAGACGTCCCGGAAGATGTCCGGGAACGTCATCGGCGGGGAGTGGGCGTACCAGTGCTCGATGGCGACGCGTACGGCCGTGCCGGCGACGGCCGCGAGCAGCCGGGGGTACAGCTCGATGTCGGCGTCGTCACAGGGCTTGCCGTCGGCGCCCGCGTCGTCGCCCGCCGCGTCTTCCGCCCCGGCCCCGGTTTCGGCCCCGGCCCCGGCTTCGGTACGGGCGTCGGCCCCCGCCACGGTCCGCGTACCGGTCCTGGTATCCCGGCCCTCCTCCGGCCCGGTGCGGGAGGCGAGCCGGCAGGCGATCGTCCGGGCCAGACCGCGCTCCTCGGCCATGTGCAGGCCGAGGCCCCGGGCCAGCAGGTGCGGGGACTTCTGGAGCACCTTGGCGCGCAGGCTCCACAGCTCGTGCTGCCGCTCGACGTCGGCCAGCTCGCCGGCCATGGCCTCGCGTACCGCCTCCAGGGGAGGCAGCTCGGCGGGCGCGTCCCGGATCGCGCGCCGGATCCGCTCCCCGACCTCGGGGTCGGTCATGACGAAGGCGTCGTCGTGGGTGTCGAAGTAGTTGAAGAACGTTCGCGGGGAGACACCGGCGGCCTTGCTGATGGCCTCGACGGTGACGTTCTCCGCCCCGTGCTCGGCGGCAAGGCGTACGGCGGCCTCGGCCAGCGCCGCACGCGTGGCCTGTTTCTTGCGCTCCCGGAGACCCGCTCCGGCGCCCTTGCTCATCACACTTTGCATGGTATGCAAATATGCAGACCCTGCAAAATTATTACCCGCCGGGTCGCACGGGGTATTCGTCGCAGCCGTGTCCGCGCTGTTCAGAAAGTGTTTGCGGTCACTTGTTCGTGCGGTGTATGAAGCGCAATTCGCGCGCAGGCTACACTTACCCTCAGGAGGCCCCAGCCCCTGACTACCCGCTGCCCCATGAGTGTGGGCAGCAGCACTGGTCCTCGGTGAGGATGTCAGCGGCATTCGCAGCGGCCATACCCAGTTGTCGCATCGCCGGAGTGGTCCACTTCCGACCCGCACGCAGCCATCGGGCTGTGTGCCGCAGTTGCCCACCCGTCCACGACCGGCAGCGACGTCCCCCTGGGCTCGTGTTCCTCACCAGCCACCCTGCCTGCCGAGCCGTCATACACCGGCACACGGTCGTGACACATTCGAAAGGCGTGGCCGCATGTCAGTCAACACCGCCAGTACCGTGGAGGATTCCGCGGTACTGGAACCGGGCGCCGATTTCGCGGGTGAGGCCGCGGATCAGGCGTGCAGGGAGACGGGCAGTGATTTCGCCCGGCTCTCCAAGAAGATCACGGCGGCCGGGCTGATGCGCCGCCGCCCCCTGTACTACACCGTGCGTATGGGCATCATCGCCGCCCTGTTCGCGGGCGGTTGGGTCGCTTTCGCGCTCGTCGGCGACAGCTGGTGGACGCTCGCCGTCGCCGCTTTCCTCGCCGTGGTATTCGGCCAAGTCGCCCTCGTCGCCCACGATGTGGGTCACCGTCAGGTGTTCCGGCTGCGCCAGGCCAGTGTGCGCGCCGGCAAGATCGCCGGGAATCTGGCCATCGGCATGGGTTACGGCTGGTGGCAGGACAAGCACTCACGGCACCACGCCAACCCGAACCACGTCGAGTTGGACCCGGATGTCGTCCCCGACATCCTCGTATGGACGCAGGCGCAGGCCAAGGAGGCCAAGGGGCTTCCCCGCCTCATCGGCCGTTCGCAGGCCTACCTGTTCTTCCCGCTGCTCACGCTCGAGGGCTTCAATCTGCATGTCGCCGGTGTACGCGCGCTGGCCAACCGCTCGCTGAAGCAGCGGACTTCGGAGGGCATCCTGCTCTTCACGCACTTCGCGGTCTACCTCGGCGCCCTGTTCGTGGTCCTGCCGCCGGGCAAGGCGATCGCCTTCCTCGCCGTGCACCAGTGCCTGTTCGGTCTCTACCTGGGCTCGATCTTCGCGCCGAACCACAAGGGAATGCCCACCCTGTCCGGCGACGACCGCCCGGACTTCCTGCGGCGCCAGGTCCTCACCTCCCGCAATGTGCGCGGCGGTTGGTTCACCGACACCGCGCTCGGCGGGCTCAACTACCAGATCGAGCACCACCTCTTCCCGAACATGCCGTCCCCGCATCTGCGCCACGCGCAGCCGATCGTCCGGCAGCACTGCGAGGAACTGGGCGTCAGCTATCTGGAGACCAGCCTGATCACCTCGTACAGCCAGGCCCTGCGGAGCCTGCACGACGCGGGCGCCCCGATCAGGGCGACGGCGACGACCGAGGCGCGGCCGGAGTCCGAGGCCGGGCCCGAGTCGGAGATGAAGGCCGACGCGAAGGCCGACGTCAAGGTGGAGGCCTAGGCCCTCGGGTCCGGACCTGTCGTGAGATGCGCGACGTTGGACTGCTCGCCGTAGACGAAGGCGCGCACGCGGTACAACGCCCGCTTCTCCTCCGGCAGGGTGATCAGCCCGAACGAGTTGATGTCGGGATCCAGTAGTGGGGGGGGGGGGGGGGCCGGGGTGCCCGGGGGGGGGCCCAGGCACCCGCAAGACAGCGAGCGCGAGCGGCCCGCCCACCCCGA
>NZ_JBHXRM010000042.1:0-77863 GCF_042716895.1 Streptomyces sp. NPDC058653 | reverse complement strand
CTGGCGCTCAAGCAGTCGATCGTGCCGGGCTTTCTGACCCTGATCGGTACGGGGAAGTTCGTGGCCGCGTCGAACGGCCCGGTGGTCTTCATGGACCGACGTCCAGCCCGACGCGCTGTGGCTGGACGAGGCGAGGGAGACGTACGCCGCCGTCGTCCCGGCGGTGCCGCGGGCGTATCGCGAGCCCGTGCTGGCCTTCCTGGACGCGCCGCCGCCGGCCGGCGGGCCTCCGCCGGTCTTCTCCCACAACGACCTGGGCATCGAGCACGTCCTCGTCGACCCGGACACATGGCGGGTGACGGGCGTGATCGACTGGAGCGACGCCGCGATCGTCGATCCGGCCCACGACTTCGGGCTCGTCCTGCGGGATCTCGGCCCGGACGCCCTGCGCCGTGCCCTGCGCGGCTACGCGGCCGACGCCCACGTCGCCGAGGCGATCGCGGAGCGCGCGGCCTTCTACGCCAGGTGCGGTGTCCTGGAGGACCTGGCCTACGGCGTCGAGACCGGTCGCCGGAGCTATCTCGACAAGAGCCTTGCCGGGCTGCGTTGGCTGTTCCCGGCGGGATGAGCGCGCGTGGGGCGGACAGCGGGAGCATGTCCCCATGGCTACGGATGAGTTGGGCTTCCTGGTCCGTCCCGCCGACGCGGGGGACGCCGACGCTCTGATCGGGGTCGACGTCGTCGCGGCCGGTGGGGACCCCGCGCGGCAGGCGGGCATGCGGCGGTGGTGCCGGGACGGCCTGGCCGTCGTGGCGGAGGACGGCTCGGGGCCGGTCGGCGACTGCGTGGTCGAGTACACGTTCTCCGAGCACGGCTCCGTCACCGTGCTGATGGTGGCACCGGCCGCCCGTGGCAGGGGTGTCGGCCACCGGCTGCTGGACGCGGCGGCCGGCTGGAGTCCGGTCGGCCTTCTCCACGGTCTCGACGAGGGCGACCCCGAGCTGTTCCACCTCCGGGGCTGAGCTCGGGGCCGGCCGCGTCAGATCATCGAGGCCGCGGCGTCCGGGGAGCCCGTCCCCGACGTCGGTTCGGCCGGGTTGCCCATCGTCGCCGACTCCGGGGGCTCCGGGGGCTCCTCCGGGGTGGTGGTCGTCGGCGGGGGCGAGGTCGGTGTCGACGGGGACGGGCTGGAGTCGGTGTCGGAGGGGTCGGGACCCGGCGACGACTTGGTCGGGGAGGGGCTCGTTCTCGTCGGATCCGGGTCCGAGGGATCCGGGTCGTCGTCCGGCTCGGACGGGTCGCCGGACGGGGTGTCGCCCGGGTCGGCCGACTCGGAGTCCCCGCTCGTGCTGGGCGACGGCGCGTCCGAACCGGCCGTGACGGGGACCCCGCCCGGCTTGGCCGGCTTCTTCGTGCCCTCGTCCGTCGGCGTCTCGCCGTCGTAGCCGGCGGTGCCGTCGTCGTCGTCCGTCGAGTGGTCCGTCTGGACCCGGTCCGTGGGCGAGCTGTCGCTGCCCGTGGCCCCGAGGGTCACGACGGTGCCCAGGACGGCGGCGAGCACCGCGCCCGCGCCCGCGGCGACCAGGTTGCGGCGGGCGCCACCCAGCACCGGACGGCGCCGGCGCACGGGCGAGCCGCCGGATCCGCGGCCAGGGGCACCTGCGGCGGGACTGCCCGCGGCCGGGGTGTCGTCGCGGCGGGTCACCAGCGTCGTCCGGTCGTCGGGCGACTTCGGGTTCGGTACGGGGACGACCATCGACGTCCCGCGCGGCGACGGCACGGGCAGTTCGTCGTCGGGCCGCCGGAAGGGGACGAGGGCGGTCTCCCCGTTCTCACGGTCGCTGACCAGGGCCAGCGCCCTGCGGCCGGAGACGGTGCCCCGCTTGTCCGCTACCGCCCCGCGCATCCCGATCGAGGTCTCCAGCTCGGCGCGGGCCCGGTCCAGGCTCCCGACGCAGAGGGCGAGAATCCCCAACTCATGGTGGAAGTACGCCTCTTCGGCGACCTCTCCGGCGATCCGCGCCGCCTCCTGGCCGATCCGCAGCGCGCGCTCCCACGCGCCCCAGTGCAGCCCGGCCATGAAGGCGGGCGCCGCTCCCCTGGCCAGCAGGACGGCGGCGCTCGCGTGCCCGGCCTCGCCGCTGGAGACCAGGGGCGTCATCGCGGCCAGCAGCGCGTCCGCCTCGGCGGAGGCCCGGCGCGGGGTGACCGACGGATGACCGGCCCACCAGGTGAAGTGCTGGACGGCCACATGCGCGCGGGACGTGGCCTCGTCCCCGTACCCCCGCGCCTCCAGCTGGGCGAGCGCCCCGGCGGCGAGCCGGTAGCGCGGGCCGACGGGTGAGAGCAGGCCGGCGTGCATCAGTTCGCCGACGGCCGCGTCCGCGTGCGTGTCGCCCACCAGGGCCGGCAGATGGGCCTGGTGCGGGACCTCGCCGCCGAGCGCGACGGCGAACCGCAACGTCTCCCGCGCGGCCTCGGAGAGCCGGGAGGCCAGCAGCACGGCGGGCGCGGCGCCCTCGCCCAGCGTCGGCAGCGGGATGTCGTACCCGTCGGCGGTGAGCCCGCCGTCCGCGAACAGGTCGTCCTGGCCGCGTCCTTGGCCGTACGGAGCGTCCGCCGGCTCATGGACGAGGGCCCCGTCCTCCTCGTACGGCTCCGCGTCCGCGCGCAGCCGGTCGCGTCCGCGCAGCAGCGCGGCGGCCTGGACGAAGCGCTGCGGCAGGCCCTCGGACTCGAACCAGAGGTCGCCGGCCCAGTTCGCCTCCTCGTCCGTCAGCGGGCGCCCGGTGGCGCGCTCCAGCAGTTCGAGCGAGGCGCCCCGGCCGAGACCGCCGAGCAGGACCTCTTCGAGACGCGAGCGCGAGATGGGGGCGTCGACGTCGGGGGTGACGGCGAGAAGGAACGCGCATTCCGGCGCGGCTTCGAGGAGTTCGTCCAGCGGTTCGCCGCCGAACTCCAGGTCGTCGACGACGACGATCGCGCCGATGCCGTGGACGAGTTCCAACAGGCCCGCACGGTCGGGGCGGTGGAGCACGGACCGGTAGACCGCCGCGTACAGCTCGTACAGCAGCTCGGTGACGGTGCGGTGGTGGCCGGAGAGCCGGACGACCCCGTCCGGCGCGAGCTCCTCGCAGTCGGCGGCGACGGCTTCGAGGAGTGCGGTACGGCCGGAGCCGGCCGAGCCGGTGAGCCGTACGGAGTGGCCGCGCCCGAGCAGTCCGACGAGTTGTTCGCGCTCGTTCTGACGCTCCAGCAGCGGGAGCGGGGGCGCGCCGGGGCCGGGGGGTATCGGCGGGCGGCCGGCCCGGCGCTGCTCGGCGCGCTCGTCGGCGTCGAGCCTGACGGGGGCGGGCGGCTGCGATCCCGGCGGGCAGGGCTCGATCTCGCTGCCGTCGACGGGGTTGACGGTGATCAGGAAGTCGCCGGAGATCAGCGCGACGGTGCGCGCGGGCGTCGGGTGCGTCACCCACGGGTTCGGCCGGTCGGCGCCTTCGGCGGGCCTGTCCTCGGCGCGCCCGGCGCCCGTGGGGCCGGTACCGGTGCCCGTGGGACCCGGGTCCGTCGGGTGGGTCGGGTCGGTCGGGTTCATCGTCAAAGCCCCCCAGATCGTGGCGTGCGGTTGCTCTCCCGGCCTCGCACGCCCCGCTGTCACTTCTGGTCCGGTGCCCGCCGTTCGGCTCGGCCGACGGCCGAAACCCTAAACCTCCGCACAGTATCCAGGAACAGCCGGGGTGCCACGTCGTCCGAGACGTCACGGTCTCGTGAGGATTGTGCGTGGCTCGGCGGACAGTTCGGTGCGGAACGGTCAGACGCGCGGAAGCGATTCTGCTGCGATGCCGCCCTCGATGGCGAGGATGCGGTGCAGCCGGGTGGCCACCAGCAGGCGCTGCATCTGGGCGGGCACACCGCGCAGGACGAGTCTGCGTCCGCACCGGCCGGCCCGCCGGTGCGCGCCCATGATGACACCGAGGCCCGTGGCGTCCCAGGAATCGAGTCCGGTCAGATCGAGCACCAGGTCGCCGGCTCCGTCGTCGACGGCCGTGTGCAGGACCGTACGGGCGTCCGCCGCGCTGCGGACGTCGAGGCGGCCCTCGACGACCAGCTCGGCGTGGTCGCCCCTGATGTACATATGCGCTCCCCGAATGCCTGTGTGCTCCGCGTCGGTCTTCTCTGTCTTGGTGCGATGTGTTGGTGCGATGTCGTTGTGCGATGTCTTTGTGCAACAACTGACAGCCGTGCGGCCGAGGAAGTTGCCGTCCGTGAGCGAACTGATACCGAATTCACCCGGTGGGGTGATGGCGGAACGGTCGATGTGGCCCAGTGCCCGCCGAACGCGGTCAGTGCTTGTAGAAGCCCTGCCCGCTCTTGCGCCCGATGTCACCCGCGTCCACCATCCGGCGCATCAGCTCGGGCGCCGCGAACTTCTCGTCCTGCGACTCGGTGTAGATGTTGTCGGCGGCGTGCAGCAGGATGTCGATCCCGGTGAGGTCGGCGGTGGCGAGCGGCCCCATGGCGTGGCCGAAGCCCAGCTTGCACGCGATGTCGATGTCCTCGGCCGTGGCGACGCCCGACTCCTGGAGTCTGGCCGCCTCGACGACCAGGGCGGTGATCAGACGGGTGGTGACGAAGCCCGCGACGTCACGGTTGACGACGATGCAGGTCTTGCCGACCGATTCGGCGAACTCCCTTGTGGTGGCGAGGGTTTCGTCGCTGGTCTTGTAGCCGCGTACCAGTTCGCAGAGGTTCATCATCGGTACGGGCGAGAAGAAGTGCGCGCCCACGACGCGTTCGGGGCGCTCCGTCGCCGCGGCGATCTTGGTGATCGGGATGGCCGACGTGTTGGAGGCGAGGACGGTGTCGTCGCGTACGAGCTTGTCGAGCGTCCGGAAGATCTCGTGCTTGATGTCGAGCTTCTCGAAGACGGCCTCGACGACGATGTCGGCGTCGGCCGCCGCGTCCAGGTCGGTGGTCGTGGTGATCCGGGCGAGCGCGGCGTCGGCGTCCGCCTCTTCGAGCTTGCCCTTGGTGACGAACTTGGCGTACGAGGCGCGGATCGCGTCCCGGCCACGGGTCAGGGCCTCGTCGGTCACGTCCCGCAGCACGACGTCCCAGCCGGCCTGGGCCGAGACCTGCGCGATTCCGGACCCCATGAGTCCGGCACCGATGACGGCGAGCTTCCTGGCCACGACGTACCCCTTGATTTCCGCTGCGGACCACGCGCGGCTTAACACGCGCTTTACATTCTTCCCTGCCGGAGGTTATCGGTCGTGAGCTGCCCTGTGGTGGCGAAGAGATGCGCGTCACGTCTCACATGACGGACGTCACATCCCGGAGCAGGCCCGTAAGGCCCATCAGCCTTGCCGCACCGCGTACTTGAGCACCTTTTCACCCAGCACCTCCTCGATGTCGTCGAGCAGCGCGAGGGCTTCGCGCGAGGTCTCCTCCAGGGTCCGGCCTTCGAGCATCCGGCGGGCGACGAACGCCATGAGCGTGCCGTGCGCCCAGGCGAGCTGACCGGCCACCAGGGTGGGCAGCGTGTCGGCGGCGACCGCGCCGGTCTCCTCGCGGAGCGTCCTCTCCAGATTGTCCAGCAGCTCCTGCTGGATGGAGAGGAGGCGGGACTGGAGCGTGTGCGACTCCCGGACGACCTTCATGAAGCGGTCGAAGCCCTGGTGGAGTCCGATGGTGGGGGAGACGGTCTCGGTCAGCTCGCGCAGTTCGCGCAGGACCGCGTCGGCCGCCGACTCGCCCGTCGCACGCCCCCGTACGAACCGGGAGAGCCGGTCGACGATGCCCTTGCTGCGGTCGAGGAAGAGGTCCTCCTTCGTCGAGAAGTAGTTGTAGACCGTGTTGACGGAGACGTCCGAGGCCTCGGCGACCTGGGCGACCGTCACCGCGTCGAAGCCGTGCTCGATGAACAGATGCGTGGCGACGTCGGAGATGTACTGCCTGGTCTGGCGCTTCTTGCGCTCCCTGAGCCCTTCGGACATGCCACTCACTCTAGAACGCGGCGCACCCCCGCCCCTCCCGGCGGCCCAGGGCGCCCAGAGGGCCTCCCGCAATCTTGGAGTCATTGCAAAATTTAAGTGACTCTGTTTTTCTGGAGCCATGGCAATCATCAGTACGGCCGGGCTCGCCCGGTCCTTCTCCACCAAGCGGGGCACCGTCGAGGCGGTGCGCGGCATCGACCTCACCGTGCGGGCCGGGGAGATCCTCGGCTTCCTCGGCCCCAACGGGGCGGGCAAGACCACCACGCTGCGGATGCTCACGACGCTGCTGGCACCCACCGGCGGCGCGGCGACCGTCGCCGGCTTCGACCTGGCCAGGGAGCCCGCCGAGGTGCGGCGCAGGATCGGTTACGTGGCGCAGTCCGGCGGCGTCGACCCGTACGTCTCCGTACGCGAGGAGCTGATCACCCAGGCCCGGCTCCACCGGCTGCCGAAGGCCGAAGCCGCCCACCGCGCCGAGGAGTTGGCGCAGGACCTCGGCCTGACCGAGCTGCTCGACCGCACGTGCGCGGCGCTCTCCGGCGGCCAGCGCCGGCGCCTTGACATCGCGATGGGGCTGACCCACCGCCCCGAGGTGCTGTTCCTGGACGAGCCGACCACCGGACTCGATCCGGCGAGCAGGGCCGGTCTGTGGGACCTGATCCGGCGTCTGCGCGACGAGCACGGCACGACCGTCTTCCTCACCACGCACCATCTCGACGAGGCCGACGAACTCTCGGACCGGCTGGTCGTCGTCGACGGCGGCGTGGTGGTGGCCGAGGGCACGCCCGCCGCGCTGAAGAGCGAGTACGGCGGCTCCCCCGACGCCTCGCTCCAGGACACCTTCCTCGCGATCACCGGCCGCGCCCCCGCGCCGGCCGACGCCGTCCCCGTAGCCGTCTAGGAGGCTCCCGCCGTGTCCACTCCCCCGCCGGCTCCCCCGTCGGCCTCCGTCCCGGCGCCGGCGCCCTCGCGCGCGTCGTCCCTCGTCGCGGACACCGCGCTGGTCTTCGGGCGGTACGCCCGCCAGACCCTGCGCTCCAAGTTCCAGATCCTGTTCGGCGTCCTGATGCCGCTGCTGTTCCTGCTCTTCTTCGGCCCTCTCCTGACCGATCTCCCGCTCGGCGGCACGACGGACTCCTGGCAGATCCTGGTCCCCGGACTGCTGCTTCAACTCGCCCTGCTCGGCGCCTCGTTCGCGGGTTTCTCGATCCTCGTCGAGAAGCAGACCGGGGTCCTCGAACGGATGCGGGTGACACCGGTGAGCCGGCTCGCCCTGCTGCTGGGCAGGGTGCTGCGCGACGTGGCGCTCTTCGTCTTCCAGTCCGTGCTGCTGGTGCTGGTCGCGGTGGCGATGGGGCTGCGGGCGCCGCTGGGCGGGATCCTCGTCGGGTTCGTCTTCGTCGGGGTGCTCGCGGCGGCGCTGGCCTCGCTGTCGTACGCGCTGGCGGTGAAGGTCTCGACGCCGCAGGAGTTCGGTCCCGTCATCAACGCGCTGACGATGCCGGTGATGCTGCTCTCCGGGCTGGTCCTGCCGATGACCCTGGCGCCGGGCTGGCTGGACCTGCTGTCGCACGTCGTGCCGCTCCGGTATCTGGTGGACGCGGTACGGGCGGGCTACGTGGGCGACTACGCGAGCGCCGCGATGCTGTACGGCGTCCTGGTGGCCACGGCCCTCGCCCTGCTGTCGATGACGGTCGCCACCCGGGTGTTCCGCACCGCCGACTCCTGATCCGGGTCCACGCGCCGGAACACCCTAGGCTGGCCGCATGGTCAATCTGACGCGTATCTACACCCGTACCGGCGACAAGGGCACCACGGCTCTCGGCGACATGAGCCGTACCGCCAAGACCGATCCGCGGATCGGCGCCTACGCCGACGCCAACGAGGCGAACGCCGCCATCGGTACGGCGATCGCGCTGGGGCACCTCAGGGACGACATCGTGAAGGTCCTCGTCCGGGTCCAGAACGACCTCTTCGACGTGGGCGCCGACCTCTCCACACCGGTCGTCGAAGACCCCGAGTACCCGCCGCTGCGCGTCGAGCAGGCGTACATCGACAAGCTGGAGTCGGACTGCGACCTCTTCCTGACGGAGGTCGAGAAGCTGCGGAGCTTCATCCTGCCGGGCGGTACGCCGGGAGCGGCGCTGCTGCACCAGGCGTGCACCGTCGTACGGCGCGCGGAGCGCTCGACCTGGGCGGCGTTCGAGACGCACGGGGAGATCATGAACCCGCTCACCGCGACGTATCTCAACCGGCTCTCCGACCTCCTGTTCATCCTGGCCAGGGTCGCCAACAAGGAGGTCGGGGACGTGCTGTGGGTGCCGGGCGGCGAGCGCTAGCCACCGCCGGGCCCCGTCACGGGGCGCTCTCAGCGGTCGGTGCCGCTGGAGGACCCGGGCCGCTCCACCGGCGCGGAGCCGCCCGGGCCCTTCTTCGGGAAGAGCGTGTAACTCAGGGCCCACACCACGTTGACGCCGATCAGGACGAGCATCTTCTGCTGCCACATCCGGAGCGAGCCGGTCTCCCCGTCCGGGCCGACGTACCAGACCGCGGCCTGGAGCAGGACGACGGCGATCGCCGACGCCAGGGTCCAGCGGGCCGCGGTCCTCCACTCGTGGACCGCGCGGGCCCTGCCGTACTTCGGCGGCCGCACCGGCGGCGGCCCGCCCGCGAAGCGGTGGGCGAAGCGCCCGTCGGCCCACTTGATCAGCTCCGGGCCGAGCGCCACCGAGAAGCCGATGTACACCGCGGCCAGGCCGTGCTTCCAGTCGGGTTCGGCGCCGTTCCTGAGGTCGATCGCCGTCACGACCAGCAGCAGGACCTCCAGCAGCGGCTCGCACAGCAGCACCGCGACCGACGCGCGGGGCATTCCGGCGAAGTAGCGCAAGGAGAGCCCCAGGCCCAGCAGGACCCAGAACCCGACCTCGCAGATGACGATCAGCGTGACGATCACGACAGCCCCCTTCGGCTCACTCCAAGCGTCCCGTCCGGCCGGGGCCCGATCGTCGTCGGCAGTGACGAACCGTGACTGCATCCTTCGATGTACCCGTACCTCGGCCGGTACGTGGAGGTGCCCGCCGGCGGTGCCGTGTTTGATGGTGGGGTGACCGTCCTCCCCCGCCCGCGTCTGCCGCTCCCCCATCGCGGGGACGCCCTGATCTCGGCCGCGGGCCTGCTCGGCGGAGTGCTGCTGTGGGCCCTCGGGCTGCACACCCAGGGCGGCCCCCTGGGCGGCGCCTGGGTGCTGGTGCCGGTCGCCGCCCTCTCACTGGTCGAGCTGGTGCGCAGGAGCGCGCCGATGACGGGGCTGCTCATCGGCACCCTGGCGCTGGTCGGGGACCAGCTCACGGTGGGCAGTGTGGCGACGATCGCCATGTACACGGACATCGTGTACGCGGCGGTGCTGTACGGGAGTCCGGCCGCCGCCCGCCGGGTCCCCTGGGGCACGGCGGTCTTCACGGTCATCGTCACGGTGGGGACCCTGAACTGGCTCCGTACGCCCGAGGCGCTGCTGCTGGGGGTGGTCGCGGGCGCGGTCACCGTCGGGCCGGCCTTCACCGGTCTGCTGGTGCGCAACCATCGCGACGCCGCCGAGGCCGCCCGGCTGCGGGCCGAACAGACCGCGCTGCTGGCCGAGATGGACCGTACGCAGGCCGTGACGGCCGAGCGCGCGCGGATGGCCCGGGAGCTGCACGACATGGTCGCCAACCATCTGTCGGCGATCGCGATCCACTCCACCGCCGCGCTCTCCCTGCACGACGCGCGCACCACCGAGACCGCGCTGGCGGTGATCCGCGAGAACAGCGTCGCCGGCCTGGCCGAGATGCGCCGTCTGATCGGGCTGCTGCGGGACGCGGGGGACGACCAGGAGCCGTCACCGGCACCGACCCTGCGGGCGCTCGACTCCCTGCTGGAGCGGGCCCGTACGAACGGCGCGTCCAGCGGGCTCACGTTCTCCCTGGCGGACCGGCGGGGAGAGGAGGCGGCACTGCCCGCGCCGGTGGAGATGGCGGCGTACCGCGTCGTCCAGGAATCGCTGACGAACGCGCTCAAGCACGCGGCGCGCGGCGCGGTGACGGTGGGACTGGAGCGCTCGCGGCAAGCGCTGATCGTCGAGGTCGTCAGCCCGTACGGCGACCGGCCGGGCCCGCGCGCGCCGGGCTCCGGCGCGGGGCTCGTCGGGATGCGCGAGCGGGTGGCGCTGCTGGAGGGCGCGTTCGAGGCGGGACCGGTGACGGCGGACGACGACGGCACCAAGATCTGGCGGGTACGGGCGGAGTTGCCCGTCGAGGAGAGGAGCGGCACGCCATGACGATCCGGGTGCTGGTGGCCGAGGACCAGTCGGCGGTACGGGCGGGGCTCGTCCTGATCCTTCGCAGCTCGCCGGAGATCGAGGTCGTCGGCGAGGCGGGGGACGGTGAGGAGGCCGTCCGGCTGGCCCGTGAGCTGCGCCCGGACCTGGTGCTGATGGATATTCAGATGCCGCGTCTCGACGGGGTGTCGGCGACCCGGCAGGTGGTCGGCGAGAAGCTGGCGGACGTGCTCGTACTGACGACGTTCGATCTCGACGAGTACGTCTTCGGCGCGCTGCGGGCCGGGGCGTCCGGGTTCCTGCTCAAGAACACCGAGGCGCACGCGCTGATCGAGGCGGTGCGGACGGTGGCGAGCGGGGAGGGGCTGATCGCGCCCGCCGTGACCCGCCGGCTGATCGCGGAGTTCGCCTCGCCGAAGGCCGTACCGTCGCCGGACGCGCGGGACCTCTCGGTGCTGGACACGCTCACCCCGCGCGAGCGCGAGGTGCTGTCGAGTCTGGGGGACGGGCTGTCGAACGCGGAGATCGCGGTACGGCTCCGGATGGCCGAGGCGACGGTCAAGACGCATGTGAGCAGACTGCTGGGCAAGCTGGAGCTGCGCAGCCGGGTCCAAGCGGCGGTGCTGGCACAAGAGTTGGGGATCTGAACCGAGCACCGTCCGGGGACGTACCAGAGGGCGCACCACCCCGCCGCGACCTTTGGTCTGGACCTATTGACGATTGGTCCAGACCTCTTTACTCTCACGCCACTGACTAGTGCGCGAGCTGTCGCGAAAGTCGGGTCCCACGGACCAACCCGGACCATCCCCGCACAGTTCCGAACCCACTCGAGGAGTACCCCTTGAGCACGAAGACGTCCGTCCGAAGAACCAGATTCAGATCCAGATCCGTCGCGGCGCTGACCGCGCTGCTCCTCCCCCTCGCCGCCATGGTCGGCCTCGCCTCCCCCGCCGAGGCGGCCACATCGGCGACCGCCACGTACACCAAGAAGTCCGACTGGGGCACCGGCTTCGAAGGCTCGTGGACGGTGAAGAACACCGGCACCACGACCCTCAGCTCCTGGACCGTCGAGTGGGACTTCCCCTCCGGCACCGGTGTCGGCTCCGCCTGGGACGCCACGGTCACCAAGAGCGGCACCAACCGCTGGACCGCCAAGAACGTCGGCTGGAACGGCACCCTCACCCCGGGCGCCTCCGTCACCTTCGGCTTCAACGGCACCGGCTCGGGCTCCGGCTCGCCGGCCAACTGCACGCTCAACGGCGCCTCCTGCGACGGCGGCAGCGTCCCCGGCGACTCGGCCCCCACCGCCCCGGGCACACCCACCGCGAGCGACATCACGAACACGTCGGCGAAGCTCAGCTGGAGCGCGGCCACCGACGACAAGGGCATCAAGAACTACGACGTCCTGCGGGACGGCTCGAAGATCGCCACGGTCACCGGTACGACGTACACGAACACCGGCCTGACCGCCGGCACCAGCTACTCCTACAGCGTCCAGGCCCGTGACACGGCCGACCAGACCGGACCCGTCAGCGGCTCGGTCGCCGTCAGGACCACCGGCGGCGGTACGGACCCGGGCACCCCGCCCGGCGACCAGGTCAAGCTCGGCTACTTCACCGAGTGGGGCGTCTACGACCGCAACTACCACGTCAAGAACATCGTGACGTCCGGCAGCGCGTCGAAGATCACGCACATCAACTACTCGTTCGGCAACGTCCAGGGCGGCAAGTGCACCATGGGCGACGCCTACGCCGCGACGGACAAGGCGTACACCGCCGACCAGTCCGTCGACGGGGTCGCCGACACCTGGGACCAGCCGCTGCGCGGCAACTTCAACCAGCTGCGCAAGCTCAAGGCCGCCAACCCGAACATCAAGGTCCTCTGGTCCTTCGGCGGCTGGACCTGGTCCGGCGGCTTCGGCGACGCGGTGAAGAACCCGGCCGCCTTCGCGCAGTCCTGCTACGACCTGGTCGAGGACCCGCGCTGGGCCGATGTCTTCGACGGCATCGACCTGGACTGGGAGTACCCGAACGCCTGTGGTCTGAGCTGCGACACCAGCGGCCCGGCCGCGATGAAGAACATGATGCAGGCCATGCGCGCCAAGTTCGGTGCCAACTACCTCGTCACCGCGGCCGTCACGGCCGACGCGTCCAGCGGCGGCAAGATCGACGCCACCGACTACGCCGGCGCCTCGCAGTACATGAACTGGCTGAACGTCATGACGTACGACTTCTTCGGCGCCTTCGCCGCGCAGGGCCCCACGGCCCCGCACTCCCCGCTCACCTCGTACCCGGGCATCCCGCAGGCCGGCTTCAACTCGGCCGACGCGATCGCCAAGTACAAGGCGCAGGGCGTACCGGCCAAGAAGCTGCTGCTCGGCATCGGCTTCTACGGACGCGGCTGGACCGGGGTCACCCAGGCGGCACCGGGCGGCACCGCGACGGGCGCGGCCCCCGGCACGTACGAGGCGGGCATCGAGGACTACAAGGTCCTCAAGAACACCTGCCCCGCCACCGGCACCGTCGGCGGCACCTCGTACGCGAAGTGCGGCAGCAACTGGTGGAGCTACGACACCCCGGCGACCGTCACGTCGAAGATGGCCTGGGCGAAGAGCCAGAGCCTCGGCGGCGCGTTCTTCTGGGACTTCACCGGTGACACCGCCAACGGCGAGCTGGTGACCGCGATCAGCAACGGTCTGAAGTAACGCACCGCGCGTACGGCGAGGGGGACGGAGCCCACCCGGGCACCGTCCCCCTCGTCGTTCGTTCCGCGCGCCCCGTCAGGCGACGTTCACCCGCTGGCCGGGCGGCGCCGCCTCCAGCCAGGCCAGGAAGCCGGTCAGCGCGTCCTCGCTCATCGCCAGCTCCAGGCGCGTCCCCTGATGGACACAGCCGAGCACGACGGAGTCGGAGAGCAGCGCGACCTCCTCCTCACCCTCGGGCGCGCGCCGGGCGCGCACCTCGATGGCCGAGCGTTCGAGGCTGCGGCGGGGCCGGGGCGCGTACGAGAAGACCCGGAACCAGTTGATGCGGTCACCGCTGTAGCGGGCGACCCCGTACACCCAGCCCTTGCCGGACGTGTCGGGCTCCTCGGACACGTTCCAGCGCAGCGAGCAGTCGAAGGTTCCGCCGGACCGCTGGATCAGCCGTCGGCGCAGCCCGAAGACGAAGAGCCCCACCGCAACCAGCACGACGACCAGTCCGCAGACAAGCAGAGCGAGGACCATCCGTACCGACCTCCTCGCCTATCGAGTAACCCGCGTGAACGAACAGAAACAGGTGCCGCATCGCCTCAGCCGCGACACGGTCTGGATGGATCCAGAACGGGCCGCGGCTGAGGGTAATTCCAGAAGCGGTGCGTCAACGCACCGCCACAGCGCGAAGTCGTACATCGGCGCGCCGCTCGGCGGCGTCGTCGTCGTCGGACTTCGCACGCTCCAGCGCGCGCTCGGCACGCTGGGCGTCGATCTCGTCCGCCAGCTCGGCGATCTCCGCGAGCAGCGAGAGCTTGTTGTCGGCGAACGAGAGGAAACCGCCGTGCACAGCGGCGACGACCGTTCCGCCGTCGGTCGTACGGAGGGTCACGGGGCCCGATTCCAGCACACCGAGCAGCGGCTGGTGACCGGGCATGACGCCGATGTCGCCGGAGGTGGTGCGCGCGACGACCAGGGTGGCCTCGCCGGACCAGACGCTGCGGTCCGCGGCGACCAGCTCGACGTGCAGCTCAGCAGCCAAGGGTGGCTCCTCGGGTCACCACCCGGCGTGGACGCCGGGTGTCGGTCTAGATTCTATGGGGTTCACGATCGGCGGTTCGGCGGGGGGCGGTACGGGACCGCCCCCCGCCGTCGAGTCCGGGGACTCAGGAGACGCCGAGCTCCTTGGCCTTCGCCTTCAGGTCGTCGATACCACCGCACATGAAGAACGCCTGCTCGGGGAAGTGGTCGTAGTCCCCGTCGCAGATCGCGTTGAACGCGGAGATCGACTCGTCGAGCGGTACGTCGGAGCCGTCCAGGCCGGTGAACTGCTTGGCGGCGTGGGTGTTCTGCGACAGGAAGCGCTCGACGCGACGGGCACGGTGGACGACGAGCTTGTCCTCCTCGCCCAGCTCGTCGATACCGAGGATCGCGATGATGTCCTGGAGGTCCTTGTACTTCTGCAGGATTCCCTTGACGCGGCTGGCCGCGTCGTAGTGCGCCTGCGAGATGTAGCGCGGGTCCAGGATGCGGGACGTCGAGTCCAGCGGGTCGACCGCCGGGTAGATGCCCTTCTCCGAGATCGGACGCGACAGCACGGTCGTCGCGTCGAGGTGCGCGAAGGTCGTGGCCGGGGCCGGGTCGGTCAGGTCGTCCGCCGGCACGTAGATCGCCTGCATCGAGGTGATCGAGTGGCCACGGGTCGAGGTGATGCGCTCCTGGAGCACACCCATCTCGTCCGCCAGGGTCGGCTGGTAACCCACCGCGGACGGCATACGGCCGAGCAGTGTGGAGACCTCGGAACCGGCCTGGGTGAAGCGGAAGATGTTGTCGATGAAGAGCAGCACGTCCTGCTTCTGCACATCGCGGAAGTACTCCGCCATGGTCAGGGCGGACAGGGCGACCCGCAGACGGGTGCCCGGCGGCTCGTCCATCTGGCCGAAGACCAGCGCGGTCTTGTCCAGGACGCCCGACTCGGTCATCTCGTCGATGAGGTCGTTGCCCTCACGGGTGCGCTCACCGACACCGGCGAACACGGAAACGCCCTCGTGCAGCTTGGCCACACGCATGATCATTTCCTGGATGAGGACCGTCTTGCCGACGCCCGCTCCACCGAACAGACCGATCTTGCCGCCCTTGACGTACGGGGTCAGCAGGTCGACGACCTTCAGGCCGGTCTCGAACATCTCGGTCTTGGACTCGAGCTGGTCGAAGGACGGGGCCTTGCGGTGGATCGGCCAGCGCTCGGTGATCTGCGCCTCGCCGTCCGGGTCGTTCAGGATCTGACCGAGGGTGTTGAACACCTTGCCCTTGGTCACGTCACCGACGGGCACCGAGATGCCCGCGCCGGTGTCCGTCACGACGGACTGGCGGACCAGACCGTCGGTCGGCTGCATCGAGATGGCGCGTACGACTCCCTCACCCAGGTGCTGGGCGACTTCGAGCGTCAGCGTCTTCCTCTTGCCGTCCTCGGCCGGGTCGGCCACCTCGACGTGCAGTGCGTTGTAGATGTCCGGCATCGCGTCGACGGGGAACTCCACGTCGACGACCGGGCCGATGACCCGGGCCACGCGGCCCGTGGCCGTGCTTCCCGGGGTGGCCGCCTCAACTGTGGTCGTCATTACTTTTCACTCCCCGCGGTCGCGTCGGCCAGGGCGCTGGCGCCACCGACGATCTCGCTGATTTCCTGGGTGATTTCGGCCTGGCGGGCCGCGTTGGCGAGCCGGGAGAGGCTCTTGATGAGATCCCCGGCGTTGTCGGTCGCCGACTTCATCGCGCGGCGGGTGGCCGCGTGCTTGGAGGCGGCGGCCTGGAGCAGCGCGTTGTAGATACGGCTCTCGACGTAGCGCGGCAGCAGGGCGTCGAGGACGTCCTCCGCCGACGGCTCGAAGTCGAACAGCGGAAGGATCTCGTCCTTCTTCGCCGAGTCGGCCTCGTCCTCCGCCGTGCCGTCGAGGGAGAGCGGCAGCAGCCGGTTCTCCACCGGCGTCTGCGTCAGCATCGAGACGAACTCGGTGAAGACGACGTGGAGCTCGTCCACTCCGCCGTCCGCGGTGTCCCGCTGGACCGCCTCGATCAGCGGCCCGGCGATCTCCTTGGCGTCCGCGTAGCTCGGGCTGTCGGTGAAGCCGGTCCACGATTCCGTGACCTTGCGCTCACGGAAGCCGTAGTAGGCGACACCCTTGCGGCCGACGATGTACGAGTCGACCTCCTTGCCCTCGCTCCGGAGCCGCTCGGTGAGCCGCTCCGCCGCCTTGATGGCGTTGGAGGAGTAGCCGCCCGCCAGTCCGCGGTCGCTCGTGATGAGCAGGACCGCGGCCCGTACCGGTGACTCGACCTCCGTGGTCAGAGGATGCTTGGTGTTGGATCCGGTCGCCACCGCCCTGACCGCGCGGGTCAGTTCGGTCGCGTACGGTGTGGACGCCGTCACCCTGCGCTGCGCCTTGACGATGCGCGAGGCGGCGATCATCTCCATCGCCTTGGTGATCTTCTTGGTCGCGGTGACGGATTTGATGCGACGCTTGTAGACCCGGAGCTGGGCTCCCATGAGTCAGGTCCCTTCCGTCGTCACTTGGAGACGTTGACGCCGGCCGGGGCGTCGTCGCCCAAGAGCTTGCCGTCCGAGGTCTCGAACTGCTTCTTGAAGGCGGCGATGGCGTCACCGATGGACTCGAGGGTGTCGTCCGACATCTTGCCGCCCTCGGCGATGCTGGTCAGCAGGTCCTTGCGCTCGCGGCGCAGGTACTCCAGCAGCTCGCTCTCGAAGCGCCTGATGTCCTCGACCGGAACGTCGTCCATCCTGCCGGTGGTGCCGGCGAAGATGGAGACGACCTGCTCCTCGATCGGGAACGGCGCGTACTGCGGCTGCTTCAGCAGCTCGACGATGCGCTGACCACGCTGGAGCGACGCCTTCGACGCGGCGTCCAGGTCGGAACCGAAGGCCGCGAACGCCTCCAGCTCACGGAACTGGGCGAGGTCGACACGGAGACGGCCGGACACCTGGCGCATGGCCCGGTGCTGGGCGGAGCCACCGACTCGGGAGACCGAGATACCGACGTTCAGCGCGGGCCGCTGGCCGGCGTTGAACAGGTCGGACTCCAGGAAGCACTGGCCGTCGGTGATGGAGATGACGTTGGTCGGAATGAACGCCGACACGTCGTTCGCCTTGGTCTCGACGATGGGCAGACCCGTCATCGAGCCGGCGCCCATGTCGTCGGAGAGCTTGGCGCAGCGCTCCAGCAGACGCGAGTGCAGGTAGAAGACGTCGCCCGGGTAGGCCTCGCGGCCCGGCGGACGGCGCAGCAGCAGCGAGACGGCGCGGTAGGCGTCGGCCTGCTTCGACAGGTCGTCGAAGATGATCAGGACGTGCTTGCCCTGGTACATCCAGTGCTGGCCGATGGCCGAACCGGTGTACGGGGCCAGGTACTTGAAGCCCGCCGGGTCGGACGCCGGGGCGGCGACGATCGTCGTGTATTCAAGCGCGCCGGCCTCCTCCAGGGCACCGCGTACGGACGCGATGGTGGAGCCCTTCTGGCCGATGGCGACGTAGATGCAGCGAACCTGCTTGTTCACGTCGCCGGAGCGCCAGTTGTCGCGCTGGTTGATGATGGTGTCGACGGCCAGGGCGGTCTTGCCGGTCTGGCGGTCGCCGATGATCAGCTGACGCTGGCCTCGGCCGATCGGCACCATCGAGTCGACGGCCTTGTATCCGGTCTGCATCGGCTCGTGCACCGACTTACGGACCATGACGCCCGGAGCCTGGAGCTCCAGGGCGCGGCGGCTGTCGGTCGCGATCTCGCCGAGGCCGTCGATCGGGGCACCGAGCGGGTCGACGACACGGCCGAGGTAGCCCTCGCCGACGCCGACGGAGAGCACCTCGCCGGTACGGGTGACCGGCTGCCCCTCCTCGATACCGCTGAACTCACCGAGGACGACCGCGCCGATCTCGCGCTCCTCCAGGTTCAGGGCGAGACCGAGGGTCCCGTCCTCGAACTTCAGCAGTTCGTTCGCCATGGCCGAGGGCAGACCCTCGACCTTCGCGATGCCGTCACCGGCAACGCTGACCGTCCCGACCTCCTCGCGCGAGGCCGCGTCCGGCTTGTACGACTGGACAAAGTTCTCCAGCGCATCCCGGATCTCCTCCGGCCGGATCGTGAGCTCCGCCATCTGGATTCCCTGCTCTCCTTGTTGGGCCCGAAGTTCTATGGGGGTCTGGGGGCGACCCCCAGGAATCTTCTGCAATTTCTGCACGGCCCAACCGGGCCGCAGTTCTTGGTCTCGGTATGTGTCTGTAATCGGGTATCGAGTGCCGACCGTCGGCCCTCAGCCGGCGAGCCGCCGCTTCGCCTCGTCGAGACGCTCCGCGACCGTGCCGTTGACGACCTCGTCACCGACGCGGACCGAGACTCCGCCGAGGACCTCGGGGTCCACGTCGAGGTTCAGATGCATCGGGTGACCGTACAGCCTGGCCAGGGCCGCGCCGAGGCGCTGCTTCTGGCCTTCGGTGAGAGGCACCGCCGTCGTGACGACGGCCACCATCCGGTCCCGGCGGGCCGCCGCGAGCCGGGACAACGTCTGAAGACCCGCTTCCAGGCTACGTCCACGGGGCTGTGTGACGAGGCGCACGATCAGACGCTCGGTGGCCGGGTGGGCCCGGCCGCCGAGGAGCCCGGTCAGCAGCGCCGTCTTGGCCTGCACCGTCGCCGACCGGTCGGTCAGCGCGGCCCGCAGCGCGGTGCTGGACTCGATGATCCGGCCGAACCGGAACAGCTCGTCCTCCACCTCGTCGAGCCCGCCGGACCGCTGGGTGGCGGTGAGCTCGGCGATCGCCGCCAGCTCCTCCACCGAGTCGACCAGGTCACGCGGCTGCGACCAGCGGGACCGGACCATGCCCGTGACCAGCTCGGCGGTCTCCCCGCCGACCTGTCCGCGGAGCAGTCCGCCGGCCAGATCGGCCTTGGACTCGCCGGACCGCGCGGGGTCGGTGAGGACCCGGCGCAGCGAGACTTCGCGGTGGAGCAGCGCGGTGACGGCGGTGAGCTCCTCGGCGAGCTTCGACGCGTCGACCGAGGTGTTGTCGGTCAGCGCGTCGAGACGCTCGCGTGCGGCGGCCAGCGCCGCGCGGCTCGCCCCGTTCATCGTGCTGCCTCCGCCGTCGACGCGCCGTCCTCGAGTTCGTCGAGGAAGCGGTCGATGGTGCGGCTCTGCCGGGCGCTGTCCTCGAGGGACTCGCCGACGAGCTTGCCCGCGAGGTCCGTGGCGAGCTTGCCGACGTCCCGTCGCAGTGCCGAGGCGGCCGACTTGCGGTCGGCCTCGATCTGGGTGTGGCCGGCGGCGACGATCTCTTCGCGCTGCCGCTGCCCCTCCGCCTTCATCTCCTGGATGATGGCGGCACCCTGCTCGGTCGCCTCCTGACGGAGACGGGCGGCCTCGTGACGCGCCTCGGCGAGCTGGGCCTTGTACTGCTCCAGGACGCTCTGCGCCTCGGTTTTGGCGGCTTCCGCCTTCTCCATGCCGCCTTCGATGGCCTCACGGCGCTCGTCCAGAACCTTGTTGATGTTCGGGAGGAGCTTCCACGCGAGCAGGCCGAAAACGATGACAAAGGCGAGCAGGCCGATGACGAGCTCGGGAATCGGAGGGATGAGGGGGTTCTGTTCCTCCTCGGCCGCGAGCTGAACCAGAGGGTTCACATCAGTGCCTTTCGTCTAGTGGTGCTGATCGGATCGAGAAGATCACACGCCGTAGACGAACGGCATGACCAGACCGATGAGGGCGAGCGCCTCACAGAAGGCGAAACCGAGGATCTGGTTGGCGCGGATCAGGCCGGCGGCCTCGGGCTGACGGGCAAGGGCCTGGGTGCCGTTGCCGAAGATGATGCCGACGCCGACGCCGGGGCCGATGGCGGCGAGACCGTAGCCGATGGAGCCGAGCGAACCGGAGACGGCGGCAAGGTTCTGGGACATGCCAGTTCTTCCTTCTCTTTCACGGACCGATGGGGGTTGGCCATCGGACGACTGAGGGCTGAGGTGGGTGGCTCAGTGGTGCTCGGCGATCGCGCCCTGGAGATAGGTGCAGGTGAGCAGCACGAAGACGTACGCCTGAAGGGCCTGGATGAACAGCTCGAAGGCCGTCATCACGATGACCATCACAAACGAGACACCCGCGTACGCGATCCCGATACCGTTGAGCAGATACCAGCTCGCGATGGTGAAGAGCAGCAGTAGGGTGTGGCCCGCGAACATGTTCGCGAAGAGTCGCACCGCGTGCGTGAACGGGCGGACCAGCAGGTTCGAGAAGAACTCGATCGTCATGGCCAGCGGAAGCACCGGGCCGAGCGACTTGTCGTAACCGGTGAAGTTCTTGAACGCACCCACGAAGCCGTGCCGCTTGAAGGTCAGCGAGACCCACAGTACGTACACGATGAGTGCGAGGACGATGGGGTAGGCGATGATCGACGTCACCGGGAACTGGGCGACCGGGATGATCGACCAGAGGTTCATCATCCAGACGAAGAAGAAGATCGAGACGACCAGGGGGACGTACTTCTCGCCCTCGCGCTTGCCCATCGTCTCGTAGACGATGCCGTGCCGGACGAAGTCGTAGCCCGCCTCCGCGACCATCTGGAGCTTGCCCGGGACAACCTTCGGCTTGCGGAAGGCGGCCCAGAAGAAGGCGACGATGATGATCGAGCCGAGAAGCGCCAGCAGCATCGGCTTGTTGAAGTACAAGTTGCTGTCCCCGTCGCCCACCAGGGGCTTGAACAGGAACGAATGCAGGCCGGGGGCCGGGAAGCCACAGCCCTCGAAGATGTGGCAGTCGGTCTCGAAGGCGAGCACCTGCGTCGGGTCAGCACTCACCGCGGGCTCCTTCAACATGGCGCATAGGTACGGCAACCTCGTTGTGTCGGCGCGGCGGGAAGCCGCGGTTCGGCACTGGACTGGTGTTTCGGATGTGGGAACGGCGACCGGGCTGCTCCGAGCCTCGCGTCGTAAGAGCAGGCGTCAGCTGGGGAGCCCGCGCCCTCGATGCCGCAGTTGGAACCGGACGATAGCAGGATCTCGAACTCGCACTTATCCCGCCCCTACCTCTCACGCCGACGTGCCCGTCTTCTCCGGCTCGACATAAAGGATCTTTGCCTTCATATGGGCACGAGCCTGGGCCGCGATCCAGGCGAGGGTCGCGACCACCAACGTCAGGGCGAAGGCCTTGGGGTTGAACAGGGTGGTGTTCTTGAACGCGGCCATGAAGACGAAGAGCGCCAGCACTTGGGTCGTGTAGAGCAGCAGCCCCATCGCCTGGAACAGATGCGGCAGCGACCTGGCCGTGCGTTGCAGCACGATGAGACCGATACCCATGAAGATGATCACCACCACCGCGGCCACACCGGCACCCAGGGCCCCCTTCCCGCCCGCGACCACACCACTGACCACCGCGGCGACGACGCCGACGGCAGCGGTGGGTACGGCGGCCTGGAGGAGAGTCCGGACGTCGTTCGAGGGCATGGCGGCAGCTCCGCTTGCTGGGTGGGGCAGATGGTGTCGTCATGGACGAGCGTAGGCCCGGTCCGAGAGTTGAGTTCTCGGGCCAACGGACCGTCGCACTACGGTCCTTCGGCTCTGGCGCCGGGTCTCGTGAACGGTATCACAAACTATTTGATGAGGTCTTTACCATGAAGGTGTGCTGACCGTCACACATGAGGACGAATCCGCGCGTGTGAGCCGGACAACGAGACTTCTTGTCTGGTAATGGGGCCCGTTGAGGTAATTCTCAGTACGACGAATCCGCCTTGCGCCGGTCGGAGAACCGAGATCGAGGCCCGATCGCGGTCGCCCCGTTGACGCCCGCCGGGACCGGGGACGGGTCGCCCGCCGGGACACCGTCGGCCGGGACACCGCCGGACGGATGTGGCTCGTCGGACGGGCGGGAATCGTGAGGCACCTGTGATCCGGCGCCCTGCCGGCCCCCCGTCGGCACGGGCTCCTCGTGGACGGGCTCCACGGCTTCGCCGCTCTCCCCCGCCTCCGCCAACTCCCCCTGGACGGCTCGCCGGCGGCGCCGGTAGCGGGGCGGCACGACGGCCTCGGCCCAGCGCGGGGCGCGCGGTGTGAAGCGGGGCAGGAGCAGGAGCAGCAGCCCGATGGCGCTCAGCGCGACGACCGCCAGCACGATCCACATCGTCGACATGGTGGACGAGGAGTGGACCGAGTACAGGACCACGCCGAAGGCGATCAGCGCCGACCAGAAGTACATGATCAGTACGGCCCTGCTGTGCGAGTGCCCGATCTCCAGCAGCCGGTGGTGGAGATGGCCCCGGTCGGCGGCGAACGGCGACTGGCCGTTCCAGGTGCGGCGCACGATCGCGAGGACCAGGTCGGCGACCGGGATCGCGATGATGGTCAGCGGCAGCAGCAGCGGGATGAAGACCGGCAGCGCGGCGTGGGTCGCCTCGCGGGTCGAGCCGTCCGCGTAGATCTTCAGGGCGTCCGGATCGACCTGCCCCGTCACGGAGATGGCGCCCGTCGCGAGCACCAGACCGATCAGCATCGAACCCGAGTCACCCATGAAGATCCGGGCCGGATGCATGTTGTGCGGCAGGAAGCCGATGCCCATGCCCATCAGGATCGCGGCGAACAGGGTGGCGGGGGCGGCGGCCTCGATGCCGTAGCCGTACCAGATCCGGTACGCGTACAGGAAGAACGCCGCGGCGGCGATGCAGACCATGCCGGAGGCGAGACCGTCGAGTCCGTCGACGAAGTTGACCGCGTTGATCGTGATGACGACGAGCGCGACGGTGAGGAGCGTGCCCTGCCAGGACGTCAGCGCGACGGTCCCGACACCCGGTACCGGGATCCACAGGATCGTCAGACCCTGCATCACCATCACACCCGCGGCGATCATCTGGCCGCCGAGCTTGATCAGGGCGTCGATCTCGAACTTGTCGTCCAGGACACCGATGAGCCAGATCAGCGCCGCTCCGGAGAGCAGCGCGCGGGGCTCGTTCGACCGCTCGAAGACCCCGCTGAGATTCTCCAGGTTGCTGGCGACCAGCAGTCCGGCGCAGAGGCCGAAGAACATGGCGATACCGCCGAGACGCGGTGTCGGTTCGCGGTGGACGTCACGGGCGCGGATCGCGGGCATCGCGCCGATCGCGATGGCGAACTTCCGCACCGGACCGGTCAGGAGATAAGTCACCGCGGCCGTCACGCAGAGCGTCAGCAGGTAATCACGCACAGGCTGCCCCACAGGAATCGCCGGCCATCTGAGGCACACACACTAGCTTGGGAGAGGAGGTCCTTCGGAATGCGTGCGGCCACATGATGAAGGACTTACACGGCGCCGCGTCGGTTGCACAAATTCGTCTCACCATATCCCCCGCCGAATTCCTCACCGAACGTCGCCCCTGTTCGACGGTGTGCGAGCGGCGAGGGATCAGTGCCGGGTCGGTACGCCCGTGAGCGCCGTCACCACGGGATCGAGCGCCTGGTGGATCTCGTCGCCGATGGAGCGGAAGAAGGTGATGGGGGCCCCGTACGGGTCGTAGACCTCGTCCGCCTCCGCGTTCGGGGCCAGGAGCCACCCGCGTAGAGCGGCGGCGGCACGCACCAGCGCACGGGCGCGCTCGACCACGCCCTCGTCGAGCGGATCGGGCAGCGTCGCCGGGTCTATGGCCCGTACGAGACGCGTGAACTCCTTCAGCGTGAAGGTCCGCAGGCCCGCCGAGTGCCCCATCGAGATGACCTGCGCGCGGTGGTCACGGGTCGCCGTGAGCACCAGGTCCGCGCGGATCACGTGTTCGTCCAGCAGCTCCCGTCCGACGAAGCCGGACGGGTCCGCGCCGAAGTCCGCCAGGACGGCCTCCGCGTTGGCCTCCATCGAGGCCCCCTCGTGTCCCCAGGTTCCCGCGCTCTCCACGATGAGCCCGCCCGTGAGCCGCTCGCCGAGGCGGTCGCTCAGGGCATGCCGGTTCAGCCGCTCGGTGATGGGCGAGCGGCACACGTTGCCGGTGCTGACGTGGAGGATGCGGAAGGTGTCGGGGAGTCCCGCTATGCCACGCCCCTCAGGGGCGGTCAATTGGCCACCTCGAGGTCGGGTACGACCTTGCGGAGCTCGTCGGCGTCGACGGCGCCCGCGCGCAGCAGCAGCGGGACCTTGCCGGTCACGTCGACGATCGACGACGGGACGATGCCGGGAGTCGGGCCCCCGTCGAGATAGACCGACACGGCGTCCGCCAGCATCTCCTGCGCCGCGTCGCAGTCCTCCGGCGCGGGGTGTCCGGTCAGGTTGGCGCTGGAGACCGCCATCGGGCCGACCTCGGTCAGCAGCTCGATCGCGACGGGGTGCAGCGGCATCCGGATCGCGACGGTGCCACGGGTGTCCCCGAGGTCCCACTGGAGCGAGGGCTGGTGCTTGGCGACGAGCGTGAGCGCGCCCGGCCAGAAGGCGTCGACGAGCTCCCACGCCTGCTCCGAGAAGTCCGTGACCAGGCCGTGCAGGGTGTTCGGGGAGCCGATGAGCACGGGCGTGGGCATGTTGCGGCCACGGCCCTTGGCGTCGAGGAGGTCGGCGACGGCCTCGGTACTGAAGGCGTCGGCGCCGAGCCCGTAGACGGTGTCGGTGGGCAGGACGACGAGCTCGCCCCGACGGACGGCGGACGCGGCTTCACGCAGACCGGTCGTACGGTCGGTCGCGTCGTTGCAGTCGTATCGCCGTGCCATCTAACGGCCCTCTCTCTTTGTTGTTCGGTGTGCTCGGTTCGCCTCCGGGGCGCTCTGTGCCCCTGTCGACGGTCGACCGTGCCCGGTCCGCCCGTTCCTCGCGGACCTCCGCGCGCTCTCCCTCTCGACAGCGGCGCGCCCCTTAGGCTCGCTCGCGCGCTTTCCGGCGAGTGACCCGGCGCTCACGGCATGGCCTTGCGTGCCGTCGCGAAGCGCGGGCGCTTGTTGAGGTCCGGGTGGTCGGCCGCGTCCGCCCAGCCGGCCTCCTCGTTGAAGATCCACGGGACCTGTCCGCCCTGGGTGTCCGCGTGCTCGACGACGACGAGGCCGCCGGGCCGCAGCAGCCGGTGCGCGGTGCGTTCGATGCCCCGGATCGTGTCGAGGCCGTCCTCGCCGGAGAAGAGCGCCATCTCCGGGTCGTGGTCACGTGCCTCGGGAGCCACGTACTCCCACTCGGTGAGCGGGATGTAGGGCGGGTTGGAGATCACCAGGTCGACCTGGCCGTCGAAGTCCGGGAGGGCCGTCAGAGCGTCTCCGCGGTGCACGGTGACCCTGGACCCCTCGGCGTTGCGCCGCGTCCAGGTGAGGGCGTCCTCGGACAGCTCCACGGCGTGCACGCGCGAGCGCGGCACCTCCTGTGCCATGGCGAGCGCGATCGCGCCGGATCCGGAGCAGAGATCGACGATCAGCGGCTCGACGACGTCCATCGCGCGGACCGCGTCTATGGCCCAGCCGACGACGGACTCGGTCTCCGGCCGGGGCACGAACACCCCTGGCCCGACCTGGAGTTCCAGATACCGGAAGAAGACCCGTCCGGTGATGTGCTGGAGCGGCTCCCGGGCCTCGCGGCGCGCGACGGTCTCCCAGTAGCGCGCGTCGAACTCCTCGTCCACGACGCTGTGCAGCTCACCGCGCTTGACGCCGTGCACGAACGCGGCGAGCTCCTCCGCGTCGAACCGCGGCGACGGCACGCCGGCGTCCGCCAGCCGCTGGGTGGCCTGGGCCACCTCGGCGAGCAGCAGACTGCGGGGGGCGGGCCCGCGACGGAGCCGCTGAGGGTCGCTGGGCCCCCCAGAAGGTGGCTGCACGCTGGTTCCTCCTTCAGACGTGGACGGGGAGGGGGACGTGGTCGGCAGGGACGTGACGGACGGTTCAGGCGGCGGCGAGCTTCGCCGCCGAGTCGGCGTCGACGCAGGCCTGGATCACTGCCGCCAGCTCGCCGTCGAGCACTTGGTCCAAGTTGTACGCCTTGAAGCCGACCCGGTGGTCCGAGATCCGGTTTTCCGGAAAGTTGTACGTACGGATCTTCTCGGACCGGTCGACGGTACGCACCTGGCTGCGCCGGACGTCCGCCGCGTTCTTCTCCGCCTCCTCCTGTGCCGCGGCGAGCAGCCGCGAGCGCAGGATACGCATGGCCTGCTCCTTGTTCTGGAGCTGGCTCTTCTCGTTCTGGCAGGAAGCGACGACTCCGGTGGGCAGATGCGTGATCCGGACGGCGGAGTCCGTCGTGTTGACGGACTGGCCACCGGGGCCCGACGAGCGGTAGACGTCGATCCGCAGGTCGTTCGGGAGGATCTCCACGTCGACCTCCTCCGCCTCCGGCGTCACGAGGACACCGGCCGCCGAGGTGTGGATCCGGCCCTGCGACTCGGTGGAGGGCACCCGCTGGACGCGGTGCACCCCGCCCTCGTACTTCAGCCGCGCCCAGACGCCCTGTCCCGGCTCGGTGGCGCCGTTGCCGCCCTTGGTCTTCACGGCGACCTGGACGTCCTTGTAACCGCCGAGCTCGGACTCGGTGGCGTCGATGATCTCGGTCTTCCAGCCCACGCGCTCGGCGTAGCGCAGATACATCCGCAGGAGGTCGCCGGCGAACAGCGCGGACTCGTCGCCGCCCGCGCCCGCCTTGATCTCCAGGATGACGTCCTTGTCGTCGCTGGGGTCACGCGGGACGAGCAGCAGCCGGAGCTTCTCGGTCAGTTCGTCGCGCTGCTTCTCCAGCACCTTGGCCTCGGCGGCGAAGTCACCGGCCGACGAGTCCGTGGGGTCCGCGGCGAACTCCCGGGCCGTCTCGATGTCGTCCCCGGTCTGCTTCCAGGCGCGGTACGTCCCGATGATCGGGGTCAGTTCGGCGTACCGCTTGTTGAGCTTGCGGGCGTGCGCCTGGTCCGTGTGGACCGACGGGTCGGCGAGCTTCTTCTCCAGGTCGGCGTGCTCGCCGACCAGTTCCTCGACCGCCTCGAACATTCGGGGGCTCCTGGGTTGCGTACGTGAGTGCTGCGCGAAGGTGCTGCGGGACGGCAAAGCGCCGGCCTCGGCGCCCCAGGGCAGGGGCGCCGAGAACCGGCGCAATTGGCTCGCTACTTGTTGGCGGAGCCGGCGGCAGCCTTGCCGAAGCGGGCCTCGAAGCGGGCCACGCGGCCACCGGTGTCGAGGATCTTCTGCTTGCCCGTGTAGAACGGGTGGCACTCGGAGCAGATCTCGGCACGGACGGTGCCGGATTCGATCGTGCTGCGAGTGGTGAACGACGCACCGCAGGTACAGCTGACCTGGGTCTCGACGTACGTGGGGTGGATGTCGCGCTTCAAGGTGTCTCCTCAGGAACGTCCTCGCCTGGCGAGGAGGCGCCGGGTCGCACGCGCGGATGCTCGTACGTGAACCGGGGCCGACGGACCAGTCTGCCAGGACCGGCCGTATCTCCAAAACCGGGGTGGTCGCGGATCTATTCCGCCGTGACGGCGCCCGCCGGCCGGTCCGCGCGCACCGTCATCCGCCCGTGACCACGTCCGACGCGTCGCCCTTGTCGCCCGCGGAGTCCGCGGTCGCCGACGCGGGTATCGGCCGGTCCGCCCGCAGCGCGGCCCATACCTGCTCGGACGCCTTCTCCAGCGGTACGACGCGGTTCGGGTCCGCCGGGTCGTACCGGACGGGCAGCGTGATCATGTTGACGTCCCGCGCCCCGAGGTTCTTCAGGCCGCCCGCGAAGGACGCGAGCTCCTTGACCGTGTCCAGCTCGGAGTCCGGGGTGATCGCGCGGGTCGCGGTGTCGCCGATGTCGTACAGCTTCTTGGGGCTGCTGAGCAGACCGATCTCCCCGACCTGGGTGATCAGCGCCTTGACGAACGCCTGCTGGAGCTGGATCCGGCCGAGGTCGCTGCCGTCGCCGACGCTGTGGCGGGTGCGGACGAGGCCGAGCGCCTGCTCACCGTCGAGGGTGTGGGCGCCCGGTTCGAGCCTGAGATGGCTCTCGGGGTCGTCGATGGCCTCCGTGGTGGTGAGCTCCACGCCGCCGAGTTCGTCGATGAGCTGCTTGAAGCCGGTGAAGTCGACCTCGATGTAGTGGTCCATGCGGATGCCGGACATCCTCTCGACGGTCTTCACCGCGCAGGCCGGGCCGCCGACCTCGTACGCCGTGTTGAACATCGCGCGCCGCGCGCCGTCCGCGGTGCCGCCGTCCTCGTTCTCGCAGTCGGGGCGCTCGACGATCGTGTCGCGCGGTACGGAGACCACACTGGCCGTCCGGTGGCCCTCGTCGACGTGCACGATCATCGCGGTGTCGGAGCGGGCGCCGCCCTGGTCGCGGCCGTACGAGGAGTTGGCGCCGGAGCGTGAGTCCGAGCCGAGTACGAGGATGTCCATCGAGCCGTTGTCGACGTCCACGGGGCGGTCGGTGCCGAGCCTGGCGTTGATGTCGATGCCCTTGATGTTGCCGTTGAGCTTGACGTACACGTAACCGAGACCGGATCCGCCGAAGAGGACCAGGGCCGCTGCCGCCCACGCGGCCACGGTCATGGCGCGCCGGCCCGCGCCCGGCTTCCTGCGGCGCGCTCCGGTCGCGCGTATTCGTCCGCCTCTGCTCTGGTCGCCCATGTGCTCCTCAGCTCTCGTCGCCCGCCTCGGCCTCGTGGCGTGTGCGGCTACCCCCTGTCACGGTGTTCAGGCACGGTCGTCGTCCGTGGCCCGTTGTGCGAGGCAGTTGGCAGCGTCGCACAACACGCTGTGGCCCCCGCCGGAGCGGGGGCCACAGGGTCGAGCGGATGCGGTGAGTGACCGGTCAGGCCCTCACCTGGGGTTTCAGGCGATCGAGTAGTAGCCGCTCCAGCCGGTGCCGAGGCTCACCGGTGTGGCGAAGATCTCGGACGTGGTCTTGCCCGTGCCCTTGAGCAGCGTCAGCGTGCCGCCGTTGGTACGGACGAGGACATCGGCCTTGCCGTCACCGTTCACATCACCGGGAGTGATGACGAGGTTGTACAGGGACCAGTCGGGACGGACCTGGACCGGTGCGGCGAACGGGGCGGTGGCGCTGCCGGTGCCCTTGACCAGGTAGACGGCGTTGGTGCCACCGCGCCTGACGAGCAGGTCCGGCTTGCCGTCGTTGGTCAGGTCGCCGTGGCCGCGGACCTGGTTGTAGGCCTGGTAGCCGGTGCCGACCGGGGTGGAGGCGCTGAACTTGCCGTTGCCCAGGCCCGGGTAGAGCCGGAGCTGTCCGGTGGAGGCGACCGCGACCACGTCGGGCTTGCCGTCACCGGTGACATCGCCGGGGGTGACGATGGCGCGGAAGGTCTTCCAGCCGGAGAAGATCTTGGTCTTCACATAGGTGGCACTGCTCACCGAGCGGTGCAGCCAGTACACGTCGCCGGAGTTGCCCCGGGCCACGAGGTCCTCGTGACCGTCCCTGTTCAGGTCGGTCTGGAGGACCAGGTTGTAGGCGCTGAACGTGCCGGTGAACGCCTTGCGGGCGGCGAGCTTCTCACCGGTGGAGCTGAACGTGTACGCCTTGCCGTCCGAGGTCGTGCGGGCCCAGGGGTCCGCCCGGTGGTCACGGCTGAAGTTGGCGTCGTCCACCCGCGGCTGGATGGCCGGCATGTACGTCGAGACCTTCGTGTACACGTCGTACAGGCCGTTCAGGTTGCACACCTCGGAGGCGGTGGCCACTCCCCAGGAGGTGATGCCGATGATCCGGCCGTTCACCATCATGGGGCTGCCGGAGTCGCCCGGGCAGGTCGCCCTGCCCGTGCTGTTGTCGCCCGTGCCGCCCTCGCCCGCGCAGATCATGTGGCCGGGCTTGTAGGCGCCCGGGATGTTGAGCGCGGTGTCGAGGTTCTCCGTGCACTCGGCGTCCGAGCGCAGCGGCTGCGACACCCGCTGGAGGGTGTCGGACAGCGGATCGAGGTCCGGGTTCGAACCGATCATGCCCCAGCCGTAGGTGGTGGCGGTGGTGCCCGCCGCGTACCTGGCGGTGTCCCCGTACGGCGCGGGCTGCGCCGGGGTGTTGGTCAGCGGCTTGGAGAGGGTGAGCAGCGCGAAGTCGTTGTCGATCGCGTCCGCGTTGTACGAGCCCGCGACGTAACTGCGGCTGATCGTGACCGCGGTGCCCTCGTCGTTCGGACCGCCGGCGAGCTTGGCGGTGCCGGCCAGAATCATGCCGTGGCCGACCATGTCGAGCGCTTTGCCGTTCTCGTCGGTGACGCAGTGCGCCGCCGTAAGAACCTTGTTGGGCGCGACGAGAGTGCCGCCGCAGTTGAAGTAGAAGTATCCGTCGTTGTCGTACTCGAAAAGCAGCTGCACCATCCAGGGCGCGCTGCTGATGGAGGTGTTCGTGCCGCCGATGATCCGGGGTGAGGCTTCCTTGGAACTGATGACCTCGGCGCCCTTGGGCGGCAGGAACTTCTCGCCGCCGGCGTCGACGGCCTGGGCGGTGGTCGCCGACAGTCCGCCGGCGAGCACGGCAAGGGTGGCCGCACCGGCGGCAATCAGTCTTCGCATTTTCCGGGCCGGTCGGCCCTGAAGCGACACACGCACGCAAATCTCCCACTAATCAAGGGAATTGGTTTGGCGCCGTGTGGGGGGATGGAACGGCCTGTCGGATATTACAGGCAGAAATCCGCCCCGTCACCGGAGTAACGGGGCGGATCCATCGGCAAGTTGAACAATCGGGACGGGATTCCCGAAAAGCTGTCTCAGTCGTTGCCGTTACCGGGCGACGGAGTCGTCTTCTGAATCTGGAGCAGGAACTCCGCGTTCGACTTCGTCTTCTTCATTTTGTCCAGAAGCAACTCGATCGCCTGCTGCTGGTCGAGTGCGTGCAGCACCCGGCGCAGCTTCCAGACCACGGCCAGCTCGTCGCTGCCGAGCAGGATCTCTTCCTTACGGGTGGAGGACGCGTCGACGTCCACCGCCGGGAAGATGCGCTTGTCCGAGAGCTTCCGGTCGAGCTTGAGCTCCATGTTGCCGGTGCCCTTGAACTCCTCGAAGATCACCTCGTCCATGCGCGAGCCGGTCTCGACGAGCGCGGTGGCCAGGATGGTCAGCGAGCCGCCGTCCTCGATGTTGCGCGCCGCGCCGAAGAAGCGCTTCGGCGGGTAGAGCGCGGTCGAGTCGACACCACCGGACAGGATGCGTCCGGAGGCCGGGGCGGCGAGGTTGTACGCGCGGCCCAGACGGGTGATGGAGTCGAGCAGGACGACCACGTCGTGACCCAGCTCCACGAGCCGCTTGGCGCGCTCGATGGCGAGCTCGGCGACGGTGGTGTGGTCCTCGGCGGGCCGGTCGAAGGTCGAGGAGATGACCTCGCCCTTCACCGACCGCTGCATGTCGGTGACCTCTTCGGGACGCTCGTCGACGAGGACGACCATGAGGTGGCACTCGGGGCTGTTGACCGTGATCGCGTTGGCGATGGCCTGGAGGATCATGGTCTTGCCGGTCTTCGGCGGGGCCACGATCAGACCACGCTGGCCCTTGCCGATCGGTGCGACGAGGTCGATGATCCGCGTGGTCAGCACACCCGGGTCGGTCTCCAGCCGGAGCCGGTCCTGGGGGTAGAGCGGGGTGAGCTTCTGGAACTCCGGCCGGCCGCGGCCGGACTCGGCCGCCATGCCGTTCGCGGAGTCCAGGCGCACCAGCGCGTTGAACTTCTCGCGGCGCTCGCCGTCCTTGGGCTGGCGCACGGCGCCGGTGACGTGGTCGCCCTTGCGCAGGCCGTTCTTGCGGACCTGGGCGAGTGACACGTACACGTCGTTCGGGCCCGGCAGATAGCCGGAGGTCCGGATGAACGCGTAGTTGTCGAGGATGTCGAGGATGCCCGCGACGGGGATCAGCACGTCGTCGTCGGCGACCTGCGGCTCGCCGCCGCCGCCGAACTCCTCGCGGCCACGACGTCCGCGCCTGTCGCGGTACCGGCCGCGACGGCCGCGACGGCCGCCCGCCTCGTCGTCGAAGTCGTCCTGCGGCCCGTTGCCCTGGTTCTGGCCGCCGCCCTGGCTCTGGCGCTGCTGGCGCTGGCCGCCGGTCTGCTGACCGCCGCCCTGCTGGTCGTCGCCCTTGCCCCGGCGCTCGCGCTGGCGGCTCTGCCGGTCGCCGCGCTCCCCGCGGTCCCGCTCGCCGCGTTCGCCCCGCTGGCCGCGCTCCTGGCGGTCGCCGCGGCGCCCGTCGGCGTCGGTCCGGTCGGAGGCGGAGACGGCGGCCTCGGCCCTGGTGTCGGGCCGCTCGTCCACGACGGTGTCGGTGCCCGACTCGGCGCGGCTCTCGGTCTTGCTGTCCGGGCTGCCCGCCTGCGCGGTGGCACGGCGCCGGCGACGCTCGCCCGCGGGCTGGTCGTCGCTGGCCGGCTGGCCCGGGATGTCGATCTGCGTGTCGGCCTGGTCGGCCTTCTCCGCCGGGGCCTGGGCCCGGTCGGCGGAGGTGTCCGCCGGCTTGTCGGCGGGGGCGTCGGCGGCCGGGGCCGCGTCGCCCGTGCGCGCCTTGGAGGTCGCGCGCCGCTTGGGCTTCGCCTCGGCGTCGCCGGCGGTCGTCTCGGCGCTCTTCGGGGCCGACGAACCGCCGCCCTGCGCCTCCTTGATGACCTCGATCAACTGGCTCTTGCGCATCCGCGCGGTGCCCCTGATGCCGAGGCCGGACGCGACCTGCTGCAGCTCGGCCAGGACCATGCCGTCGAGGCCGGTGCCGGAGCGGCGGCGCCGTGAGGTGGTGCCAGTGGCAGCACCTTCGGCGGGCGCGGTGGTGTCGACGCTGTTGTCGGCAGTCACGCCCATCAGATCGGTGGTGTCGCTCACGAAGGGTCCTTCCCTGGAGCGGACGTCGGCCTTCTGGCTCGGCGACCGGTTGTGCTGTCCGACCGCGGGTTGTGATCGTGTCGATCACCGGCCACGGACGGGGCGATGGTCCCGCCGGGTACGGCGGAAGACTTGCGTACGTGCAATGGGTCCGGCCCGAGGTCCCCCTGCTCGGCCCACTCCTGGGCATAGCGAGGGGTGTCGTGCCGGTTCCGGGGCGTGCTCAAAACTGCTCAGGCAGGCTGCTCAGGCAGTTGGGGAGGCTCCCGGAAGAATGGTGGTCCCGAATGGGGACGCGAAGCACCGAGCCACAAAGACTTCGGGTGCAGACTTGAGGTTAACACTACCGGCTCCAACAAACATTCCCCCTCTCACTCACCGGCAATCCACCGTCACTGAGAACCCAGCGGCAGAACACTCGCCCCCGTACCGTCGAGGCCGAGCCTGTGGGCCGCCCAGCCCTCGCCGGCCAGCTGTACGACCTTGTCGGCCGCGCTGTCCTCGGTCAGCGCGAGGACCGTGGGGCCCGCGCCCGAGATGACCGCGGGGACGCCGTCGGCCCGCAGCCGGTTCACGAGCTCCACGCTCCGCGGCATCGCGGGGGCGCGGTATTCCTGGTGGAGCCGGTCGTCGGTGGCCGCGAGCAGCAGGTCGGAACGCCTGGTCAGGGCCGTCACGAGCAGGGCCGCGCGGCCCGCGTTGAAACTCGCGTCCACATGGGGGACGGAGCGCGGGAGCAGTCCCCGCGCGGTCTCGGTCAGAACGGGTCGGTCGGGCACGAACACCACGGGGACCACCGTGTCGGCGACCTCCATCCGGATGGCCCGGGCCGCTCCTCCGTCGGTCCAGGCGAGCGTGAATCCGCCGAGCAGACAGGCCGCGACATTGTCGGGATGGCCCTCGATCTCGGTGGCGAGCTCCAGCAGCGCCGTGTCGTCGAGTCGCGCGTCGCCGCCTATCGTGACGGCGCGCGCGGCGACGATCCCGGCGCAGATCGCGGCCGACGAGGAGCCCAGGCCGCGGCCGTGCGGGATGCGGTTGGCGCAGACGACCTCCAGACCGCGCGGCTGGCCGCCGAGCAGGTCGAACGCGGTGCGCAGGGACCGTACGAGCAGGTGGTTCTCGTCCCGGGGCAGCGTCTCGGCGCCCTCGCCGGCGATGTCGATGTGCAGCCCGGCGTCGGCGACGCGTACGACCACGTCGTCGTAGAGCCCCAACGACAGGCCGAAGGCGTCGAATCCCGGCCCGAGGTTGGCGCTGGTGGCGGGGACGCGCACCCGTACGGCGGCGGCGCGGAAAGCGGGACCGGCCATCGCTTAGACGACTCTCCTTGTGTGACTGCGAGGAAGGCGGAACGGAGACGAGGCTGCGCGACTGTGGGGTTTCGGCGAGGTACGGAAACACCCGACGGCCACGGGGGCAACAACACCGCGGCATATGCGGCGGGGCGGGTCGGGTACAGCCTATCGAAGGAAGGTTCTGTCGCGACATAGGGCGCACAGGAGGCGCACGATGCGTGTCGCGTGGCTTCCTGTGCGCCTATGCAGGGTCTTGGTGCGCTTTGTGCGGGGATTGGCAGGCCGGCGCGGGGTCCGCGCCGGCGCGTCCTAGGCCAGTCCGAGGCGCTCCGCCGCCGTCACGGCGTCCACCGGCACGGTGACCGGCTGGGGCGCTCCCGCGACCGCCCAGTCCGGGTCCTTGAGCCCGTTCCCGGTGACGGTGCAGACGATCCGCAGGCCCGGATCGACCTTGCCCTCCTCGGCCGCCTTGAGCAGACCGGCGACGGACGCCGCCGACGCGGGCTCCACGAAAACACCCTCCTGCGCGGCCAACAGCCGGTAGGCGCGCAGGATCTGGCGGTCCGTCACCTCGTCGATGAAGCCGCCGGACTCGTCCCTGGCCGCGAGCGCCTGCTGCCAGGACGCGGGGTTGCCGATACGGATCGCGGTGGCCACGGTGTGCGGGTCCTTGACGACCTCGCCGCGCACGATCGGCGCCGAACCGGACGCCTGGAAGCCCCACATGCGCGGGGTACGCGTCGCGGGACCGTCGGCGGCGTACTCCGTGTAGCCCTTCCAGTACGCCGTGATGTTGCCCGCGTTGCCGACGGGGAGCACATGGACGTCGGGGGCGTCGCGGAGCGCGTCCACGATCTCGAAGGCCGCGGTCTTCTGGCCCTCGATACGGGACGGGTTCACCGAATTGACCAGCGCCACCGGGTAGTTGTCGGACAGTCCGCGCGCGAGCGTCAGACAGTCGTCGAAGTTCCCGTCGACCTGGAGGATCTTCGCGCCGTGCACCAGCGCCTGGCCCATCTTGCCGAGCGCGATCTTGCCCTGCGGCACCAGGACCGCGCAGACCATGCCGGCCCGTACCGCGTAGGCGGCGGCCGAGGCCGAGGTGTTGCCGGTGGAGGCGCAGATGACGGCCTGGGCGCCCGCCTCCTTGGCGTGCGTGATGGCCATCGTCATCCCGCGGTCCTTGAAGGACCCGGTCGGGTTGGCGCCCTCGACCTTGAGGTGCACCTCGCAGCCCGTGAGTTCGGAGAGGACCTGGGCGGGGACGAGCGGCGTACCGCCCTCGCGGAGCGTGACCACCGCGGTCGTGTCCGTGACCGGCAGCCGGTCCCGGTACTCCTCGATGATGCCGCGCCACTGGTGGGTGCCCCGCCGGGCACCGCCGGCGGCCGGGCCGCTGTTGTCGTGGGTCGTCATGGGTCCCTTACTCCCCTTCAACACGCATGATGCTGGCGACACCGCGCACGGTGTCGAGCTTGCGCAGCGCCTCGACGGTCCCCGAGAGGGCGGCGTCGGGCGCGCGGTGGGTGACGACGACGAGGGATGCCTCGCCGCCCAGTCCTTCACTGTCCAGCCGGCCCTGCTGGCGCACGGTGTCGATGGAGACGTCGTGCTCGGCGAAGACGGTGGCGACCTGGGCCAGTACACCCGGTTTGTCGGCCACGTCGAGGCTGATGTGGTAGCGCGTCACGACCTCGGCCATCGAGCTGACCGGCAGCCGTGTGTAGGCGGATTCGCCGGGACCCGTCGACTCGCCGAGCCGGTTGCGGCAGACCGCGACGAGGTCGCCGAGGACCGCGGAGGCGGTGGGCGGGCCGCCGGCCCCGGGGCCGTAGAACATCAGCTGTCCGGCCGCCTCGGCCTCCACGAAGACCGCGTTGTAGGCCTCCCGCACGGAGGCGAGCGGGTGGCTGAGCGGGATCATCGCGGGGTGCACGCGGGCGGTGACCGACTTCCCGTCGGCGGAGCGCTCGCAGATGGCGAGGAGCTTGACTGTGCAGCCCATGCGCCGCGCGGAGGCGATGTCGGCGGCGGTGACCTCGGTCAGCCCCTCGCGGTGCACGTCGTCCAGGCGTACGCGGGTGTGGAAGGCGATCCCGGCGAGGATCGCGGCCTTCGCGGCGGCGTCGAAGCCCTCGACGTCGGCGGTCGGGTCGGCCTCCGCGTAACCGAGCGCCGTCGCCTCGTCGAGCGCCTCCGAGTAGCCGGCGCCCGAGGAGTCCATCCGGTCGAGGATGAAGTTCGTGGTGCCGTTGACGATGCCGAGCACCCGGTTCACCTTGTCGCCCGCCAGCGATTCCCGCAGCGGCCGCAGCAGCGGGATGGCGCCGGCGACGGCGGCCTCGTAGTAGAGGTCCCTGCCGTGCTTCTCGGCCGCCGCGAAGAGCGTCGCGCCGTCCTCGGCGAGCAGCGCCTTGTTGGCGGAGACGACGGACGCCCCGTGCTCGAAGGCGGTGGTGATCAGGGTCCTGGCGGGCTCGATGCCGCCGATGACCTCGACGACGACGTCGATGTCGCCCCGTTTGACCAGCGCCGTCGCGTCCGTGGTGATCAGCGCGGGATCTATGCCCTCGCGCACCTTGGAGGGACGGCGGACGGCGACCCCGGCGAGTTCCAGGGGCGCGCCGATCCGCGCGGCCAGATCGTCGGCGTGCGTCGCCATGATGCGCGCCACCTCTGAGCCGACGACCCCACAGCCCAGCAGCGCCACCTTCAGCGGACGCGTACGCATCATGCGACCTCGATTCCCTCTCTCGGCGATGTGGACCAGTCTCACGCACCGGACGGATGTTTCTACCCTCCGTCCGTCATGCGAGACGTCTATCTCAGCTGGATGCCCGGTGGATCGGGCACCCCTCAACCGACGTCCAGACGCAGGAGATCCTCCTCCGTCTCGCGCCGGACGATCACCCGCGCCCCGCCGTCCTTGACCGCGACGACCGGAGGGCGCAGCGCGTGGTTGTAGTTGCTCGCCATGGAGCGGCAGTACGCGCCGGTGGCGGGGACCGCGATCAGATCCCCGGGCGCCAGGTCGGCGGGCAGGAACGCGTCGCGTACGACGATGTCACCGCTCTCGCAGTGCTTGCCGACGACCCGCGAGAGCATCGGCTCGGCGTCGGAGCGCCGGGAGACGAGCGCGACGCTGTAGTCGGCGTCGTACAGCGCGGTGCGGATGTTGTCCGACATGCCGCCGTCGACGCTCACATACGTCCGCAGCCCCTCCAGCGGCTTGATGGTGCCGACCTCGTAGAGCGTGAAGGCCGTCGGGCCGACGATCGCGCGGCCGGGCTCGACCGAGATCCGGGGGGTGCGCAGTCCGGCGGACTCACACTCACGGGTGACGATCGCGGTGAGGGACTTGGCGATCTCGTGCGGCTCGCGCGGGTCGTCCTCGGGGGTGTACGCGATGCCGAGGCCGCCGCCGAGGTCGATCTCGGGGAGTTCGACGCCGTGCTCGTCGCGGATCTCGGCCAGCAGCCCGACGACCCGGCGCGCCGAGACCTCGAAGCCCGCCATGTCGAAGATCTGCGAGCCGATGTGCGAGTGGATGCCGATGAGTTCGATGCCGTCGAGCTTCAGCGCCCGGCGGACCGCCTCGGCGGCCTGTCCGTCGGCCAGCGCGATGCCGAACTTCTGGTCCTCGTGGGCGGTGGCGATGAACTCGTGGGTGTGCGCCTCGACCCCGACCGTGACCCGGATCTGTACCGGCTGGACCCGGCCCAGGTTCTGCGCGATGTGCGCGACGCGCACCATCTCCTGGAACGAGTCGAGGACGATGCGCCCGACGCCCGCGGAGACGGCGCGCTCGATCTCGTACACGGACTTGTTGTTGCCGTGCAGCGCGATGCGCTCGGGGGGCATGCCGGCGTCGAGGGCCGTGGCCAGTTCGCCGCCGGAGCAGACGTCGAGGTTGAGCCCCTCCTCCTTGAGCCACTGGACGACGGCGCGGGAGAGGAAGGCCTTGCCCGCGTAGAAGACGTCGGCGTCCTTGCCGAAGGCGTCGGTCCAGGCGCGGCAGCGGGCCCGGAAGTCGGCCTCGTCGAGGAAGTAGGCGGGGGTGCCGAACTCCTCGGCGAGCCGGGTCACCGGCAGCCCGGCGACGGTGGCGACACCGTCCTCGTCGCGGCCGACCGTGCGCGACCAGATCTTCTCGTCGAGCGTGTTGAGGTCGGCGGGCGGCGGGGAGTAGTGGCCCTCGGTGTGCACGTCGCCGTAGCGGGGGCCTGCGGGGTGGGCGGAACGGCTCATCGTCTTATTGCTCTCTTTGTTACGTCGGATGCGTCCGACTCGGGGGACGGCATCAGAGGTGTTCGGGCGCGTCGACGCCGAGGAGGGTGAGGCCGCCGGCCAGCACCGTCCCGGCGGCTTCGGCGAGTGCGAGCCGGGACCGGTGGGCGGCCGAGGGTTTCTCGTCGCCGGCGGGCAGCGGGCGGTGGCTCTCCTGGAAGTGCAGGAACGCCTCCGCGGTGCGTTCGAGATGGCGGGCGACCCGGTCGGGGGCGCGCAGACGGGCGGCGGCGGCGAGTACGCCGGGGTGGTCGCCGATGCGGTCGAGAAGTGCGTGGGCTTCCGGTTCGACGGTCCCCGCCCGGCCGGCGTCGCCCGGGATGCCGAGGCGGGCGGCGTTACGGGCGAGGGCGCGGGTGCGGGCGTGGGCGTAGCGCACCGTGAACAGCGGGTTGCTCTCGTGCTGGACGAGGAGGTCGTCGCCGGTCAGGGGCCGGTCGTGGGCGGCGGGTCGCAGCAGGCCCCAGCGGGCGGCGTCGGGCCCGAGGCGGGCGAAGAGGCCGGCCGCGAGGGCGGCGGGCACGGGCCGTACGGGCAGCCGCTCGGCGACGTCGGCGCCAGAGTCGGTGCCCGCGCCGACGCGCGCCTCGGCGCCCTGCGTACGCAGCAGCCGCAGGACGGTCCCGGTCACGACGGCGGCGCGCAGTTCACCCGCGGGGGCGAGGACCACGGTGGTGCCGGCGAGGGTGTCCCCGTGCCCGTAACGCGTACCGGCGTCGAGGACGGCGCGCACGAGCGCCTCGTGGCTGCCGGGAGCGAGGGTGAAGTTCAGGAAGCCAGGCCCGGTGACGTCGACGCGGGAGAGGTCCGGCGCGCAGCGCAGGATCTCGGTACGGAGGATCTCCGCGACGTCGCGGGGGCTGCGCCGGGCGGGCCCCGCGAGCCGGAGCGCCACCGAGGTGGCGTAGTCGCCGCTGCCTCCCGGTCCGGGGCGTCCGACCTGCACGCTCTCCGGTACGGGCCCGGCCAGTACGCCCTCGTCGACCGCGCGGCGCACGGCGTGCAGCACGGTTCGGGAGAGGTCGGCGGGGGTCACGGGACAAGCGTATGGGAGGAGGGGGGCGTCTTCGCGAACCGGTTTCGCGATACGGGCGGCTCCCCCGGGCCCACGGGGCCGGGCGGTGCCGCTCCGGGCCGTGCGCGTCAGCCGCGGGCGCTTCGGGGCGTGCTCCCCGCACGCCCGACTTCATGCCTGCCGTCCAGGGACGGCGGGCCCTCCCGGCGCATCAGCTGGCGGACGACCCTGACGAGCTCGGCGGGCTCGAACGGCTTGGCGAGGAAGGCGTCCACACCCGCCGCGATCCCGGTCTCCACCTCGTACCGCGTACAGGCGCTGATGATCGCGACGGGCAGGTGCGAGGTCCCCGGGTCGTCGCGGAGGCGGGCGGCGGTGCTGATCCCGTCGAGGCGCGGCATGACGACGTCGAGGGTGATCACATCGGGCCTGACCCGGTGGACGACGTCCAGACACTCGGCACCATCGGCCGCGGTCACGACCTCGAAGCCCTCCAGCTCCAGGTTGACCCTGATCAACTGCCGGATGACCCTGTTGTCGTCGACAACAAGCACACGGCCTGACACGCCTGACACAACTTGAGAGTAGGTCCGCCTCCCGGGCCGCGTCCGGGTTTTCCCCACTTCTCCCCTCGCCCGGGGGACGCGCCGGGCGGGCGCGGCCGGCGGCGGAGCGGCTCGCACCGCGCCAAATACCTGTTCACGACGACCCCATGAGGGCTGGTAGGGTTTCACCTGTCGCCAAGGTCAACGGCGACACGCCCCCGTAGCTCAGGGGATAGAGCATCGGCCTCCGGAGCCGGGTGCGCAGGTTCGAATCCTGCCGGGGGCACCGTGATTGGGTGCCGGAAAGACCCTCTGATCAGGCAGCACGCCGGATCGGAGGGTCTCTTTTCTCTGTCCGGGGTCTTTCGGGCGGCGCGCCGTGCCGCGCGTGGCCGCTGCCGGCGGCCGGCCCTTCCGGGGTCGCTCCCCGTCGTGCCGGTCATGTTCACGCGGACGGTCGGTGGACTCCCGGCCGACGCGCCTCCGCCGGGACCGTTCCGCTCACGCGAGGCTCCTCCTCGATCGCGCGACGCTCCTCCGCCGGAGGGCCGGCCTCCCGAGGAGCGACCGTCCCGAGGGGCCGCTTCTCCGAGAGGTGACTTTCCCGGGCGCGGCGGTACGCGGACCGACGGTCTTCGACCTCCGACGCGGTGTCGTCGCGCGGTGCGACGGCTCCCCGACGTACCGGAGTCGGACCCGCGAATCCCGACCCGAACGCCCGATGTTGTCGCACTTTCCGCCCGGTTGGGGCTTTGGGCGGACTCCTCAAACTCGGCCAGATGTAACGTGACTTACGTCACTCCACACTTTGCGCCAATTCACGCTCAGGTCCACCACGGCTTCTCCACGTGATCTCCTCGTGGATGAACGCTCCCCGGAGCCCCGCGCACGGGTTCGCGTCCCGCCGTGGCCGGTTGCGGACAGACCTTCCGGGCCAGTGGAAACACCGATTCCGGAGGCTCTCCATTCCCTCCCGCCGGGGCCCCCGAGTCGACCGGCTCTACCCCGCGAGGCCCCCGCGCGCGACCCCAACTCGCCCCGCCCGCACGGCACATGACTGCTGCGGCTTGTCCCCCGGCGACCGAAATGCCGCCCCGTGGTGGCCTGTTGAAGCCCCTGTGATCTTTCCCCTTTCGCAATGACGTTCAGGAAGTCGGCGCTTCCGTCAAGTCGCCACGCCGGAGGGGGAGAAGGGACATTCCGGTGGCTGCCGCGCAGGAGGGCGCCGGACGCCGGTGGGCTGCGGCTGGGGGTTCGGGGTTGAAACGATTCGATCATTCCGCTTAGCCGTCGACGGTCGGCTCGTGCGCTGTTTTCCGGCCGAGTTGGACCGTTCGTGGCCGCTTGGACGCCGTCATTTTTCGAGCATGTACGCGTCCGTAACGGGGTGCTACGGCATAGGATCAAGCCGCACCCCGGAAGCCTCGCCAGTCCCTTCCGTAACGTTGCACACGATCTACTCGCGATCCCCACCGACACCCCCCAACCCGTTAATAGGTATCTGCGTGTCACCGATACTCAGCACCGGTTCCGGCGATGGAGCCGCGCAGTGAAAATCAATCGTCGCCTTGTCCTGCTGGTCACCGTGCCTCTCGTAGTGGCCGTCACCTTCGCGGTGCTGGCCCTCACCCCCGCGACCCAGCAAGCGCTCCAGGCCAACCGCCTCACCTCCATGGTGGATGTCGCCTCGTCCGTAAGCGAGTTGACACACCATCTGCAGCGTGAGCGGGCCGCCGCGACCGCACTGGTCTCCACTCAAGGAGATACGGACGCTTTCCGTGAAAGTTCCAACGCGACGGACAAGAGTGTCGCCACATTCCGGTCTCAGCTCGGAAGCCTGTCGTCCGTACCGGGCAACGCGCAGGGCGCTCTGGACCGTATCGACCAATTCATCGATGAATTGCCCTCCCTGCGCGCCCAGGTGCGCTCGGGGGGAAGTACCGTCACCGCGCTGACCTTCGGCTACCGGATCGTGATCGCCGACCTCATCGACTACCGCGACGGAATCGCGCAGGCCGACGGCGTGGACTCCGACGTCGCCGACCGGATCCGTGCCGCCGCCGCGCTGTCGCGGGCCTCGGAGCACATCGGCCAGCAGCAGGTCGCGGTGATGAGGGCGCAGGCCACCGGCGGGTTCACCGAGGCGTCCAAGCGGACCTTCGACGCCACTCGTCTCGGTTACACCGAGGCGACCGGGGTGCTGTTCGACCTGGGCCCGCAGGAGTGGAGGACCTGGCTGGAGCGCACTCTCTCGGGCCCGAAGGCCCTGGAGGCGCGCCGACTCGAGGACGAGGTCAGCCGCACCGCGCCGGACCAGGAACTCACCGTGGAGGCCAAGGAGTGGCAGGAGGCGTCGGCCGCCCGGCTGACGCTGCTGCGCTCGGTCGAGAGCCGTATCGACGACTCCGTGCTCAACACGGTGACCGAGACACGCACCACGCTCGCCTGGCTGGCCGGCGGCGAGGTGACGCTGGTGCTGCTCACGCTCATCAGCGCCGTCGTCGTCGCCATCCGGCTCGGCCGCGTGATGATCCGCCGGCTGCGGGATCTGCGCAACGCCGCCCACGAGGTGGCCACCACGGGTCTGCCGCAGATCATGACGGAGCTGTCCCAGCCCGGGGCGCTCAGCGGTGCCACGCCCGAGCAGGTCGCCGAACGGTCGGGCAACCCGGTGAAGACCACCGGTCTCGACGAGATCGGCGAAGTGGGTGAGGCGTTCAACGCCGTTCACCACGAGGCCGTCCGACTGGCCGCCCAACAGGCGCACATCCACGAGCAGTTCGCCGAGACGCTGGTCGGTGTCGCCCGCAGGGGCGCCCAGTTGACCACCGTCATGGTGTCCGAGCTCGACGCGGTGCAGCGCGACGAGGCCGACCCCGAGCGGATGAAGATCCTGTTCGCGCTCGACCACCTCGCGATCCGCATGGAGCGCAACACCAACAACCTGCTGGTGCTGGGCGGTTACGGCCACGGCCGGGTGCGGTCGGCGGACATCTCCTGCTCGACGGTGATCGTGGCCGCCGCGCAGCAGATCGAACGCTTCGACCGGGTCAGCCTCGGTGTCATCGAGTCCGGCATCGGCATCGCCGCGCGTGTGGTCCACGACGTGGCGCACATCCTGGCCGAACTCCTCGACAACGCCACCCGCTTCTCGCCCCCGGACAAGCAGGTCGGGGTCGCGGTGTGGCGGCTCTGGGACCGGGCGGTCGTCCAGATCGTCGACGAGGGCGTGGGCATCACCGCGGAGCGGCGCGCCAACCTCAACAAGGGTCTGCTGGAGCCCAAGTCCGGTATCGGTGACGTGCGTTCCATGGGTCTGCACGTGGTGGCGCGGCTCGCCGCCCGGCACGGCATCGTCGTCGAACTGCGCGACTCGTCCGGTCCGGGCACCATCGCCGAGGTCACCCTGCCGGCCAATGTGCTCGCCCCGGCTCCGAAGGAGTCGGCGCCGCCGGCGCAGGGCACACCCGGGGAGCGTCCCGGTGTGCAGTACGAGACACCGCGCACGATCACCGCGCCCGGACAGCTCGGCCGCCGGCAGGCGGTCGGCGCGGGCGACTACAGCCGGGCCGGAGCCGGCGCGGCCGGCGGCAACGGGTCCAAGCGACCCGCCGGGCCTCCCGACTCACGGACGGCGGGCGGTTCGCGCGGCGACGCCAAGGGCAGCCCCCAGGGCGACGAGCGCGAGCGCGCCAACAAGCCGTCCCAGCACCCCGTCCACGCCGAGCCGGTCTCCCGGATCGCCGGGGTCAGTTCCTCAGGTCTGCCACTGCGGCAGCGCAACACTCCGCAGCAGTGGCCCAAGCTGGGCAAGCGCGACGGCGCCGACCAGCGATCCGGCGCGGCACCCAAGCCACCCCGCCGCCGGGACTCCCGACAAGTCTCTGACGTCCTTGCGGCCTACGCACAGGGGATCAACAGGAGCACGAGCCATCGCGGGCGCTCCGCCACTGACGACGACACCCAACGGAGCAAAAAATGACGACCTCACCCACCGACCTGAGCTGGATCCTGAGCGGCTTCGCCGGACGTATCCCGGAGGTCACCCAGGCGATAGCCGTGTCCGTGGACGGACTCGCACTGGCCTACACGGGGGTGGAGCGGGACGACGCCGACCGGCTGGCCGCCATCGCATCGGGTGTCGTCAACCTGCTCTCCGCCGCTGCCCAGTTGACCAACACCGACCCCGTCGAGCACAGCCTGACCGCCATGGAGGGCGGTTACATGTTCTCGATGGCCGTATCGAGCGGCGCTTCCCTGCTGGTGACGACCACCAGGGACGCGGACATCGGCGAGGTCAGTTACATGATGTCCGAACTGATCAACCAGGTCGGCGATTCCCTGACTCCCCAGGTACGCGGCGACGCGAACGTCCAGCCCTCGCGCTGACGTCCGGGTCGTCCTAGCCCCACCGTCCGGTTCCTTGCCGTACGTGTTCCTCCGCACGTCCGTCCGTTTTTTCATTCCTCCCGATGAGAGCCCTCAATGTTCTTCGACATTTCGATACCGCGAGGCCGCCGCAGAGTCCGGCCGGTCGGCGCAGCCGCCCTCGCCCTCGGTCTGGCAGCCGTGACCGGGTGCAGCAGCGACAGCGGCGCCGGCGACGACACCGTGAAGATCGGCCTGGTCGCCTCGCTGTCAGGCACCTACGAGGCGGTCGGCACGGAGCTGCGCAAGGGCTTCGAGCTGTACCTGGCCACCCATGACAACAAGCTGGGCGGCCGGAAGGCCGAGCTGGTCGTGGCCGACGAGGGCGACGGTCCGCCCACCGCGGTCCCCGCCGCCACCAAACTGATCAAGAAGGACAAGGTCGACGCGCTGACCGGTCTCGTCGGCGGTGGTTCGGTCAACGCGGTGCTGCCGCTGATCAACCAGGCCAAGATCCCGCTGCTCGGCTCGAACGCCCGCCCGCCGGTCAAGGACATGAAGTACGTCTGGACGACGAGCTTCCTCTCCGACGAGCCGGGCAAGGCCATCGCCCCGTACATCAAGGAGAAGGTGGACGGCCCGGTCTACGCGATCGGCCCCGACTACCAGGGTGGCTACGACGAACTGCGCGGCTTCACCGAGGAGTTCAAGAGGGTCGGCGGCAAGCTCGCGAACCCGGACGGCGAGACCAAGTGGACGCCGTTCCCGAAGACCACCAACTTCCTGCCGTACTTCTCGGAGATCGCGAAGACGGACGCGAAGGCGGTGTACTGCTTCTACGCCGGTAAGGCGGCGATCGACTTCGCCAAGCAGTACGCGCAGTCCGACGTCGCCGATCTGCCGCTGTACACGGCCTTCGTCACCGAGGGCAGTGTCCTCCAGGCGCAGGGCGACGCGGCGAAGGACGTCTACTCCGTCCTGAACTACGCGGCCGACCTGGACAACGAGGCCAACCGTAAGTTCGCCGCCGACTGGACCGCCAAGCACGACACCCAGCCGACGACCTTCGCGATGGCCTCGTACGACGCGGCCGCCGTGCTGGACCTGGCGATCGCGGACGCCGCCGACAAGGGCGAGGTGACGCCGGAGACCATCAACAAGGCCATCGGCGGTCTCGGCCAGATCGACAGCCCGCGCGGTGCCTGGGAGTTCGGCGACAAGGCGCACTCCCCGGTGCAGCAGTGGTACCTGCGCCAGGTGCGCAAGGACGGTGACCAGCTGTCCAACGTCATGGTCCAGGACCTGGCGACACTCGGCAGCTGAGAATGAATCTCCTTGATGCCCACTTTGTGCCGGCGGTGGACGGGGTGGCCTACGGGCTGCTGCTGTTCGTCGTCGCCGCCGGCCTGAGTCTCGCCTTCGGCACCGCGGGCGTACTGAACCTTTCGCACGGCACGCTGTACGCGATCGGTGCCTACACCGGTGCCGAGTTGAGCGACGGGACCTGGGGCGGTCTCGCGATCGGACTCGCGGCCGGAACGGCCGCGGCCGCGGCCGCGGGCGCCGGTCTGTCCGCGGCAACGATCCCCCTGGCCCGTCGTGGGCATCTCGCGCAAGCACTGCTGACGTTCGGACTGGCCCTGATCGGTGGCAATCTGCTCATCGAGTTCTTCGGGGCCGACGAACTACCGGTACGCGTCCCCGAGGCGCTCGACTCCTCGGTGACGCTGCTGGGCCACCGGTACCCCGCGTACCGGCTCTGCTTCATCCTGATGGCCGTACTCCTCGCGGCCTTCGGTACGTGGGTGCTCACCCGGACCCGGGTGGGGGCCGCCGTACGGGCCTCCGCCGACGACCCACAGATGCTCGCCACCACCGGGCACAGCCCGCGCGCGGTGCACACCGGGGTCCTGGCCGCCGCGGGAGCGCTGGCCGGGGCCGCGGGGGTGCTCGGCGCGCCCATCATCGGGCCGGGGGCCGGCACCGCCGACACCGTGCTGATGCTGTCCCTCGTCGTGGTCGTGCTCGGCGGGCTGCGGTCCCTCTGGATGACGCTGCTCGCGGCGATCGCGGTCGGCGAGGTGCAGACGCTCGGTGTCTCCCTGGCACCGGACTGGGCGCCGTACCTGCTGTTCGCGGCCATGGCCGCCGTGCTGATCCTGCGCGCCCAGTTCACCGAGCCGGCGACGGCGGGGGCGCACGGCGGCGAGGACGGCGGCTCGGACCCGGTGGAGTGGCTGCGGCGACGGCTCTCCGCGGGCTTCGGCGGACGCGGGGACGGTGCGGCGAAGGCTGTCGCGCGGAAGCCGGTCCCGGAAGAGGCCGCCGCGGAAAAGGCTGTCGCGGGGAAGACCCCCGCGGGACGGGCTGTCGCGGCGACGCGGGAGCCTCCCCGGTCCGCGAGCGGCGGGCCGTTGGCACGGCTGCTCCGCGGCGGTCCCGACGACGGGTCTCTCGCCGCGCGCGGCCGTCGCGCGGCGCCGCTTCTCGCCCTGCTGGTCCTGCTCGTCGCGCTGCCGACGCTGCTCGACGCCTACACCCTCTCGCTGGCCGGCTCCGCGCTGGCCCTCGGGCTGCTGGCGATCAGCGTCGCCATCCTGACCGGCTACGCGGGGCTGCCGACCCTGGGCCAGACGGCACCGTTCGCCGTCGGCGCCTACACCACCGCGAATCTCGCCGACGCCGGCTGGACGGCGGGGCCGGTCCAGATCGTCTGCGCCGCCCTCACCGCCGCGCTGTTCTCGCTGGTGACGGGGCCCGCGGTGATCCGGGCCCGGGGGACCACGGTCCTGATGATCACGCTCGCCATCGGCGAGCTGGCGGGCGCGGCCATCAACCAGCTCAAGTCCCTCACCGGCGGCGCCGACGGTCTCGTCGGATTTCCGGCCACGCAGGCGCTGTTCGGCGGGGAGGGGATGGTCGAGGAGGACGAGGTGTACAACTACGCGCTCGTCGTCGCGGTCGTCGCCGTCGTCGTGACCGTACTCGTCCTGCGCTCGCCGGCCGGCAAGCTGCTGACCGGCACCCGTAACGCCGAGGCGCGGATGCGCGCGTCCGGTCACCCGGTGGGGCGCTATCTGCTGGTCGCGCACATCGGCGCGGGGGCGCTGGCCGGGATCGGCGGTTCGCTGATGGTGACCGTCCAGCAGTATCTCTCCCCCGCCGACGTCGGCTTCGAGATCGCGGCGTTCGCGCTGCTGGCCGCTGTGATCGGTGGCAGTACGTCCGTGATCGGTGCCATGCTCGGTGCCGGACTCATCGTCTTCACCCGTGACTGGGTGGCCAGTTCATGGCCCGGCCATGGGCCGCTGCTGCTCGGCGCCCTGTTCGTGGCCGCCGTCTATCTGCTGCCGCGCGGTCTGGCCGGGCTGCGCGCCGGGCCCGGCCCGGGCGGGCGGGGCGCGGCGAAGGCCGACCGGCCCCCGTCCGACCACGACAGCGTTCCGGCCGGGAAGGTCGCCCCATGACAGCCACCACCGCACCGTCCGGCGCGGCGTCCACGGCGCCTGTGCTGGACCTGAGGAACCTCACCCGGCGGTACGGGAGTCTCACCGCCGTCGACGACGTCAGCCTCCGGCTGCCGGCCGGAGCGCGGCACGCCGTCATCGGGCCCAACGGTGCCGGCAAGACGACCCTGCTGAACCTCATCGCCGGTACCGACCGCCCCGATCGGGGCACCATCGCGCTGGGCGGCACCGACATCACTCGTACGGCGACCGCCAAGCGAAGCGGTCTCGGTATCGCCCGCAGCTTCCAACAGCCGTCGGTCATCGGCGAGTTGTCGGTGCTGGACAACATCGTGCTGGCGGGCTGGCGGCACCATCCGCTGCGCCGGGGCGCCTGGTGGCGGCCTTCCCGCTACCGGCGGCACGCGGAGTCCGCGATGGGCCATCTGGAGGCCGTCGGGCTCGCCGACGCCGCCGCCCGGCCCGCCGCCGACCTCTCCCACGGCCAGCGCCGCATGCTCGACCTCGCGGCGGCCCTCGCGGGCGACCCGCGACTGCTGCTGCTCGACGAGCCCGCGGCCGGGCTGACCGACGGCGACATCGGCCGTCTGCTCACGATCCTGGGCGGCCTCCCCGAGAGCGTCGCCATCATCCTGGTGGAGCACCACGTCGAGGTCGTCGCCGAACTCGCCCGTACGGTGACGGTGTTGGCGGCAGGCCGGGTCCTGATCACGGGCGAGACCACGGAGGCGCTCGCCCACCCGGAGGTCCGCGACGCGTACCACGCCACCGGGACCGGCCGGACCGACGCCGCGGGTGCGGCCGGTGATACCGGTGGTCCCGGCGACGGTGTCCGCGACACCGCAGAAGCGAGAGGGTGACCGAGCACCGATGCTGGAACTCACCGGTCTGACGGCGGGCTACCACGGCGGCACCGTCCTGCACGAACTCGATCTGACCGTCCCCGCCGGGTCCGTCCACGCCATCGTGGGCCACAACGGCGCGGGGAAGACCACGCTCGTCCACACCGTGGCGGGCTTCATCCGCCCCTCCGCGGGCTCGGTGCGGCTGAACGGCCGGGAGATGACCGGGCAGCCCGCGCACAAGGTGGCGCGGGCCGGGATCGGTCTCGTACCGCAGGGCCGCCGGGTCTTCGCCGGGCTCACCGTCGCGGAGCATCTGCGGCTCTCCTACCGCCCGCCGGGCCGCGGCGACACGACCCGGCCCAGCCGGTGGACCCCGGAGCGTGTGCTGGAGCTGCTGCCCCGGCTGGGCGAGCGCCGGGGCAACCGGGGCACCGACCTGTCCGGCGGCGAGCAGCAGATGCTGGCTCTCGCCCGCGCGCTGCTCGGCTCGCCGAGCGTGCTGCTGCTGGACGAGCCGACGGAGGGGCTCGCGCCCCTGCTGGCCAAGCAGGTCTACGAGTTGGTCGGCACGCTGGCGCAGGAGGGGATCGCCGTACTGCTGGTCTCGCCGAGCCCGACGCAGGCCGCCGAGTGCGCCCGTACGATCACGGTCCTCACCTCGGGACGGATGACGCTGCGGATGGACGGCGCCGACGCCCGCGCCGATCCGACGGCGCTGCACGAGGCGCTGGAGCTGACCCCGGTGCGGTCCGCCGCGCCCTGAGGCATGGGGACCGTCGATGCTCCGCCGACGCCGGGCGGGCCGCGTGTGCGGCCCGCCCGGCGTCTTTCGACGACCGTGTGCGGCTACGGGCGCTTCAGGCTGTGGCCGCCGAAACCGCTGTTGCGGTCGGAGCCGCTGTTCTGCTCGTGCCACCACGTCTCGAAGTCCGCCTTGTCCATCGCGCCCCAGTCCGGGGTCGACTCGACCTGGGCGGTGCCCATCCTGCGGGCCAGCGCGACCATGGCCGTGCCGACGGGGCCACGGCTGATGTCGTACGACTCCAGGACCTCCTTCCAGCTCCCCCCGGCCAGCGCGGCGGCCTCCAGCGCCGTGGCGTCCTGGAGGGCCTTCACGCTGCCGCCGCCGATGTGCGGGCGGGCGACGCTGGCGGCGTCACCGACGAGCAGCATCTGGCCGGAGGTGTAGTGCGGCACCTCCAGGTCGTAGATGGGCTGGATGAAGGTGGTCTCGGCGGGGGTGCGCAGCACCCGGGCCGCCCAGTACGGGGGGAAGTTGTCCGCCACCAGGGCCCTGAGGTGGGCGGTGAGCTCCGAGTTGAGCCGGCCGGGCGGCAGGGAGGTGGGGGTCCTGAGGTCCGGGTGCAGGCCCTCGGACTCCGGCGGGGCGGTGTAGAGGACCCAGTTGAGCCGGTGGCCGCCGACGCCGTCCGGGATGCGGTAGATCATGCAGTGGCCGCCGGGGAAGACCACGTTGTGCGCGTCGTGGCCGTCGGAGGGGAGGTCGGCGACGTCGGCGGAGGTGCCGCGCCAGCCGATGTATCCGGCGTACGTCGCGTTGCGGCCGGGGAACATGGCCTCGCGCACGACGGAGCGGTATCCGTCGGCGCCGACCACGGCGTCGAAACGTTCCTTCTGACCGTCGGCGAGGTGCAGCGTCACTCCGTCGGAATCGGGCTCCACCTCACTGACGAGGGACCCCGAGCGGTAGGTGACGTCTTCGGGCACCCGGCGCCGCAACTCGCTCCACAGGGAACCCCAGTTGTAGGCGCGGAAGGGGAACGGCTGCTCGCCGATGGCCCGTCCGTACTCCGACTCGCCGTCCTGGACCGTCCACACGCGCCGGGTCAGCGGTGCCCACGGCATCTCGGGGGCCACGTAGCCGGCGCTTTCGAGCTCCTTGTAGCGGTCGGCGTGGAGGGCTATCCCCACGCCCCTGTCACGGAGTTCGGCGTCCGCCCGTTCGAAGACGGTGACCCTCTCGGCTCCCCCACGAGACACGGCGAGAGCCGTGGCACACCCCGCTATGCTGCCGCCGACCACGGCGACGTTGCCTCCACGCATACCTGTTCTCCACTCAATTGAAGTTGTTGGTGCTGCTGGTGGTGACACTGGGGTGAAATCCTATTCGAGTGGCGTACGCGCATACGATTGCTGAGGGGCATGGGATTGCGATGCCGGGCCTGTGCCGGGACAGCGGAAGCGCGGACGGAGCCGGGAGCGGCAAAGACGCGCCTCGGAGGCCGAGTGGGGGCCGGGGCGCTGGGCGGTCGTCTTCGAGACCGCGGACGAGGCGCGGTGGCGGACCGAGGTCCGGAGCCGTATCGCCGGACACGAGGTGAAGGACCCCTCGATGTTCCGGCTCGACACGTTCTGCGGCCGGTCGCGGCGGCCGACGACGTACCGGCCGAGTGTCTTCGTCCCCGACCCGCCGGGACGTCGGAAGGCCCCGGGGCGCCAACTGCCCGTGCGGGACCGGCCGGACGGGCCGCTCGGCGACCCGTCCGGAGGTACGACTACGCCTTCTTCTCCAGCAGCCGGGCGTCCGCCCAGTCCCCGTGGTCGGAGTCGATGCCGTCGCCGCCGTCGGTGACGCGCAGCGTCAGCCGCCGTACACCGCTCACGTCGACGTCGAACGCGTGCGCGACGTCCGTCGGTCCCAGCACCGCGCTGCGGGCCAGCACCTCGCCGTCGCCGACGACCTCGAAGACCACCGAGCCCTTGTCCGGCTTCTCCTCGTCGATCCCGGCCCGGGCGGCGAAGCGGTCGTAGGCGCCGTTCAGGTCGACCGTCACCTCGGAATCGGCGTGCACGCCGAGCCCTTTGTCGTACGTGGTGTCGCCCAGGCGCAGCGGGCCGCCGTCGCCCGCGGCGTTCTCGCCGTTGGAGAGGTCGCGTTCGACCGGTCCCCAGCCGTTCCTCTCGGAGACGAACGGCAACGCGCTGACGTACACCGTGCCTTCGGGCGCCACGAGGACGCGCACCGTGCGCTCGATCGTCAGCGGCGGCGCGCCCCGGCGGGCGTCCGGGTCGCGGTAGACCACCGTGACCGGGATCTCGGTCGCCCCGTACGCCGGGTCGTCGGGGACCGTGATCCGCCAGGACGCGGTCAGTCCGGCGCCGTTCGCCAGTTCGTCCGCCGTCGCGCCGGCGCCGTCGACGGACCAGCCCTCGGGGGTACGGGCGCCGAGCGCCACGTCCTCGGCGGGGCCCGCCTCGTCCAGCACGAAGCCCGCCTCGATGTCGACGGTGTCCCCCGGCCGTGCGTCGGTCCTCGCGGGGGTCACGGACAGCGTGCCGACGGGCAGCGCGTCCACCGGCCGGTCGCAGCTGTCCCGGCCGGGCACGGCGCGGCAGAGCTGTGCGGCGAAGCCGCCGTTCGCCGGCACCGGCACGGTGAGCGTGTCCTGACGGTCCATCAGCTGACTCTGCCGGACCAGCCCGTCGGCGCCGTCCCGCACCACGTCGACGCGCCAGGAGCCGGATCCCAGGAACGTCAGCGGCACCCGCTCGGTACCCGCCTCACCCGCCCGGACGGAGCCGACGAACCAACGGTCGCCGTTCCTGCGCGCGAAGGTCGCCGCCTCACCGGGCGCGCCGGCGACGAGCCGGCTCTCGTCCCAGACGGTCGGGACCTGTTCCAGGAAGCGGGCGACCTCGGGGCGGGACCGGTACGCCTCGACGCTGCCCGCGTAGTTCTGGAACCCCGACTCGTACACCACGGAGAGCGCCAGCTCGGCGGCCTCGGTGTTGTTCCGCCGCCCGAACTGGAAGCCCATGGGGGTGAAGTCCATGGAGCCGACCACGTTGCGGGTGTAGGGCAGCGTCGCCATGTCGTCGGCCTGCACGTTGCCCTGCTCGGCGCCGTGCACGCCCTCCATCGTCATGACGTGCGGCCAGGTGCGCTGGATGCCGTGCGGCAGCGTCGAGCCGTGGAAGTTGACCATCAGTTCGCGGTCGGCGGTCTCGCGCAGGATCTCGTCGTACCACCCCATGCGTGCGCGTGAGTCGGAGTCCATGAAGTCGATCTTCAGTCCGGCGGCGCCCCACCTCTTCACCTTGTCGAGCTGCTCGGTGCGCTCCTCGGCGGTGTCGAGATCGGTCCAGTGCATCCACAACAGGACGCCCACGCCGCGCCGTTCGGCGTACTCCATCAGCTGCGGCATCCAGTCGGTGGTGTTCCAGCCGTCGTCCACCAGGGAGTACTCCCAGCCGTGCGCCGCCGCGTAGTCCACGAACCGCTGCTGGGTCTCCAGGCTGCGCTGCGCCGCCCCGAAGCCGGCGAGCCAGGACCAGGCGACGGTCCCCGGCCGGATCCAGGAGGTGTCGGCGACGCGGGAGGGCGGGGCCAGGTCGTCCACGAGCGTGGACCCGGTCACGGTCGCCAGGTCGCCCGCGATCACGGTCCGCCAGGGGGTCGCGAGAGGGCCCTCGGCGGGCAGGGGTACGGAGGGGTCGGCGAGGGCGACGTCGTAGCGGCCGCTGCCCGCCGTGTGGACGAGACGGCTCGCGGGGTAGCGGCCGTCGACGTCCGCCTCGGAGAGCAGGACGTGGTCGTCGCCCACCTGGAAGAGCGCGGGGTAGGCGTACTGCCCGCTCGACGCGCCGCCGGCGGTCGTACCGTCGTACGGCTGCTCGTAGTTGACCGAGTAGCCGCTCAGCCGGGCGGGCGCGTCGTCCGGCAGGACGAAGCCGGACGCCTCGCGGAGCACGGCGCCGTCCGCGTCGCCGGGGAGCACGTAGCGGTACGCGACCCCGTCGTCGGCCGCGCGTACGACCAGGTCGACCCGGGCGCCGTCGGCCCCCTCCAGGGTGAAGCGGGACTCGGCCATGTCGACGGCGCGGCGGCGTTCCTTGCCGACGACGGTGGTGTACCGCTCGGTGATCCGGCGGTCCTCGCGGTCCACCAGGCGCAGCCCGCGCGTCAGGTCGGCGTCCTCGGTGACGATGCCGACGGGTGAGGGGGCGACGAGCGTGGTGCGCCCGTCGCGTACGTCCAGGGTGACGGAGCCGTCGGCGGGGTCGAGCCGTACGGTGGCGGCCGGGCCGCCGCGGGACACCGTCCACGCGGTGCCACCGGGCCGGCCCTCACCGGTGTCGCTCCCGGCCGCCGCCGGGGTGCCCAGACAGAGCACCCCCGCGAGGGCGGTCGCGCACGCGGCACGCCATCGTTCCGGCGGCCGGGGTCTGCTGTTCGTCATCGCTTGTCCCTCTCACTCGGAGCCGGGCCCAACGGGCAAACACGGGGCGCGAGTTGGTGATGACAGGGCTGAGCCTGAAGGGGCGCCCGCGCCCCGGATTGTCCACCGGAATTCCCCGGAACCGCCAGGGTCTGTCGCACAGAATCCAACAGAATCAATAACCCGCATACGATGCCGGGCATGGGGATCTCCACCGGACCGGACGGGCGTCTCGCGGCGTTCGGCAATCAGCTGATCGATGTGCACATCTGGCTCCGCGAGGAGCTCGCGCGGTTGCGGGACGACGTGGACGACCACCTCGCGGGCGGTGGCGAGCGCCCGCGCGAACTGCGGGCGCACTGCCTCGCGTTCTGCTCCGCCCTGACCCGGCACCACACGGCGGAGGACGAGGGGGTCTTCCCCGCTCTGGCGCGGCACTCCCCCGAGCTGGCGCCCGTACTCGAACAGCTCGCGCACGACCATCACATGGTCACCGGCATGCTCGGCCGGCTCCAGGACCTGGTCGACGGCATCGGTCCCGCGCCGAGCCCCGCCGAGGCCCGCCGGGTGCGCGGTGAACTGGACGGTCTCGTGGCGCTGGTGGAGTCCCACTTCACGTACGAGGAGAAGAAGCTGGTCGACGCCCTCAACGCGCTCGGCGCACCGCTGCCGGACGACTTCGCCCTGCGGGACGCGCCCGGCCGCTGAGCGGGTCCGGCACGTTCACCGACCGGCGGCGCCCCCGCCGGGCATCGCTCAGGCGGAGGCCCGCTTGCGCGCGGGGGCCTTCTTCTCCGTGGTCTTCTTCTCTGCGGTCTTCCGCGCGGCGGTCTTCTTGGCCGCCGTCTTCTTCGCGGTGCTCCTGCTCGCCGCCGTCTTCTTCGCGGCCGTCTTGGAGGCCGTCTTCGAAGCGGACTTCGACGCGGACTTCGAGGCCGTCTTCTTCGCCGTCCCGGACCCCGTCTTCGACGCGGCCCTCTTCCCGCCCGTCGCCTTCTTGCGGGTGGGCAGGCGCCGCACCTCCGCGTCCTCCTTCTCGCCCTCGTCCCCCGCGTCCCCCTCGCCCCGCGACTCCTTGGCCGCCCGCACACTGCCCTCCAGCGCCGCCATCAGGTCCAGCACCTTGCCGCCACGCCGCTCCCCCGGCTCCTCCGGCGCCCGCAGCTCGCCACCCGCCGCCTTGGAGGCGATCAGCTCCTCGACGGCCTCCTGGTAGTCGTCGTGGAGCGATTCCAGTTCGACCTCGCCGAGCGTGTCCATCAGGGCGTCCGCCAGGTCGAGTTCGGCGTCCCTGATGCTGACGTCGGTCTCCGGCGCCACCCCCTCCGGCTGCCGGATCTCGTCCGGCCACAGCAGCCCGTGCAGGGCGATGACGTCGCCGAGGACCCGCACCATGCCCAGCCGCTCGCGCCCCCGGAGGGCGAATTTCGCGATCGCGACCTTCTCGCTCCTCTTCAGCGCCTCCCGCAGCAGGGTGTACGGCTTGGCGGCGGGCACCCCGTTCGCCGCGATGTAGTACGCCGAGCCCACCTGGAGCGGGTCGATGGAGGACTCCGGCACGAATCCGAGGATCTCGATCGTCTTCGCCGTCGGCAGCGGGAGCTGGGCCAGATCGTCGTCCGTGATCGGGATCATCGAGCCGTCCGCGTCCTGGTACGCCTTGCCGATCTCGGCGGAGGTGACCTCCTCCTCGTCCAGCTCGCAGACCTTCCGGTAACGAATCCGGCCGCCGTCCGCCAAATGGATCTGCCGGAAGGAGATCGAGTGACTCTCGGTGGCGTTCACGAGCTTGATCGGGATGTTGACCAGACCGAAGGAGATTGCGCCGTTCCAGATGGATCGCACGTTTAATCCCTTACATCGGAATTCGTGGGATTCTCATCGTATGACGCCAATCGCGGAGGTGGAGGGGCGGCGGATCGCGCTCAGCAATCTGGAGAAGGTCCTCTACCCGGCCACCGGCACCACCAAGGGCGAGGTCCTGCACTACTGCGCGACGGTGGCGGGCGCCCTGCTGACCCATCTGGCGGGCCGCCCGGTCTCCTTCCTCCGCTTTCCGGACGGTCCGGCCGGCCAGCGCTTCTTCACCAAGAATCCGCCGCCCGGGGCGCCCTCCTGGGTGCGGACGGCGAGGGTGCCGCGCTCGGCCGACCAGATCGCCGAGCAGGTGCTGGTGGAGGACCTCGCGACGCTGATGTGGGCCGCCAACCTGGTCGTGGAGTTCCACACCCCGCAGTGGCGGGTCGAGGGCCCGGCCCTCGCCGACCGCATCGTCTTCGACCTGGACCCCGGTGAGCCCGCGACCGTGGTGGACTGCTGCGAGGCGGCGCTCTGGCTGCGCGACCGGATGGCGGCCGACGGGCTCGGCGCGTACGCCAAGACGTCCGGTTCGAAGGGCCTGCATCTGCTCGTACCGCTGGAGCCGACGCCGTCGCCCGAGGTCTCCGCGTACGCCAAGTCGCTCGCCGTCGAGGCGCAGTCGGAACTGCCCGAGCTGGTGGTCCACCGGATGGCCCGCGCGCTGCGCCCCGGCAAGGTCTTCGTCGACCACAGCCAGAACTCGGCGGCGAAGACGACGGCGGCGCCGTACACGGTGCGCGCCCGTACGGAACCGACCGTCTCCACCCCGGTGTCCTGGGAAGAGGTCGCGGACTGCTCGGCGCCGGAGGACCTGGTCTTCCGCGTCGGCGACATCGCGGCGCGGCTGGAGCGGTACGGGGATCTCCTCGGCCCCCTGATCAATCTCAACCGGGCGGGGCGCCTGCCCTGACAGCCGCTGTCACCGGCAGGCACCATGGAGGTGCGCCAGTCATGAGCGTCATGAGCAGAGAAGGAATCACACATGATCATCTTCGGCACCAAGGGCTACGTCTACCAGCTGGCGATACTGACGCTCGTGTGCGGCCAGTGCGGCAACCCGTCGGCGCACACGCTGCGCAAGCGGGTCTCCAAGTTCACCCTCTTCTTCGTCCCGCTGTTCCCGTACTCGACGAAGCACTACACGCAGTGCACCTTCTGCGGGGTGGAGCACCGGGTGCCGAACGAGCAGGCGGAGCAGCTTCTCGCGCAGAGCGCGACGCAGGCCCAGCAGGGTGTCGGCCAGCAGCACGGCGCCAACCCGTTCGCGCAGGGCGCGCAGGGCGGCCAGGCGGGCGGCGGCAACCCGTTCAGCCAGGGCGGCCAGGGGCCCCAGCAGGGCCAGGGCGGGAACCCGTACCAGCACTGACGCCGACGAGGACGCGGCGCCGGATACGCCGAGTGCGCGGAGCACACAGAGTTACGGTTGCGGACAGAATGTGACGAAACTAGGGTAAATCGGGCGAGCGTCGGGCAGTTCTCCGTCGATCACTCGCCCCGTCCCGAACTTCAGGAGTCACGCATGTCCCAGCGTTCCCTGCGTTCCTCACGTGCCCGGCGTTCCGCGCGCCCCCAGCGCCTCCGGGGCTCCTTCGGCCCGTACGCCGCGGCCCTCGCCGTCGCCATGGCGGCCCTGACCGCGACACCCGCCATGGCGGCGCTCCCCGCCCCGCCGCCCGTCAGTTCCAACGGCCACGCCGACATGGACGACCCCGCCGCCATGGCGGACCAGGCCGCCATGGACCAGGCCGCCATGGACGAGGCGTTCATGGACCCCGCCGTCCAGGAGCGCCCCGCCACCCTCGACCCTGAGGTGGCGCAGGCCGCCGAGGCGTCCCGTGCCGAGGCGGCCGAGGCCGCCGCCGCCGGCGACGAGGCGGCCGCCGCCCACTTCTACAAGGGCCGCGTCACCGCCAGGAGCGGGCTCCTGATCCGCGACAGGCCCACCCGCAGCAGCCGCGTCGTCGGCAGCCTCCCGTACGGCACCCTCATCCTCATCCACTGCAAGACGCGGGGCGACAGCGTGAACGGCAACAACCACTGGTACCTCCTCGCGGACGGCACCTGGGCGTGGGTCTCGGCCGCGTACATCGAGAACATCGGCAAGACGCCCCGCTGGTGCTGACCCGTCAGGACCGATTCTCGGGGCCGCCCCGTCAGGGCTGATCCGGTGGTGCGGAACCCTTGAACCCGACATGCCTTATGTCTTTACATAAACGGACATAAGGCATGTCGGGTTGCTACGTTGCGCTCCATGACCGCAACGAAGGCGGACTCTCCCCCGCCCGAACTACGTCTCCGCAAGCGGCGCGGGGCCGAGCTCTCGCTCCTCGTCTGCGCCGTCCTCATCTCCCTCTTCGGTTACGTCGCCGTGGGCCTCGCCCGCGACGTGGCCGTCCCGCCCGACGCCCTGCGGCACAGCGCGGGTCTCGGCCTGCTCGCCCTCGTCGCGCATCTCGCGGTCCGTCTGCGCGCCCCGTACGCGGACCCTCTCCTGCTCCCGATCGCCGTCCTGCTCAACGGCATCGGACTGGTGCTGCTCCACCGTCTCGACCTGTCGACCTCCGGCGAGCCCGACGCGCCCGCGCAGCTCGTCTGGTCCACCCTCGGTGTCGCGCTGTTCATCGCCGTCGTCGCGCTGCTGCGCGACCACCGGGTGCTCCAGCGGTACGCGTATCTCTCGGTGGTCGCCGCGCTGCTGCTGATGACCGTGCCGATCTTCTTCCCCGCCGTGAACGGTGCCAGGATCTGGATCCGGATCGACGAACTCTCCTTCCAGCCCGGCGAGTTCGCGAAGATCCTGCTCGCCGTCTTCTTCGCCGCCTATCTCGCCGCCAACCACAGCGCCCTCGCGTACACCGGCCGCAGGATCTGGCGGCTGCAACTGCCCGCGGGCCGCGTGCTGGGCCCCGTCGTCGCGATCTGGCTGCTCAGCGTTCTCGTCCTGGTCCTGGAGCGCGATCTCGGCACCTCGCTCCTCTTCTTCGGGCTCTTCGTGATCCTGCTGTACGTGGCGACCGGCCGCACCGGCTGGATCGCCGTCGGACTGCTGCTGGCCGGGGTCGGCGCGTTCGCCGTCGGCTGGCTCGAACCGCATGTCCACAGCCGGGTCGAGGACTGGCTCGACCCGTTCGCCTCCATCGAGGCCGGCCAGGGCCCCGAGCAACTGGCCCAGTCCCTCTTCGCGTTCGCGGCGGGCGGGATGTTCGGTACGGGGCTGGGGCTCGGCCGGTCGGTCCTCATCGGCTTCGCCGCCAAGTCCGACTTCATCCTCGCCACGGCGGGCGAGGAGCTCGGGCTGGCGGGGCTGACGGCGATCTTCATGCTCTACGCGCTGCTCGTCGCCCGCGGCTACCGCGCCGGCCTCGCGCTGCGCGACCCGTTCGGGCGGCTGCTGGCGGTCGGTCTCGCGTCGATCGTGGCGCTCCAGGTGTTCGTGATCGCGGGCGGGGTGACGGGGCTGATCCCGCTCACCGGTATGGCGATGCCGTTCCTGGCACAGGGGGGCTCCTCGGTCGTCACCAACTGGATGATCGTGGCGCTGCTCATCCGGCTCAGCGACTCGGCCCGCAGGCCCCGTCCGGAGACGGTGGAGACGGGTGTGATCGCGCCGACGAGGGTGATCACGGGTCCCCCGACCGACACGGGGTCCTCCACCGGGACGGCGCCGGGCGGCGAGCGATGATCGGCCATATCCGTCTGGCCGCCGGTTTCTGTCTGCTGCTCCTCGTCGCGCTGCTCGTCAACGCCGCCCGGATCCAGCTCATCCAGGCCGACTCGCTCGACGACAACCCCGGCAACCGCCGCAGGACCATCGACCGTTTCGAGCAGCCGCGCGGGCAGATCCTCGTCGACGGCCGACCCGTCACCGGGTCGAGGGACTCCGGCCAGCAACTGCGCTTCGAACGCACCTACACCCAGGGCCCGTTGTACGCGCCGGTGACCGGCTACGCCTCGCAGACGTACGGCACGAGCCTGCTGGAGAACGCCGAGGACGGCATCCTCTCCGGCAGCGATCCGATGCTGGCCCCCCTGCCGTTCTGGAACGACATCACGCGCGCCCACGAGCCCGGCGGCACGGTCGTCACCACCATCAGGTCCTCCCTCCAGCGGGCCGCCTACACGGGGCTCGACGGCAGACGCGGGGCGGTCGCCGCGATCGAGCCGTCGTCCGGCAGGATCCTCGCGCTGGTCAGCAGCCCGTCGTACGACCCGGGATCGCTGTCCGGCACCGGCGACGCCGTCGCGGACGCGTGGCGGCGGTACAACCGCGCGTACGCCCGGCCGATGCTCAACCGGGCCATCCGGCAGACGTATCCGCCCGGTTCGGCCTTCAAGATCGTGACGGCGGCGGCGGCCCTGGACGCCGGGGTGGTCGAGGACGTGGACGCGCCGACGGACGTCCCCGATCCCTACGTCCTGCCCGGCACCCGCACCACGCTCCCGAACGACGCGCGGGGCTGCGACAAGGAGTCGCTGGCGTACGCGATCAAGTGGTCCTGCAACTCGGTGCTGGCCGGTCTGGGGGTGCGGGTGGGGCTCGACCGGATGGTGGAGACGGCGCGCGGATTCGGCTTCAACGACCGGCGGTTGAGAATTCCCTCCGGGGTCGCGGTCTCCAACTTCGACCAGGAGATGAGCGACGACCAGCTCGCGCTCTCCTCCATCGGGCAGTTCGACACGACGGCGACACCGCTCCAGATGGCGATGGTCGCGGCGGCGGTCGCGAACGGCGGGGATCTGAGGTACCCGTATCTGGTGGAGCGGACGCTCGCCGCCGACGGCGACGTCGTCTCGTACCGGGGCGGGCGCGGCTACCGGCAGGCGATGAAGCCCTCGACGGCGAGCAGGCTGCGGCAGTTGATGGTCGGGGCGGTGGAGGACGGGACCGGGACGAGCGCCGGGATCGACGGGGTGACGGTGGGCGGGAAGACGGGCACGGCGCAGCACGGGGTGGGCAACTCCGGTACGCCGTACGCCTGGTTCATCTCCTGGGCGCAGGCCAAGGACGCGGGGCGGCCGGCGGTGGCGGTGGCCGTGGTGGTGGAGGACGCGGAGGCGGCGCGGGAGGAGATCAGCGGGGGCGGCGACGCCGCGCCGATCGCGCGGGCGGTGATGGAGGCGGCGCTGCGAGACTGACTCCCGTGGTGGGTGAGGCCCGGTGGGGCGTGGATGAGGCGCTGGAGCGGATCGACCGGACGGATCCGTGGCTGTGCGCGTTCATCGAGGTGTGGCACGCGGACGCGCGGGAGCGGGCGCGCACGGTGGACGGCGGACTGCCGCTGGCGGGGCTGCCGTTCGCGGTGAAGGGCCCGGCGGGCATCCGCTCGTACGCGGCGCGGCGCCTGATGGCGGCGGGGGCGGTGCCGGTGGGCTCGACGGCGGTGCCGGGCCCTGGGACGTACTGGCAGACGTGGGGACTGGGCGCTCACGGCCGTACGGTCAACCCCCACCGGCGGGACCGCACGCCGGGTGGTTCGTCGGCGGGCTCGGCGGCGGCGGTCGCGGCCGGTCTGGTGCCGCTGGCGACCGGCAGCGACGGGGCGGGGTCGGTGCGCGTCCCGGCGGCGTGGTGCGGGGTGTTCGGTCTGAAGACGACGAACGGGCTGCTGCCGACGCCGGACCGGACGGGGCTGGCGTCGGCGGGGGTGCTGTCGCGGCGGGTGGCGGACGCCCAGGCGTATCTGCGGTGCGTGCTGGCCGGGTCGGGGGCCGGCTCCGCCCCCGCCGCCGGGGCGCGGACGTCGGTGCCGATACCGGTGCCGGCCACGTACTCGCCGGATCTCGGTTTCGCGCGGACCGAGCCCGCGGTGGAGGCGGTGGTACGGGCGGCGGTGGACCGGCTCGCGGCGGCCGATGCCGTACGGCTCGACGGGGCCCCAGGCTCGGCCCTGTCGCTGCTCGACCCGCGCGAGGCATGGCTGGCGGTATGGGGCGGTGATCCGTCCGGAGGAGCGGGGGCGGGCGCCCGGGAGGAGAACGCCCGCCGGCTCGACGCGTACTTCGCCCGTACGCCGCTGCTGCTCACGCCGGTGACCCCGAACCGTCCGCACGGCCATGAGGGTCCCGGCCGCGATGTCTACTCGACGGCGCTGACCTGGGCGTTCAACCTGAGTGGCCATCCCGCGGCCAGTCTGCCCGCCGGTTTCACGCCGGACGGCTGCCCGGTCGGTCTCCAACTGGTGGCCGGGCGCGGGGCCGATGTCCCGCTCCTCGAAATCGCACGCGTCGCCGAGGCGGTCCTGTCTGACGTACGCCGGTGACGACACCTTCCTCCGCCCCCCGGCGCCCCCGTGCACGAGCTCGCCCAGGTGAACACGGCCCGCCTCAAATACCCGCTGGAATCCGCCGAGTCGAAGGACTTCGTGGACGCACTCGACCCCGTGAACGCGGTGGCCGACGGGTCCGACGGCTTCCGATGGCGGCTCAGGAGCGAATCGGGCAACGCCACCGACGTACCGGTCCTCGGCGACAAGTGGCTGATCATGAATCTGACGGTATGGCGCGATCTCAACGCCCTGACGGGCCTTCATGTACCGGGGCCGGCACCGGGAGTTGCCCGCTCGCCGCTTCGACTGGTTCGAGCGCGTGGAGGAGGCGATGGCCACGCTCTGTTTGTCGACCACGGCTGTTCGGCAGGACCGCACGCTGCTGGACATCGCGTCAGTAAGTGGCGTGGAGGGGATTGACGAGAGCTGCTGACAGGAAGTCTTATAAGGGAGTCGAGGATCGTACCCCCGGTAACCGCAGCTACGAGGTGCTCCCAGCCATGACAGCAGCGCACGAACCCGAAGTGACGGCCCCCCGCGACGCGCTCGGCCCGCTGCGGGACCGCGAACAGGTCGCCCGGCGGCTCCTCGAAGCCTCGGCGAGGCACTCCTTCGATCCGGAGAGGGACCTCGACTGGGACGCCCCGGCGGAGGACGGCAAGTGGTACTGGCCCCCGGAGCTCGTCTCCCTCTACGACACCCCGCTGTGGCGGCGGATGTCCGAGGAGCGGCGGATGGACCTGGCCCGCCACGAGGCCGCCTCGCTCGCCTCGCTCGGCATCTGGTTCGAGATCATCCTGATGCAGCTGCTGGTGAGGCACGTCTACGACAAGTCGGTGACGAGCGATCATGTCCGCTACGCGCTCACCGAGATAGCCGACGAGTGCCGCCACTCGATGATGTTCGCGAAGATGATCCGGAAGGGCGGCGCCCCGGCGTACCCCGTCCCCCGCGTCCACCACAACGCCGCGCGCCTGCTGAAGACCGTCTCCACGACCCCGGGCTCGTTCGCCGCGACGCTCCTCGGCGAGGAGATCCTCGACTGGATGCAGCGCCTGACGTTCCCGGACGAGCGCGTCCAGCCGCTGGTGCGCGGCGTGACCCGCGTCCATGTGGTGGAGGAGGCCCGCCACGTCCGCTACGCCCGCGAGGAGTTGCGCCGCCAGATGGTCACCTCGCCGCGCTGGGAGCGGGAACTGACCCGTCTCACGGCCGGCCAGGCGGCACGCGTCTTCTCCGTCTGCTTCGTCAGTCCCCAGGTCTACGAGAACGTGGGGCTGGACCGGCGCGAGGCCGTCGCCCAGGTCCGGGCGAGCGGCCACCGCCGGGAGGTGATGCGGTCCGGTGCGAAGCGCCTCACGGACTTCCTGGACGACATCGGGGTGCTGCGGGGAGCGGGCCGGCGGCTCTGGAAGGCCTCGGGGCTGCTGGCGTGAGCGGACCGGCGCCGGAGCGCCGGTCCCGGTGTCCCGCGGCGCCTCAGTGCTTGGCGCGGCGGCGCAGCGCGAGCGTGCCGCCCGCCGCCGCCAGCGTCACGAGCCCCGCCCCGGCCGCGACCTTCGCCGCGTCCGTCCCCGCGATGCTGCCGCCCACACCGCCCCTGGCGCCCCTCGTCGGGGTGGGGCTGGGGGTCGCCGATCCGGCGACCGTGAAGGTGAAGGAGGAGGTGCCGTCGCTCGGGCAGAAGATGTTGATCGTGTGGGTGCCGGCCCGGGCGTCGCGGCGGATCGTCGCCGTGCCCCGGTAGATGCCCGACGTCGAGCTCGCGGTCAGCGTGACCGAGCCCGTGAAGGCCCGGGACGAGGCCGTCACGGTGCTGGTGTCGCAGCCGCCGTCGAGGGAGATCGTGACCGGGGAGCCGGGCCGCGCCGGGCTCGGGCTCACCGTGAGGACCGGCTGCGGGTCGGCGTGGGCCGCCGTCGCACCCACGCCCAGGGCCAGGGAGGACAGGGCGGCGGTGGCGAGGATGCGAGAAACGCGCATGGTGGGGATCTCCGCTTCCTTGGCACGGTGCGGGCGTCGGCCACCCGCTCAGGAAACCGGGCCGTGGCCCTCATCAAAGGCAGACGCGCCGTCAAGCGGCGCGCCGAGGGTCCACGTCAGGTTCCGTCGAACGGGTCAGCGCGGACGGCTAAGCCGCTGGTCGTGGGGGTGGGACGGGGCGGGACGCGGGGGCGGGTGCGGTACGCCGCGGGGGTGACCGGGGTCCGCCCGGGCGGGGCGCTGCGCGACACTGGCGGCGTGAGAAGCGAAGAGACCGTCTTTGTCGGCGGGCCGCTCGACGGTCGCGTACTGCCCGTGCTGACCGGGCCGACCGGGCAGCCCCCGAAGTGGTACGAGGTCCCGGTGCCGGACGCCGGGGGCGGGCCGCCCACCGTGTTCGCCTACCGGCGCGCGCCCGCCGGCTACACCAAGCGGCTCGGGCTGCAACGTGGCTGGAAGTACGAGTACGTCCCCGAGGGCCGCGAGCGCCGCACGCTCAAGTGGCCCTGGTCCAAGCCCGGCCACGGCTGAGCCGGCGGCGCCCCGGGACCACCCGAACGCGGAACTCCCTGGCCATACACGGTCATATATGGTGCCGCGGGCGCGATTTGTCGGGCACCATCTAGGGCGGGTCCGCGAACGGCGCCGTACGCCGTGAGGCGGACCCGGCGTTCGGACAGGTCCGTCCCGTCGCCGTCGCACGGCACGGACGGCCGCTCGGACCGACCGGACAGGGCCTGGGGGGTGTCCTGCCGGTCAGACCGGACGCGGCACCAGGGACCGCGGGCCCGGCAGGACCGGGAGGACACCGCCTAGGATCGACCAGGCCGGAGATGACCTCCCGGCCGAGCCACCAGGGGGCATTCGCGTGATGGAACCGCTGCGGCACGACGACCCACGTCTCGTCGGCCCTTACACCGTGCTGTCGCGGTACCGGGAGTCGGCGAGCGCCGTGCGGTATCTGGCGTACGGACCGGACGGCGCCACCGTCGTCGTCTCGGTCGCCCGCCCCGCTCTCGCCGTGCTGCCCGCCTTCCAGCGGCGCTTCCAGGCCGAGGCGCGGACCGAGGAGCGGCTGGCCGGGGGCTGGGTGCGGCCGCTGCTCGACTCCCGTACCGACCCGTCCGAGGGGGACACGCTCTGGACCGCGTGCGGCTATGTCCCCGCGCTCACCCTCGGCGAGGCCGTCGCCCTCGCCGGGCCGCTGCCCGAGCGGGCCGTCCGGACACTGGGCGGCGCGCTCGCCGAGACGCTGTCGCGCGTGCACGCGACCGGAGCGGTCCTTCAGGGGCTCGCGCCCGACACCGTGACCCTCGCCGCCGACGGGCCGCGCCTCACCGCCTTCGGGGCGCTGGGCGCGGCGGCGTCGGCGGAGGCCATGGAGGGCGGCCGGCTGTCCGTACGGCTCGGGTATCTCACCCCCGAGCAGTTGGAGGGCGAGGTACCGGGGCCGCCGTCGGACATCTTCGTGCTGGGGCTGCTGCTGGCGTACGCGGCCACCGGTACGACGCCCCTCACCAGGGGGCCGGCCGAGTCGGCGGCCGAACGCATCGCGTCCGGGACGGCCGAACTCGAAGGAGTGCCGGGCGGGTTGAGGCCGCTCGTCGCGCGCTGTCTGGCGAAGGAGCCGGGCGAGCGGCCGACGGCCGGAGCCGTCGCGGCCGAGCTCGCGCCGGGGGGCGCGGCGGCGTCGGCCGCCGGACCGGGCGGGTGGCTGCCCGCCGCGCTGTCGGCCTCGATCGCCGACCAGGCCGCCCGGGTCGACACCCTGCACACGCCGCTGGACGCCGCCCGGGGCGGGTCCGCCGACGCCCCGGCGGGCGGCCCGGTGGACGCCGTGCCCGGTCCGCCGGCCGACGCGACGCCCGGCGCCGTGCCCGAGCCCGACACCCGCACCACGCGCATCGGCCGCCCCCGGACCGCCTCCGGCAGCGAGAGCGGTGTCGGCGACCGGCCGACCGCCGCCCTGTCGCTGCCCCACGCCCGGCCCGAGCCGACCGCCCTCCCGCTGCCGCCGACCGCCGCCCCCGTACCGCAGCAGTCCCAGGCCCTCCCGCCGGCGCCGGGCCCGCAGGGACCGCCCGGACCGCCCGCCCTGCCGCCGGGGCCCGTCCGGGCCCCGGCGCCCGCGCCGACCGCGCCCGGCGGACCGTCGGGCCAGGGCCGGTTCGCCTCGCTCCGCGGGCCGCTCGGGCAGCCGCTCGGGCGCCGCGCGCTCATCACCGGAATCGTCGCGGGCGCCGCCGGTCTGGTGATCGGCGGCGGGGGCGTCCTCGCGCTCGCCGGCGACGAGCAGTCCGACGGCACCGACGACAAACCCCTCGGCACGGACGACACCCCGAGGAGGCTGACCGGGCTGCCGCCCGAGGCCCTCTGGGCGTATGAGCAGAAGGTGGCCGCCGACGAGGTCCTGAACGCCGCCGTCATCGGCGGTCGCACCCTCGTCCTGACCTCGGGCTCGGGCGCCACCGGCGTGGACGTACGTACCGGCAGACGGCTCTGGCGGAGCGCCGGGGCCGCCGCCCTCCATCAGGCGCTTCCCGTCTCGTCCGGACTCGGCTTCGTCGCCGGGGAGAGCGGGCTGCTCTGGATCTCGACGGCCTCGGGCGCGGTCGAGCACCGCGTCGACTACGCGGACGGCGTCAAGGGCGCCCCCGGGCTGAAGGTCGCCGGTGTCACCGGGACGAGCGACGGCCAGGTCTGGTTCACCGGGGCGTACCGGAGCGGGACGGGGAAGGCGGCCCGTGTCCGCACCCATCTCTTCGCCTTCGATCTGACGACCCGTGAGGAGCTGTGGCGCACGGTGATCGCCAACGGCCGCGCGCCGTTGACCCCGGTGTACCAGCTGATCGCCGTACGGGAGGCGGACATTGTGGTGCGCCAGGACGCCAAGTCGCTGCTCCCGGTCCAGGTGAGGGCGGCCAGGGGCAGATCGGTCTACCACTGCTTCGACCGGGCGACCGGGAAGCGGACCTGGTCGAAGTCGTTCGGCGCGGTACCGCCCGTGGGCGGCTCGGTCGGCGACGCGCGCGGCCGGCTCTTCGCGGCGGCGGCGGACCAGCTGTACGCGTACGACACCGCAAGCGCCGAGCGGCTGTGGCGCCGGTCCGGCGCGCCCGAGGTGGCGGGCCAGAAGCCCTTCGCGTTCGGCACCGGCACGCTGGTAGGCTCCACCCTGTACGTCGCCAACCGCTTCCAGGAGGTGTACGCGCTCGATCCCGACTCCGGCGTACAGCGCTGGAAGGGGACGACGGAGGGCCCCGCCTGGAGCGGTGTCCCCCGGATCTCGCTCAGTGAGAGCGGCCGGACGGTGCTGTCGGCCGACGGGCTCCAGGTGACGGCGTTCGGGGCGAAGGACGGCAGGCGGCTGTGGAAGTTCCAGAACGCCGGCGGCCCCGCCCCCTCCCCCGGCGCGGACGGCGCGGGCGTCGCCGCGCCGCCGTATCAGCCGCTGATGGCGGGGAGGACCGCGGTGATCCGGCGCGGAGGCACGTTCTACGCGCTGCCGGTCGACTGAGCCACGGCCCCCGCGCGCGACCGGCGGACACCCCTCCCGTACGCCTCAAGCCGCCACGCCGGGGGCCGTCGTATCGGCCCTCGGGGGGTGACGGCGTGCCGCCATGTCGCCCAATTGTGCGGTAAGCACACGAGGGTCGGACAAATGACGCCCCATCATCGTCTCCTCGGGGTCGGACGGACCGTCCCGCGAACGGAGGTGACGAGGTGTCAGGCAGACTTCTGCGAGGCGTCTGTACGGCGGCGCTCGCCGTCCTGGCGACGATCCCCTGCGCCGTACCGGCCGGCGCCGAACCCGTTCCGGGTGCCGAACCCCTCCCAGGCACGGAAGCCGCCCCGAGCACCCGGCCGACGCCGAGCGCCGTGCCGACCCCGAGCGCCGTGCCGGTGCCGAGCGCCGGATCAGTGCCCGGCGCCGGGCCCGTCGCGGCTCCGCGCAGCGTCTCCGCGCTCCTCACCGAGCTGCGGAAGCTGTACCGGCAGGCCGAGGAGGCCACCGAGGCCTACAACGACACCGAGGTGAAGCTCACCGCCCAGCGGACCAGGGCCAAGAGTGTCGGCGCGGGCCTCACCGACGCCCGCGAGGCACTGGTCCGCAGCCGGGCCCAGGCCGGGCGGCTGGCCCGGCAGCAGTACCAGGGCACGTCCGAACTCTCCTCCTACATCCAGTTGTTGCTCTCCGACGATCCGCAACACGCCCTGGATCAGCGGCATCTGATGGACCGTGCGCAGGGCGACCGGCTGTCGACGATCGCGCGGCTGACCAACGGCGAGCGACGTGCCGAGACCCTCGCCGCCCGGTCCCGCAAGGCACTGGCCGAGCAGAAGGCACTGGCGGCGAAACAGCGGAAGCAGCGCGACGCGGTCCGGGCGAGGCTCGCCGACGTGGAGAGAATGCTGGCCTCGCTCAGCGCGGAACAGATCTCGGCGATCGCCGAACGCGAGGACGCCGACACGGAGAAGGCGCAGAAGAGGCTGATCACCTCCGGCGCGCTCGGCGAGGCCGCGAGCCCCACGGGGACGGCGACCACGCCGACGGGCACGGGCACACCGGTGGCCGGGAACGGGCCGGTGGCCACGGGCACACCGGTGGCCAGCAGCGGGCCGGTGGCCACGGCCGCGCCGGCGCCCACGGGCACGCCGACCACCAGGAGCGCCCCGGTCGCCCCCAGCAAGGGGCCGGGCCGGAGCCTCCGGGCGCCCTCCGCCAAGGGCGACAAGGCGCTGTCGTACGCCGTCAAACAGATCGGCAAGCCCTATCTGTGGGGCGCGGAAGGGCCGGAGTCGTACGACTGCTCGGGGCTGACCTCGCAGGCCTGGGCACGCGCCGGGGTGAACGTGCCCCGTACGAGCCAGCAGCAGTGGGCCCAGCTGCGGAAGGTGAAGCTGAGCCGGCTGCGCCCGGGCGATCTGGTGGTGTACTTCCCGAAGGCGACCCATGTGGCGATCTACCTCGGCGACGGGAAGGTGGTCCACGCCCCGCGCCCCGGGGGCCGGGTGAAGGTCTCCCCCATCGCGTCGAATCCGCTGCTCGGCGCCGTACGGCCGGACCCGGGTGCCGATCCGCTCGACGCGCGGTCCTACGAACCGCCCCAGCTGCCGGCGGGCGCCGCCGCCGGTGACGACCGGGGCAACAACTCGTCCACCGCACGGCGCGGTTGAGCGGGGTGGGCGTCAGTCGGTGGCGCTCTCCTCGACCTCCGCGAGATACGCCTTGGCCCGGTCGGGGTCGTAGAAGAAGTCCTCGAAGTCCGCCGGGTCGTCGAAGCCGTTGGCGAACCGGTCGGCGACCGGCTGGAGCCGGCCCGCCGCGTCGAACAGGTCCAGCACATGCTCCGGCGGCGGGCCGAGCATGGTGTTCGTCCACTTGGTGGTGTGCCGCGCGCTCTCCCAGTGGCGCTCGAACGTGGCGCGCATCCACGCCTCGTCGAACTCCCGGTCGCCGTGCGCCAGGATCGACTCCAGGTACGACGCGGCGCACTTAGAGGCCGAGTTGGAGCCCTGCCCGGTGACGGGGTCGTTCGCCACGACGACATCGGCGACACCGAGGACAGTTCCGCCGCCCGGCAGCCGCCCGACGGGGTTGCGGACGGTGGGCGTGTACCGGCCGGACAGGGTGGCGTTCGCGTCGGTCAGCTCGACCTTCGTGGCCCGCGAGTACTCCCAGGGCGTGTACCGCTCCATCAGCTCCAGCGTCAGCGAGAGATGGTCGGCGGGGTCCTTGACGCCCTGGAAGACATCGATCGGACCGCCGGGTATCCCCTCCCAGAACAGGATGTCGGCGCGGCCGCTGACGGTCAGCGTCGGCATCACGAACAGCTCGCCGACACCGGGCACAAGATTGCACCGCACCGCGTCCAGCCCGGGATGTTCCGGGCGCGGGCCCAGCCCGTGGACGTACGCGACCGAGAGCATGCGCCGCGGCGTGGTGTACGGGGAGCGGACCGCGTCCCTGGCGAACATCGCGACCAGCTCACCCTTGCCGGCCGAGACGAGGACGAGGTCGTACGTACGGGAGAAGTAGTCCAGGTCCGAGACGGCCGCCCCGTGGATGACGAGCTGTCCGCCGCGCTGGGCGAAGGTCTCCATCCAGCCGGCCATCTTGACCCGCTGGTCGACGGACTGGGCGATCCCGTCGAGCCTGCCCAGCCAGTCGGTGGCGCGGGAGGAGTCGGGCGCGGCGACCGAGACACCGAGTCCCTCGACGCGCGGGGCCTGGGACTCCCAGAAGTTGAGCCGCAGATCCCGCTCGTGCTGGAGCGCGGTGTGGAACATGCACTGGGTGGACATGACCCGGCCGCACCTGATCTCGTCCGCCGTGCGGTTGGACATCAGGGTGACCGCGTACCCGTGCGACTGGAGTCCGAGGGCGAGCTGGAGGCCGGACTGTCCGGCACCGACGACGAGTATCTTCCGCATGACGGGGTTCTCCGTATGTTGCTGCCTGCTTGCCTGCTGCCGGGCTATTCGGGGGCCGCTTCGAGGGCGTGGCCCACCAGGGCCAGCAGCGTGTCGACGACGGTGATGCGTTTGCGCGCGTCCATGGTCAGCACGGGTACGCCCGCCGGTACGGACAGCGCCTCCCGTACGTCCTGGGCGTCGTACGTCTCGGTGCCCTCGAAGTGGTTGACGGCGACAACGTACGGCAGGCGGCAGCTCTCGAAGTAGTCCAGGGCGGGGAAGCAGTCGGAGAGCCGGCGGGTGTCGGCGAGGACGACGGCGCCGATCGCGCCGCGCACCAGGTCGTCCCAGAGGAACCAGAATCGCTGCTGGCCGGGGGTGCCGAAGAGGTACAGCACGAGGTCGTCGTCGAGCGTGAGGCGGCCGAAGTCCATCACGACGGTGGTGGTCGTCTTCTCCGGGGTGGCCGTGAGGTCGTCGGTCTCCTCACCGGCACTCGTCATCACCGCCTCGGTACGCAGCGGACGCACCTCGGAGACGGATCCCACGAAGGTCGTCTTGCCGACGCCGAAGCCGCCCGCGACCACTATCTTGGTCGCTATGGGCGCCTTGCTGCGGTCCAACTGCCAGTCGCGCAGGCCTTCTTCGGAGGGGTCCTCCACCGGGTCCGACGACGGCGACACGTCAGAGACGGCGGAGTCCACCGAGCACCCTTTCCAGCAGGGCCCGGTCCGGGTGGCCGCTGCCGTGGCCCGTCCCGTACACCCGGATCTTTCCCTGGTCGGCCAGATCGCTGAGCAGTACCCGGACGACCCCCAGCGGGATCTTCAGCAGCGCCGAGATCTCCGCGACGGTCCGCATCCGTGCGCAGAGGTCCACGATGGCGCGCATCTCCGGCATGGTGCGCGACGGGGCGCCGCCGCCCGCCGCCTCCTTGCGCGCCTCCGGCGCGGGACCGGCCGGGGCACGCCCGTCCGGCGCGCGTTCCTCGGAGGCGCGCTCCTCGGTGGCCTCCAGCGCGGCGACGAACGTTTCGACCAGCAGTACATGGCCGAAACGCGTCCGGCCGCCGGTCAGCGAGTACGGCCGCACGCGCGCGGCACGCCCCCCGGCGGAACGCAGGGGCAGGCCGCGGGCGCGCAGCCCGCCGCCGGGGAATCCGCGGCCGGATCCGGCCGCGGACGCCGATGTCATCGGGCACTCTCCATCGACTTGCGCAGCTCGCTGCGGAGTTCGGGGGTGAGCACATGTCCGGCGCGGCCGACGAACATGGCCATGTGGTACGCCACGACGTGCATGTCGCAGTCGGCGCCGGCGTGCAGGCCGAGCAGTGAGCCGTCGCTGATCGACATGACGAAGACGCTGCCCTCCTCCATGGCGACCATGGTGTGCTTCACACCCCCGCAGTCCATCAGTTCGGCCGCGCCGAGGGTGAGACTGCTGATGCCCGAGATGACGGTGGCCAGGTCGGAGCTGGAGCCGCGCGGACTCTCGCTCCCGCCCGCCTCGTCCGCCGCGTCGTGCCGTGCGGGGTCCGACGAGAGGAGCAGCAGTCCGTCGGAGGAGACGACCGCGACGGAGTGCGCGCCTCGCACCTCCTGCACGAGATTCGTCAACAGCCAGTGGAGATTGCGGGCTTCGCTACTGAGTCCGAATGTGCCGGTCGCCGTCAACTGCGTGCCTCCTCGACAGTTTCCCCCGTCTCGTCCGTCCGTCCTTCGGCCGCCTGCGCCGGGTCGTCCTGCTGCCGCGGCACCGAACCGGTCCGCGCGGGGCCGGTCTTCACTGGGCTGGTCTGCTGCTGCACTTCGGTCTGCTCCAAGAGCTCGGCATCGGCGTCGCGCCTGCCGTCCTTGGCTCCCCGGTGAAAGCCACCGAGCCTGCGGCGCAACGCGTCCGCGTCGACGCTACCCGCCCGGTCGCCCGCTGTGGCGCCGGGCTTGACGACTTTGGGGACACGCTTCGGCAGTCCCTTGTCGGTGACGGCGTCGGCGGTGGAGTCGTCGACGGCGTCGGTGGTGGCGTCGGTGGGCGGCTCGTCCCCGTCTGTCCGGTCGGCCTCGCCCGACTCTTCCGCCTCGCCCGTACCGACCAGGTCATCCGCTTCGTCCGACTCGTCCGCGACGCGCTCGTGCGCCTCCGGTCCGATGGCGTACGGGTCGGCGGTGGGCGTCCGGCGGATCGGCTCCCCGTCCGCCGTCGGCAGCGGGTCCCGGCCGGAGAGACCGGGCAGCGTGTTGGAGTTGGCCTCCGCCTCCGAGCCGGGCAGCTGCACCAGCGGCGCGGCCCCCGCCGTCGAGCGGTGCGGGCCCGCGACGGGCAGGGCCGTCGGCAGCAGGGCCCCGGGCAGTACGACGACGGCCGCGAGCCCGCCCTGCTTCTGCGCGCGCAGCGTGACCCGGACGTCGTGGCGTGAGGCGAGCAGCGCGGCGACGCGCAGACCGAGCCCGTCGGCCGCGCCCTCGCCCTCGGCGCCGGACGTCGCCGGCTTCCCGGGCTTCCCTGCCTTCCCGGACTTCCCCGCCTTCGCGGGCGTGGCCGTCCGCGGCTGGTGCGCCCGCGGGTCCCCGAGCCGCTCGTTGAGCTCGGCGATCCGGGCGGCCGACATCCCGATGCCCTTGTCCCGGACCTCGAGCGTCACGTCGCCGTTCTCCAGCCGCCAGCCGGAGAGCTCGACGTGGGCGCCGGGGGGCGAGAACGAGGTCGCGTTCTCCAGGAGTTCGGCGACGAGGTGGCTGAGGTCGTCCGCGGCGAATCCGGCCAGCTGGGCGTTGGGCGGCAGCGACAGGATGGTGACCCGCTCGTACTTGTCGATCTCGCTGACGGCGGCCCGCAGGACGTCGACGAGCGGGACGGGACCCGCGTAACTCGCGCCCTGCTCATGGCCCGCGAGCACCAGCAGGTTCTCGCTGTGCCGGCGCATGACCGTGGCCAGGTGGTCGAGCTGGAAGAGGACGCCGAGCCGGTCCGGGTCCTGCTCGCGCTCCTCCAGGGTCTCGATGACGCCGAGTTGGCGTTCCACCAGGCCGAGTGTGCGCAGCGCGAGATTGACGAACGTGTGGTGGACGGTGTGCCGCAGCGCCTCCAGCTCCGCGGTGATCCCGGCGGCCCGCTCCTGGAGTTCGGCGCGCTGGTCGGCCATGGACTGCCGGGCGCCGATCAGTCCGGTGCGCTCGCCGCTGAGCTTGTCGGCGCGCGCGGAGACGTCGAGAAGCTTGGCGTGCAGGCCGTTGAGCGACCGTACGACCTGGGCGAACTCGTCGTTGCGGCCGGTGAAGCGGACCGGTTCCTCGGTCGCGGGCTCGGCGGCCAGCCGGGCGGCGCCGATACGGACGACGGCGAGCGGCCGGGTGAGCGTACGCGCGACGGCGGTGGACGCCCCGACGGCGACGATCAGCAGACCGCCGAGGAGCGCGATGCTCACCTCCAGCGAGGTGACGCCGTCGTCGCGCAGCGCCTCCAGCCGCTTGAGCTGGGCGGAGCCGATGCCGGACTCGACGCCCCGCATCTGCTCGATCCGGCTGGACAGCGACGAGTCGAGCTTCTCCCGGTCGGCGTCCCGGTCGCGGTCGGAGAGTTCGGGGCTGTCCGCCAGGTCGGCCAGGTACTTCTCCGCCGCGGTGACCTCGGGCCCGGTGACGGTCGTGGCCAGGGAGTCGCGCGCCTTGGCGCCCGCCGACCGGTCGAAGTCGGTGAGGGAGGCGAGCTCATGGACGCGGGACTGCTGGGCGGCGGCGCTCAGCGCGTCGCGCGTGCGCTCGCTCTCGTCGCCGTCGCCATTGTCGTCGCCGGACTCGACGGGCAGGCCCGTGACGGGATCGAACTGGGGGGCCTTGCTCTCGGGCTCCGGGACGGCGAGCGCGGCCAGCAGCAGGCCCCGGGTGGCCGACGCCTGCTCCACGGCGCGGCCGAGGGCGGCGGGCGCGCGGGTGCCGTCGGCGGCCCCGGGGGGCGTCTTCTCGGCGACCTCGTCGCTGACGGCGTGCAGTTTGGCGATGACGTCCGTGTACGCCTGGTAGGCCTCCAGGGCGCTGCCCTTGCCGGTCAGGGCGGTGCGGCGGACGGACGGGACGGTGGAGAGGTCCCTGCGCAGGCCGGGAGAGGCGACCACGTCGATCTCGTCGATCTGCCGGTCGACCCGGGTGGCGGCGCCGGCGCCCGGGTCGCCGTCGGCCCCTTCGCCGTCCTTCTCCTCGTCGCCCCCGCTCCCGGCCTCCTGGCGGCCTCCCGCGATATGGACGACGACCTCGTCCCGCTCGTCGGCGAGCGAGTGGGCGAGCACGGCCGTCTGCCGGTTCAGTTCGGCGAGGGTGACCAGGCTCTGGGCGTCGTTCAGTTCGGACGAGGCGCTCAGGACGGCGGGCATGCCCGCCGCCACGACGGTGACGCCGACGACGGCGACCGCGGCGACGAGCCGGGTGCGTACGCGTACGGGCCGTCCGGCGGGAGCTTCCGGCACGTCCCCTCCGGCGGAGCCGGACGGCACCGCCTTGCGGGACTCCGCCGGCTTACGGGGCTCCACCGAGCTCCGGGACCCGTCGCGCTTGCCGCCCTTGCCCCGAGGCCGCTTCATCTGCACCGGTGCTCGCATTCTGACTCGTCCGCCCACGAGGCGGAGATGACGTCCGGTCAGACCCGGATAACCCCTCCACCCCTGGCACGGCTTCCGACCATTCCAGCGTTCTTCGGAGGGGGCGCGTATCGGCCGCTCCGCCACCTGAACGAGTGAACATCAAGGAGGAGTTGGCGAACAACTCGCGCGGGCGCGCGTCCTCGTCATGCGCGACGGGGCGGTTGGAACTTACGCGTGAGCTTTGGCAGGATGCCGGGCCGCATCGCCGCGGAGCCGACGACGCGCGGCTGTTCGGAGACGGCGCTCCGGGGTCTCGCGGGAGAGTACGCCGGGATGCGCCGGGTCGCGGCGGGGCGCGCCGCGGCGCCGACAGTACGAGGCCTGTGTCCCGGCACGCGTCGCACCCGTGCCCCCCGGTCGGGCACCACGGGGAGCCTTCCGGGCCTGGGGCAGACTGGGTCCATGCGCATCGACATCGCCACCGCCCCCGGCAGCCACCCCCGCCCGAACGAGGACTGGACCGCCGTGGCCGCGCCGTCGGCCGGCAGCGGCGGCACCCTGATCGCGCTGGACGGGGTGACGCCTCCCCGGGACGGTGACGGCTGTGTGCACGGAGTGCCGTGGTTCACCTCACGGCTGGGCGGCGCGCTGACCGAACTGTCCGCTTCCCGGCGGGAGATGCCTCTCACCGAGGCACTGGCGGAGGCAATCGGACGCACCGCCGACGCCCACCGTGACACATGTGACCTTTCTCACCCCCGAACGCCGCAGGCGACCGTCGTCATGGCGCGCTGGGACGGGGCGTCGGTCGAGCATCTCGTCCTCTCCGACTCGACGCTTCTCCTGGAGTCGCCGGCCGGTGAGGTGCGGGCCGTCGTGGACGACCGGCTGGACCGCGTTCCGCGCTCGGTCCGCCGGCAGGCCGCCGCGACGGACGCGCTGCGCAACGCCGAGGGCGGCTTCTTCACCGCGGCCGTCGACCCGGGCGTGGCGTCGAAGGCAGTGACGGGACGTACGCCCGCCTCCGAGGTCCGCGCCATGGTGGCCCTCACCGACGGCGCGGCCCGCTGGGTCGAGGTGTTCCGGGAGGGCGACTGGGCGGACTGTCTGGCGCTGGTCAGGAAGAGCGGCCCCCAGGAACTGATCGACCGGGTACGGGCGGCGGAGTCGGCGGACCCGGACGGGGTGGCGTTCCGGCGGGGCAAGGCGTACGACGACGCGACGGTCGTGTACGTGGAGCCGTAGCCCCGTCCGTCCTGCCTTACCACCCCGCCGCACCGCCGCCCCTGGCGCGCTCAGCGGGCCGCGCGCGCGTTCAACTGGTGGAGCAGCCGCGCCAGTTCGGCGACCTCCGCCCGGTTCCAGTCGGCGAGCTTGCGGACGTACCGCTCGCGCCGCGCGTCCCGTACCCGGCGGAAGCGCTCCAGCCCCTCGGCGGTGAGCCGGACCAGCGAGGCCCGCCCGTCGGCCGGGTCGGGCTCCCGTGTCACCAGTCCGAGCCCTTCGAGCGCGTGCAGTTGACGGCTCATCGTGGCCTTGCCGACACCGAAATAGACGGCGAGATCGGTGGCGCGCTGCTGGCCGGTCTCCTCCAGCCGTACGAGAAGTCCGTAGGCGGCCGGTTCGAGTTCGGGGTGGACCTCGCGGGCCATTTCTCCGGAATTGGCTCTGGCACGCCGCAGGAAAACGGCCAACTCACGCTCCAGCGCCAGGAATTCACGGTCCACATCACTTTTCCCGGCCGCTTCGGGTTCATTCGCCGTACTGTCTCCGTGCACGTCAGCACCCATAACACCCATCGCGAGCTTTCCCGCTCCTGAAAGTTTTCCGACACCGGGGTCCATTGCCCCAGCTCGGTCATTATTTCGCAGGTTTATACCAACGGCAGCGGTCTGAGGCCCTTCCCCAGCTCCGCGGCGCCCCCGTAGCGTCGTCCCCAGCGCAGGTTTTGGCATGTCCACACCATGATATGTCGACCCGTCACGAGCTTCCCCCCTCATCGTTCTCGGAGGCACGAACATGTCCGTGCGCACATCCGACACGTCAGGCCGCCGCCGCCCCACCCTGGCCGGTGTCCTCCTCGCGGCTCTCGCTCTCCTCCTCACACTCCCCGGCGCGGCGAGCGCCGACGGCTCCCCCCACACCTCGGACATCCCCGAACGAGGCTCCGCCCACATGGGTATGGGCGTCATCGAACACGACGGCCAGGGCGGCGGCCCGCCCGCCGGCGACCGCGCCGTACAGACGGAGGGCGTCGACGTCTCCAGCCACCAGGGGAACGTCAACTGGGGCTCCCTGTGGAACAGCGGCGTCAAGTGGGCGTACGTGAAGGCCACCGAAGGCAACTACTACAAGAACCCGTACTTCGCGCAGCAGTACAACGGGTCGTACACCATCGGCATGATCCGTGGCGCCTACCATTTCGCCACTCCGAACGACTCCAGCGGCGCCAACCAGGCCAACTACTTCGTCGACGGCGGCGGTGGCTGGTCCCGTGACGGCAAGACCCTGCCCGGTGTGCTGGACATCGAGTGGAATCCGTACGGCGCCGCCTGCTACGGCAAGACGCAGGCGCAGATGGTCGCCTGGATCCGCGAGTTCCTGAACACCTACAGGTCCCGCACCGGCCGGGACGCCGTGATCTACACGGCCACCAGCTGGTGGACCGAGTGCACGGGCAACTACAGCGGCTTCGGCTCCACCAACCCGCTCTGGGTGGCCCGCTACAACTCCACGGTGGGTCAGCTCCCGGCCGGCTGGGGCGTGTACACGATGTGGCAGTACACCTCCACCGGGCCCATCGTGGGCGACCACAACAGATTCAACGGCGCGCTCGACCGCGTCGTGGCCCTCGCGAACGGCTGACGTGACGGCGACACCGGCACGTGCCACGGCGACACCGGCGTGTGAAGGGTCGGCCCGTACGTGAACGGGGTGGGCCCCCCGCCCCGAGTGGCGGGGGCCCCGGCAGGCGCGCGTCGATGCCCGCGCCGACGACGCCGCCGCCGATGAACAGCAGACCGGCCACGGGCCGGAGCGCCACCCCGGGGGGGTTGTTGG